>CAZNHF010000061.1:0-10015 GCA_964572375.1 uncultured bacterium | reverse complement strand
GTCCGCGCTAGTGCTCATTGCGCGGATGGGTCCGCGCTAGTGCTCATTGCGCGGATGGGTCCGCGCTAACGCTATTGCGCGGGTGCGTCCACGGAGTTGACACCACGGCAACATCTCGATCACTCGATTGTTCACGAGAGGCCCGTTCCACGGGCCTCTCGTCTTTGTATGAGCGTCTGGCGCGCTCCCTGCGATGAGGATGTACGAGAGTGACGTGGCGGCTGGCGGCTGGCGGTAGCGAGATGAGGGGGGTGGGGTGTGGAGAAGGTGATCGTGCGGATGCTGAGTGTGGTGCTCGTTTCAGGAATCGTCGCGACCTTCGCGGTTCCGGCGGTCGCGCTTCAGACGTGGGACCGCGTCGTGTTCACGGAGATCTACTACTACGTGCCCGGGTTCGACGCGCACAACGAGTACGTCGAGATCGAGAACACGGGTGGGACCGTCTCCTTCCTCGACGGGGCCGTGATCAGCGACGAGGGGGACGATGGGATGCCCGAACCGATCTTCCGGTTCCCGGGTCGGCAGGGGGAACTGAATCACCCGATCTGGCCGGGACAGAGGATGGTGCTCGCGCGGGACGCTGTCGCCGGTGAACTCACGCCGGACCTGTCGGATGCGGACTGGGAGTTCGTGCATCCATCGGACGACAACGACAATCCGAATGTTCCGAATATCACGCACTGCGGTGGTTACGACCAGGACATCGCGCTCGCGAACGTGGGAGACGGCATCCTGCTCGCGACCGGCGCCGATACGACCACGAGCGTGGACTGCTGGACCATCGTCGACGGTGTCAACTGGGACGGCGTGGCCGACCCGGTCCCGGTCGGCTATGGCGCGTGCCTGGACGCAGAGCCGGCGCCCGGAGTACCTCAGGGGAACTGTCTCGGTCGGTGTCCCGGGGGCATCGACCACAACACGTCGAGCGCGGAGGACTGGTTCATGATGATCCCGAGCCCGGGCGAGGTGAACATCCCGTCGCATCCATCCGACTGCAGCTCGCCCGTTGAACTCTCCAGCTGGGGGCGTGTGAAGGCGCTCTATCGCGCCAGGTAGGTCGCGAACGGGGTGGGACGCGGTGAACCCCGCGGCGCGCATGGCGCCGCGGGGTTCGGTGTGCCATGGGGCGATTGACCGGGCGCCAAAGGCACGGTAGAATCAACGGACTCATCGCAGTCCAACGCGCAGGAGGCCCGCGTGATCATTGGGATCGGGACCGATGTCGTCGATGTGGCCCGGTTCCGGGCGCTTCTGGACGATGCCCGCGTGGCCGAGCTCTTCCTGCCGGACGAGACCGCCTACTGTTCCGCGAGAGCACGGCCGTGGGAGTGCTTCGCGGCCCGGGCGGCGGCGAAACGCGCGTTTCTCCACGCGCTCGCTGGAACCGGCATCGGCGCGCCGGCAGCAGCCTGGCCGTCTGCCGATGGCACGGCGCCGCCGGATACCGTCTTTGCCGGCGACGCAATGGGTGAAGGCGCCCTGTGGCATGATGTTGAGATCCTCCGACGCGCGTCGGGTGATGTCGACATCCGGATCACCGGCCGCGCGCTCGAGGCGGCCGGCGCCGTGGGAGCATCGCGCTGGTCTCTCTCGATCGCGCACACGAAGAATACGGCGCTCGCAGTCGTGGTGCTGGAGCAACCGGGCTCGCGCGACGCGCACGAGTGAGTGAGGGCATTCATCAGAGTAGAACCACATCGAGCATTCACCAGAACACAGGGAAGGGTCGTTCCATGAGCAACATCGGGTCGTACGAGGAGCGTCTCAAGAACTTCGATTGGTCCGTCTCGCGGGATGTCCTCGGCTGGACCGACGGCGAGCTGCTCAACATTGGACACATGTGCTCCGATCGCATCTGCGCCCGTGGGGGAGCCGACAGACCGGCGCTCATCTGGGAGGGGTTCGGCGGGAAGAAGCGCGTCTATACGTTCGACGAGCTGCGCGTCCATTCGAACGCGTTCGCGCGGTTCCTCACGGACCGCGGTCTCGAGCCGGGCGACCGCATCTGCATCTTCATGGACAAGATCCCGAGTCTCTACTTCTCGTTCCTCGGCATCCTCAAGATGGGCGGCATTGCGCAGCCGCTCTTCTCCGCGTTCGGTGACGAATCGCTCGAGGTACGTCTGGCGAGCGCGGAGACGAAGGCCATCCTCACCACGCAGAAGCACGTGAAGAAGGTTCGGAAGATCCTCGATCGGCTTCCGACACTCGAGCACATCATCGTCGTCGAGGGAGACGAGGAGAAGCTTAAGAACGGAGAGGTCTTCTTCGACGTCGAGGCGGCGCCCCGCGTCGAGGAGTTCGCATCCTTTCGCGCCGACCCTGAGTCGCCCTCGGTCCTGCACTACACCTCGGGAACGACCGGCCAGCCGAAAGGCGCGATGCACGTGCACAGCTCGGTATGGGGGCAGGCTCTGACCGCGAGCTGGGTGCTCGACCTCAGGGGCGACGACGTCTACTGGTGCACGGCCGACCCCGGCTGGGTGACCGGCACAAGCTACGGGATTATCGGCCCCTGGGCGCTCGGTGTGACACAGTGCGTCCTCGACTCGGGCTTCACGTCCAGGCGCTGGTACGAGTTCATCAAGGACAACCGCGTGACCGTCTGGTACTCGGCGCCGACCGCCATCCGCTCGCTCATGCGTGACGGTGAGGACCTCGTGAGAGAACACGATCTCTCGTCACTCAGACACCTGGCGTCCGTCGGTGAGCCTCTGAACTCCGAGGTCGTCATCTGGAGCGAGAGAGTCTACGGGCTTCCGTTCCACGACACGTTCTGGCAGACCGAGACCGGGGCGATGATGATCACGAACTACCCGGGGATGACCATCAAGCCCGGCTCGATGGGAAAGCCGTTCCCCGGGATCGCGGCGGGCGTTCTCGACCTCGAGACGTTCGAGCCTATCACGGAACCCGGGAAGGTCGGGCTGCTCGCGTTCCGGCCCGGCTGGCCCGCGATGTTCCGTGCGTACTGGAAGCAGCCCGACATCTACCGGAGCAAGTTCGTGGGTGCGAGTGATGACGCTGTCCCTGATGCACTCAGGACCGACACGAGTCTCTGGTACGTCTCCGGCGACCGCGCGAGCATCGACAAGGACGGCTACTACTGGTTCGTCGGTCGCGACGACGACGTCATCAACACCGGCGGGCATCTGGTCGGTCCCTTCGAGATCGAGTCCGCGCTCGTCGAGCACGAAGCAATCGCGGAGGCCGCGGCCATCGGCAAACCGGACGACGTCAATATGGAGGTCGTCAAGGCGGTCGTGACATTGAACCCGGGGTTCGAGCCGTCGGGCGACCTCGAGCTCTCGATCATGAACTTCATAAGGAAGAGGCTCTCGCCGCTGGCGATGCCGCAGGAGATCGAGTACGTGGAGAAGCTCCCCAAGACACGTTCGGGCAAGATCTTGAGACGATATCTCAGAGCGCTTGAGTGGGGCGAGGACGTCGGTGATCTTTCGACGCTCGAGGACGACTAGGCGCCGGCCGCACGGACACCGAATCGCGTTGGGGCACAGAATTGCACGCAAGACAAGGAAGGGACTTGATGGCTGAGATGAAGGACGTGGTGCTGGAGTACATCATCGACGAGTACGTCGACGAGGACGACGATCTCGAGGTCGGAGTTGACTCGCCTCTCATCTCGTCCGGCATCGTGGACAGCTTCTCCATGGTGTCGCTGAAGGTCTTTCTTGAAAGGAAGTACGACATCAAGCTGCCGAACGAAGAGGCTACCCCCGAAGCGTTTGACACCGTGACAAAGATCGTGGAACTCGTAAAGAAGTACCAGGGCTGATTCGGAGGCGTACATGGCATTCACGGACGGGACGCGACTGCTCTTCACTGAGGAGATCGCGGCGATCAAGGAGAAGGGCCTCTTCAAGGAGAAGCGTTTCATCTGCTCGCCGCAGGGCGCCGAGATCCGGGTCGAGTACCCGGAAGGCGCGCCTCAGGAAGATGTCCTCAATTTCTGCGCGAACAACTACCTGGGTCTGTCGAGTCATCCCGACGTCATCAGGGCGGCGCACGAGGGGCTCGACGCTCGTGGATACGGGATGAGCTCCGTCAGGTTCATCTGTGGCACGCAGGACATCCACCGCGAGCTGCAGAACAAGGTCTCGGTCTTTCTCGGGATGGAGGACACGCTGCTCTTCCCGTCGTGCATGGACGCGAACGCGGGCGTCTTCGAAGCGATCCTCGGGCAGGATGACGTCATCATAGCCGATCGGCTCATCCACGCTTCGCTGGTCGACGGCATCCGGCTCTGCTCGGCGCAGTACGACACGTTCAAGCACATGAACATGGATCACCTCGAGAAGAAGCTCGAGCTGCACCAGGACAAGCGCCACCGTCTCATCGTGACGGACGGTGTCTTCTCGATGGACGGCGACCTCTGTCCGCTCGACGAGATGTGCGCGCTCGCCGAGAAGTACGGCGCCATGGTTCTCGTCGATGAGTCTCACGCGTCCGGTTTCATAGGGAAGACGGGGCGCGGGACGCACGAGCACTTCGGTGTGATGGACAAGGTGGATCTGATCACGACGACGTTCGGGAAGGCGCTCGGTGGGGCATCCGGTGGCTGCGTTTCGGGCAAGCGGGAGCTCATCGAGCTCTGCCGGCAGAATGCCAGACCCTATCTCTTCTCGAACTCGCTGGCTCCGCCCATCGTCGCCGCGTCGATCAAGGTCATCGATCTCATTTCAGGGTCAACCGAGCGACGGGACAAACTCGAGGCCAACACGAAGCGCTTCCGCAGAGGGATGGCGGCGGCGGGGCTCAACATTCGCCCCGGCGAAACCCCAATCGTCCCGGTGATGCTCTACAACGCGAAGCTCGCCAACGACATGTCGCGCGACATGTACGCGGAGGGTATCTATGTCATCGGCTTCTTCTTCCCGGTCGTGCCGGCCGGCCAGGCGCGCATCCGCGTGCAGCTCTCGGCGGCACACGAGAACGAGCACATCGACAAGTGCGTCGCGGCCTTCACGAAGGTGGGGGAGAAGTACGGGATCCTCGGCCTCGACAAGCAGGGGATAATCGACAAGTACGGGATGTAGCTATTGCGAATCCGAAGGACGAACAACGGGGGCGTCTTGTGACGCCCCCGTTTCGTGTGAGTCGACGTGTTCCTGTTCTTCATGCAGCGCGGCGAGAGCGGAGCGCCGTCCGTCAGCCGTAGAGTTTGCCCTCGCGATGCCGTTGCGTGAGCCTCTCAAGCATGTCGGCGGTCATCGATTCGAGATCAAACGACGGCTCCCAACCCCACTCAGCGCGTGCGGCGGAATCGTCGAGCGATGCGGGCCACGAGTCGGCTATCGCCTGGCGTTCGTCCGGCTCGTAGTTCACCTCGAACCCGGGGACGTGGCGCCGGATGGATGTGGCGAGCTCGCCGACGGTGAAGCTCATCGCTCCGATGTTGAAGTCGCCGTGGTGCTTGAGACGGGCGAAGTCCGCCTGGAGGAGGTCGATCGTTCCCTTGATGCAGTCCGGCATGTACATCATCGGCAGACGCGTGTCCTCGCGCACGAAGCACGTATAACGGCCTTCCTCGACCGCCTTGTAGTAGATGTCGACGGCGTAGTCGGTCGTGCCGCCGCCCGGGAGCGTCTCGGCGGAGATGATGCCCGGGTATCTGAGGCCTCGCGCATCGACGCCGAATCTATGAACATAGTAGTCGCAGAGGAGTTCCCCGCAGACCTTCGTTACGCCGTACATGGTCGTCGGCTTGAGCGCCGTCTCCTGTGGGGTGTTCTCTCTCGGGCAGCCCGACCCGAACACGGCGATCGAGCTGGGGCAGAGAATCCTGAGAAGCTCGAGTTCGCGCACGGTTTCGAGCGCATTCACGAGACCGCTGACGTTGACGTCCCAGGCCATCTGCGGGTTCTTCTCTCCGGTGGCCGACAGAATGGCGGCCATGTGGACCACCGTATCGATACTGTACTTCCTGCAGACCTCACGCCATGCGCCGGCGTCCGTGACGTCCAGAACCTCATAGGGTCCACCGAACTCCCCCTCGGACGTCTTCGGGTCGTTTCGAATGTCACTGGCGACGACGTTCTCAGCACCGTACTGTCTGCGAAGCTCGAGCGTGAGCTCGGAGCCGATCTGCCCCTCGGAGCCTGTCACGAGGACTCTGGTCGTTCTGGGTCCGCTCACCGCGCTGCCCTTCCTGTCGGGGTGTCTGATGTCTTCGCATACCCGTCTGCGTTCCGACAAATGTACCAGATGGCAGGCGGGAAGGCGATACCACGTTACTGAGGCAGCCCTCAGTCGCTGTTGGAACTTCCGCCTTCCGGGAGTAGACTGTGTGCGATGATAAGAGGGCTTCTGTCGCCATGAAGCGCCCGGCGGGCACGAGTGTCGGAAGGAACACCACGGAGGTGCAAGATGAGCACGCTGTTTCTGAACGGGCTTCGCGAGGAGATCGACGCCATGCGCGCGGCAGGTCTTTACAAGACCGAACGAGTCATCGCTACGCGGCAGGGAGCTGTGATCCGAACGGTCGACGGTCGCGAGGTTCTCAATTTCTGCGCGAACAACTACCTGGGCCTTACCTCGCATCCGCTCATCCTTGAGGCCGCAAGGTCGGCGCTCGATCGGTGGGGGTACGGTCTGTCATCGGTCCGGTTCATCTGTGGAACCCAGGAGATCCACAAGGAGGCGGAAGGCGTCGTCGCCCGGTTTCTCGGGATGGACGATGCGATCCTCTTCTCGTCCTGCTTCGACGCGAACCTCGGCGTGTTTCAGACGCTCCTCACCGAGGAGGATGCCATCATTGCCGACCAGCTCAACCACGCGTCGATAATCGACGGCGTCAGGCTCTCCAGAGCTGCCCGCCACATCTACGCGCACTCCGACATGGATGACCTCGCCGCAAAACTTCGTGATGCGTCGAGCGCCAGGCGCCGCATGATAGTGACGGACGGTGTCTTCAGCATGGACGGGGAGATCGCCAAACTCGCGGAGATATGCGATCTGGCCGAAGAGCACGGCGCTCTTCTGATGGTCGACGACTCGCACGCGACCGGCGTGATCGGCGCAACCGGTCGCGGGACGCCCGAGCACACGGGGTGCGAGGGCAGGGTCGACCTCATAACCACCACCTTCGGGAAGGCTCTGGGTGGCGCATCCGGCGGATGCGTCGTCGGAGACGCGTTGATCGTGGAGTACCTCAGGCAGAAGTCGCGGCCGTATCTGTTCTCCAATACGGTCGCTCCGGCCGTCCTCGGCGCCACGATCGCCGCCATCGGGCATCTATCCGCCTCGACGGACCTTCTCGAGCGACTGCACGGGAACACTCGCTTCTTCCGAGGGGAGATGGCGAAGGCGGGCTTCGACATCGTTGCCGGGTCGCACCCCATCGTGCCCGTCATGTTCGGTCGGTACGAGAACGACGCGCGTCTCGCGGAGGAGTTCGCGACGGAGCTTCTCGACGAGGGCGTCTACGTGATAGGATTCAGCTACCCCGTCGTCCCGAGCGGCACAGCGCGAATCCGCGTTCAGCTCTCGGCGGCTCACGACCGGAGTATGCTCGAGCGTGCTCTGGGAGCCTTCGTGACCGTGGGACGGCGTAAGGGAGTGATTCGCTGAAGTCCGGGAGGGTGTTGACGCACGAGGCACCTGCAGGGAGGCCGAATGCTTCAGAAGAAATGGGGGGAGCTGCTCGACAAGATCGAGAAGCTGTTCGGGTTCGTCGAGCATACGTTCGAGGAGCTTCCGGAGCGTCGTATGACCATCGAAACAGCCGAGTTCGACGGGGACTCTGGTCGGATGAGGCTCGAGCGGACCGTCAGGCCGCTCCTCCTCGAGAAGAGGGTGAGTTTCTCGAAGCGTAGCGGTTCGGAGAGCGAAGTCGAGTACCTCTACTCGGAGGACGAGTCGGTCGATATCGTCAAGTTCTTCAAGTGGGACCGCCTTGCGCGTGAGTGGAAGCAGATCGAACTGGCCGACCTCGGGCGGTAGCCTTCCAGGGACAGACCTGCTCTGTTCATACGGTGAACAGTTTCTTGGCCTGTTACGCAACTCTCTGTCGTTTCCTCGCATTCTGCCGGTCCGCCCAGCGGAGTCATCCGGCAAACAAACTGAACATCCCTTCATATTCTCTCAAAGTCCCCACGTTCGGGTCTTTCGCGCGGGTGTGCCTTGTTCCGTTGGAACGGGACTTGCTTGTTCCAGGGGGGCAACATGCGCATGCTGTGAGCGGACGGGTCCGCTTTCAGCCAGGAGCCGGGGTGGTCTGTATCCGGCAGCCGGATTCCCACTGGGGAGGGAGTATTGGACGAGCAGCGGGGGAGGATCCTCGTCGTCGATGACGAGCCCAGCATCAGGGATCTCGTGGCGTTCAAGCTCAGCGACGACGGGTACGAGTGCGAGAAGGCCGGAAGCGCTGAAGAGGCGCTCGTGATGATCGCGCGAGGCGAGTACGACGGCATTCTCTCGGACATCAACATGCCCGGCATCGACGGCGTCGAGATGCTCAGACGTATCCGGATGAGCGACGGCGACGTCGCCGTGGTCATGATGACCGGTGCCCCCGACCTCTCCGTGGCGCTCGAGGCGATGCGTCTCGGAGCCTACGACTTCCTCTCGAAGCCCCTCAATCTGGACGTTCTCAGCCTGACCGTGGATCGTGCGGTCGAGAAGAAGACTCTGGTCAAGCAGAACCGGGAGTACCAGAGGAACCTCGAGGCGATGGTCCAGGAGCGCACACTGCAGCTCAATCAGGCGAACGTGGATCTCAGGAGCCTATTCATCGGGAGCATCAAGGCGCTCGCGCAGGCTTTGGAAGCGAAGGACCGCTACACCCAGGGCCATTCGGCGCGAGTCGCTGAGGAATCCGTTCGGATCGCCAGGTACCTCTCACTGTCGGAGGACGAGGTCCAGAACATCTGGATCGCCGGCTTCCTGCACGACATCGGCAAGATCGGCATCCAGGAGAGCGTTCTGAACAAACCGGGGCGTCTCGACGCTGATGAGTGGGAGCTTGTCAAGCAGCACCCCGTCTTCGCTGCGCGAATCCTCGAGCCCATCGAGGAACTCGGCGATGTCATCGAGATGGTGCGACACCATCACGAGCGCTTCGACGGGAAGGGCTATCCGGCGGGCATCGCCGGGGCCGACATCCCGCTCGGAGCCCGTATCCTCGCGGTCGCCGACTGCTACGACGCGCTGACCTCTGAGAGGCCGTACCGCGGCCCCGTTCCCGAAGCTGAGGCGCTCGAGATCTTCGCGGAGGAGTCGGGCGCGCAGTTCGATCCGGTCATCGCAAGCGCGTTTCTGAGCTGCAAGCGGGAACGCGCGAAGGGACATGTCGAATCCCCTCCGGTATTCGGGACGACCCCCTTGCACGATGCGAGACCTCTCGTCGCTCCCGCCCGGGACGCATAGTCAGCAACACCTCCGAATGTTCTCAAAATCACACCACACAGGCACTTATCCATTCTTGACGAAGGTAATACCCAGTTGCCGCTGATTGGCATGCGGCTTGCTCTATTGTGTGGAGGACGGGCCGCAAACGGCCCCGAACTAGGGCACTTGCAGGGACTGATGTGATGAACTACGCGGACACCTCACCAGAGGCCGTGGTGGACATCTCCACGCTCGACGTGGACTCGCACGTAGTGCGTCTCATCCCGCGTGAGATGGCGCGGAGGTTTCACCTCATCGCCGTCGGGCGCGAGGGTGACACGCTCGTCGTTGCGATGGAGGACCCGCGCGATGTCATCGCTACCGACACGATTGCCGCCAACACCGGCTGTGAGGTCAAGACCGCGAAGGCCGATCCGGCGATGATCGTGGCCGCCATCGAGAAGTACTACGACGACGACATCGATGTGGAGAAGTCGATCCAGAACATCGTCGACGTCGAGGTGGAAGCCAATGCCGCGGCGGAAGTCGATGCGGAGCAGCTCTCGATCGAGCCGAACGATGCGCCGGTCATCCGGCTGGTGAACCTCATCCTCCTCCAGGCGATTCAGGAGGGGGCGAGCGATGTCCACATCGAGCCGCGCGAGCG
>CAZNHF010000060.1:0-13600 GCA_964572375.1 uncultured bacterium | reverse complement strand
ACCTGACCGTCGGCAACTACAGCAATGCCCGAGAGCTGATGACGCCCGACAGCTACGACCTGGAGCCCTACACGGGGTCTGATGTCTCAGACGACGACTTCAGCTACGGAGCGCTCAACCTGAATATGGTCTACCGCTGGGAGTACCGGCCTGGATGCACCTTCTATCTCGTCTGGTCACATACCCGCAGCGACTACGACGCGCGCGCGTTCCACGGCGATCCTGAGGACTTTACCAACGATTTCAGCATCGATCCGCTGGTCCGCAGAGAGGCGGAGAACCGTATCATGGCGAAGCTCAGCTACTGGTTCTCGATCTAGGCGGCGACGCGCTCGATTGTGCCCGTTCCCCGAGTTCGAGACTCCTACACCATGCCCCACCATGCAGGAGAGGGCACCATGAGAGCGGTGCCCTGGACGGTCCCGGCTGCCGCATCCTCGGCATCTCGATCGGCTACGACGAAAACGCCTGTGATCTCGATCTGTTCATCCTCGACGGCTGCGATGAAGACAGCTGCATCTTCTACGATGACTATGAGGAATTCTTTGACTGCTTCGATCCTGGGACCTACTACATTGTCGTCGACGGTTGTGATGGTTACGAGTGCCCCTTCACGCTGACTGTCGTGGATCCGACTCCGCCAGCAGACTGCTGCCCGTTAGTCTCCGTCTGCCAGGAGTTCGATTTCGATGTGTCCGACGGCGGGTTCTCGATACTCAACTGCGGGGGCGCGTCGGTGTGGGAGTGGGGCGAGTCCGATCAGGATCCTGATGTGGACTGTGATGACGAGGCCGTGACGAACGTCCTCGGGACAGTCCTTAACAGCACCACATACGAGTACTCCGGTGAGGCAGCGGTGATAGGACCGGTTGCGATCACCGCCGATTGCACCTGCATGGAACTCTGTCACTACTACCATATGGAGGGGTTCTACGACGGCGGGAACGTGAAGGTCTCCACTGACGGTGGTACGACCTGGGACCTCGTCATCCCTGCCTCGTTCTACGACGCGCAGGACGAGTTCATGTGTCTCGACACGAAGTGCATCCGTGGCGAGCTGGCATACAGCGATGAGCACCAGGCTATGGAGTACAAGAGCGACTGCTTCGACCTCTCGGAGTTCGTGGGTCAGAGCGTACTCGTGGGTTTCTTCTTCGGCTCCGACGAAACATGGACCGGGCTCTTCGCGCATCAGGCCACGAGCGGCGGTCGGCGGCGAGTCCCAGCTTCACGCCCCGACCCACTGCTGCCCGTGAGGCCTGGTCCGCAGTGCTCCAGGCTCCTATAGCCTGCCGCCGGTGTCCAGTTCCGTATCCCTCACGCACCGGGCGTAGTTGTACACCCGCTCCGGCTCCTCGCCGGCCGGTCCGCCCTCGACCTTGGTGTCGAAGCGCACCGCGCCGGCGCCATGCGTGTCCATTCCGTCCGGGCCGACCGCGTACCCGAACGCGACATACCACGCGTAGTAGTACTCGGGGTCCGGGGGACCGAAATAGGCAGAGGTGCTGGTCCAGAAATAGGCGTCGTCATCCGTGATGTTGAAACAGGTCTGGTCGATGGCCGGGTAGACACCCGAGTAGTCCACGATGCTCTGGAGCTCCTTGACGTTCGGGAGGCGCCAGTCGTCGTACCCGGACGCAGTGCAGGTCTCCGCGTAGGCGAGGGCGTGCTCCCAGTCGAGTCCCTCGCCGCTGTCGTCCGCGAGCCACATCAGGCCCGTCGTGTTATCCGTGACGGTGCCGTCACCGTGGTCGACGAACTCGCTGACGCCGTAGGCATCTCCGCGGACGGCTCGCACGTACTTGCGGGCCATCGGCTGCCCGTCGCCCCCGTCCGGGTATGCCTTGATGTGACCGGTTCCGTGGTTCACACCGAAGGCGGACGGCGCGCCGCCGTGCGTCGTGCCGACCTCATAGAAGTTGCTCGACCAGTACTGCAGCATCTTGAGGTCAGGCACCGACACGTTGTCGAAGTACCCGGTGTCGATGTACGGCCAACCGGTCCCGAAGTCGCTGATCGAGAAGAGCTCCGTGAGGGACGGCGCTCTCCAGTCGTCTTGGTTACCGAGGACAAGATCATCGCAGTAGTCCTGAGCATCCTGCCAGCTGTACGACGCGCTGTTGGGCGTCTGCTGCCACATCAGCCCCGTGTTGAGGTCGGCCACGGTGCCGTCGCCGTTGTCGACGAAGCTGAAGTCCAATCCCTCGAACTGAGCGTCCTGTCCGTAGAACGGGTTTCCGGGATCGGGGTCCGCGATCGAGGAGTCGTTGTCGTAGCAGGTCTGCTGACCCGTGTCGACCAGCAGGGCGCTCCCCGAGCCGGGTGTGAGCCCGTCGAGCGTGGAATCGACTCCTGCGGTGCTGTCGCAGCCGACGCCTCCCAGCACGGTGAGGATGACGGCGGTCAGGAGAGCGACCGCTCGACTTCCGATTCTGGTGATGCTGCGTCGTTGGGCATTCATGACAACCCCTCCTCGCTTCCCAGGCACATCCGGTCTGCAATAGGCTCGTGAGCTCACTTGAGCATCACGACCCGTGTTTCGTATGTGTCTTCGCCGGCCGCTATGCGCGCGAAGAACACGCCGGTGGCGACCTCCTCGCCGTGGCTCGTCGTGCCGTCCCACGCGAAGGCGACGAGCCCCTGAGCGTCCGCGTCCGCCGTCAGGCTCCGGACGAGTCGGCCCGAAGCGTCGAAGATCTCACAACTCGCGCTCTCGGTCCCGAGCGGCGCCGTGAACATCATGGCAGACTCGCCACGAAAGGGGTTGGGGCTCCATCTCAGTGATGACGTCGTGGTCTGGGGCTCCACGGCGCCCGTGTCGGCGGCGTCACGGACGCAGCGCACGTAGTTGTCGATACGGATGGCGTCACCCTGCGGGGCGTCACCGAAGTAGTAGCCGTATGGCACATACGTGAAATCGCTGAGGTCGCCCGCCTTGGGATCGCTCCTCTGACAGCCGGCTCCGTGGACGTCGGCCCACCCGAACATGTATCCCATCCCGCGGCCGAAGCAGACGTACGTCGCGTGGCCGCCGGGCACCTCTCCGAGGTTCGCGTGCGTCGTGCCTCCCCAGTACCAGGGGTAGTCGCTCGCGAGCGTCTCGTTCGTGATCCCGGTACACGTGAACATGGGGTCGATCGCGGCCGATGAGGACGTCCCCGGGGAACGGCTGTAGTCGACGATACTCTGGAGCTCCTTGGCGTTCGGGAGTCTCCAGTCGTCGTGTCCGCCGAGATCGAGCGTCTCGGCGTAGGCCAGCGCTTCCTCCCAGCTCACCCCTTCACCGCTGTCGCCCTGCTGCCACATCAGCCCGGTCGTGGTGTCGGTCACTGTGTCGTTGCCGTTGTCCGTGAAGTCGTTCACGCCGTAGTCCGTGTTGCCCCGCACGCACTGGATGAATGAGACCTTGTCGCCGCCCATGAACGATGTGCCGTATCCCTTGATGCGCCCGTCGGCGAAGTTCACGCCGAACACGAGCTGCTCGCCCGATCCGTCGACGTACTCGTTCGAGCTCCAGTACTGCGAGTCGATGATCCGCTCCATCTGGGCTTCGTTGCCGTGGACGAACTCGAAGTAGTCGGTGTCGATGAACGGGACGATGTCCGACGTCGAGCCGGAGTAGCCGCTTGGGTCCTCACCGGAGAAGAGGATGAGCGAGTAGAGCTCCTTGATCGTCGGCACGCGCCAGTCGTTGTACCCGCCGTAGCTGACCGCGTTCAAGGTCGCCGGGAAGTCCAGTGCGTCGTCCCACGAGAGCTTGTCGCCCGGAGACTCGAGCACGCCGTCAAGGTCGGTGTCGGCCGAGGCGGCCCACGTGAGCCCCGTGACATTGTCATAGACGGTGAGCCCGTCACCGCTCAGCGTGTAGCTCGGCTGGTTGCCCTCGTAGTGCGCGTCCTGGCCGTAGAAGGCCTCGCCGAGGGCCGGTTCCGTGACCTCGTCCAGGTCGTCGTAGAAGATGACCTGTCCCGTGTCCACGACGGGGTAGGTGACGGCCGCCGAGACCGTGGCGATGAGCAGACAGGCGACGGTCCCCAGCGAAATCAACGCCAGGGACCTGCCTCTGCTGTGCAGCGAATGATGCCTCATGGTCTTCCCTTCTCTTCCCAGACGGCCAGTCCCGGACTACCTGTAGAGCGCCTTGATCGCGCTCCATGTCGCCGGCTCAACGGGGGAGGTGGACTCATATGTGCCAGGAGTGCCGCCAATCGCCGCAACCATCCAGCTCTCGGCGAGCGCGTTGTCAAAGCCGGCGTCGATGAGTTCGAGCGAAGGCCCGTCGCCATCAGGCTCGGTCGGCCACGGGTCGGCATCGTCATACTCGACCGCATCGACGAGCTCGAGCGAAGCGTTGAACAGGCGGACGAGCTCTCCACCGTTGCTCAGGGCCCACCCCAGGTCATCCACATTGAAGTAGTTGGGGTTGACGTTCGTGACCGTCGGGTAGGCCGCTCCGAAGAGCGTCGGGTCGCCCGCAACCACGAGCACATCGCCCGGCGCCAGCGTGCCGACCAGCAGGCACGGGTCGTGGTCGTCGTTGTCGTCGATGAGATACCAGCCCGTGAGGTCGACCGTCACTCCCGTGTGGTTGTAGATCTCGACGTACTCGTTGTCCGGTGAGTCCGGCGTGTTGTACATGATCTCGGTGATGACGAGCTCATTCGTGTCCGCGGAAGCCGTTGCGCAGAGCGCCAGAGTCAGGAGAAGCATGATCGTCGTCTTCATGATCGGTACCCCTTCCGTGCCGCACCCTGCACTGCAGGGTGCGGCCGCTTGAGTAAGCTACCTCAGCAGTGTCATCTTGCCTGATGCTTCGAACTCATCCGCCTGCATGCGGACGAAGTAGATGCCGGAAGCCACCTCGTGGCCATCCGAATCCAGACCGTTCCACGTGACCGAGTGCCGTCCGGCGCCGAACTCCGTGTCCGCCAGTACGGCGATCCTCCGGCCGGATACTGAGTAGACGCCGATCGTCACATGGCTCCGCGTCGGTGCCGTGAAGCTCACCGAGGTCGACGGTGAGAACGGGTTGGGGGAGTTGGCGGCCAGGCTGAATCGTGTGATGGTGGGGTCATCCGACACTGGTGTTCCACCATTGCTTGCCTCGGGCGTCGGCTCCGTGAAGAACGTCCACGTGGCGCCCCCGTCCGTCTCGCGTCCCTCGCTGACGTCCGTCGTCTGAACGCCGAACGTGTAGGAGTCGATGACCTCGTTGCCGGCGGCGAGTCGCCCGAAGAGACCAATGTCCTCACCGCTGCCGCTCAGCTTGAAGTTCGTGTGAAGCGGCCCGTCCTCGGGGTCGCTGTCGCACCAGACGAGCAGGAAGTCACCCGCGTCCAGCGTCACGTCCGGGAAGCTCCACTGCACCGTGTTCGTCAGGTCGTCCGTGAGGTAGAGCCCGTACATGTCAACGTCCTCGGGTCCGGGATTGTAGATCTCGAGCCAGTCCTCGTAGGCGCCCGTAGGGTCCTGGATCCCCGAGTCGTTCAGAGCGACGAACTCGTTGATGTAGAGCGTGATCTCCTCCGGCTCGATCGGGTTCTGGTTCTCCGCACCCGGTGTGGCGAGGCTCAGGAGCTGCCAGTCACCAGAGCCGTTGGCCCAGCGTCCGTAACTGACGTCGGCCGCGAGTTCGGGGAAGGTGAGCCAGTCGTGAATGACCGACCCGTCCATCAGGAACAGGTCCTCGCCATCGACGTCCAGCTTGAATCCGGCGTGGAGCGGACCCTGAGCCGCCGTATCGTCGATCCACAGGATCAGGTAGTCGCCCGCGGCCAGGGTCGTGTCGGGGAGCGCGTAGAGCGTCGGGTACGCCATGTCGTCGGTGAGATAGTAGCCGGAAAGGCTCACCGGGGCGGCTCCGACGTTCGCGATCTCGACCCAGTCGTCGAACTCGCCGTATCCATCCGCGATCGTTGCATCGTTGCTGGCCATGAGCTCGTTGAGAACAAGGCCCTCGGTGCGCGTGTATGAACCGAGGAGACCCGTCAGGTAGCTGTGGCGGTTCCGCACGAACGTCTCGAGCGCCGGAATCGTGCGCGTGCCTGGACCGCCGCTGCCGTAGAGGACGTCACTCGTCATCGCGATCTCGAACTCCGACGTCGTGAAGAGCCGATGGCCCGAGGTTTCCAGGTAGACGTACGGTCGGATGAGGTCCCGAAGCTCCTCCATGCGGTCCACGAGCGTGTCCGGGTCCGCAGCTCCGGCCATGAGACGCTGGAGGTGCCCGACATAGACATCGTCGTACGCATCGATCGCCCAGAGCTCCTCGGCCAGCGGTCGCTCCTCACCGTAGGAGGGGGATGTCCAGTAGGGACTGAGCTGCTGCTTCTGCGTCGTCGTCATTTGCCAGAAGTCGAAGATGCCGAACGACTCGTTGAGGTCCCAGTTGGCGAACACGAACCGATCGTCGACCTGACGATGATATGCGTAGTAGTTGGCGCAGCGGCCGCAGTAGCTGTCGAGGTTCACAGCGAAGTTGTCAACGGCCAGGAGCGCGAGCGCCGAGTTGACGTCCATGTACTCGGACATCGTGTCGGGGAAGTCGGCCGCCGGCGTGCTATTGAGCGCGTACGTGAATTCGATGAGGTCGGTCCAGTCGTTCTCCTCCTCGTTGGTCTTGAGCTCGTAGTCGCCGTAGTAGGAGGCGGGGTCCGTTCCGAGGTACTCGAGCGTGCCGTAGTCGTCGCCCTTCCAGAGGTTGCCCTGTTCACCGGCCCCGAAGCGGCTGTCGATGAACTGCTGGTCGAACTGCTCGACGAGCATGTAGAGCCCCCAGTACGTACCGTTGATGTAGAGCGCTGCGAAGTTTGCCCGCTCGGTCGGCAGACCGGCGGCCTCGCAGAGCTCGTAGAGGGCGGCCTCGCGGACGAAGCTCGCGTCAAGCCAGCCGCAGTTGAGATTGAGCTTGTCGAGACCGAAGACGTCCGCTCCGCTTTCGTACTCGTTGATGTCGAGCTTGAAGGACTTCTTGTAGGTGGTGTTTCCGTAGTAGCTGCTGGAACCCTTGAACCGCACGCCGACCGAATCGAAGTGCACCGTTTCCCAGTCGAATTCCGCGGCGAGGTAGGGTGGGTCGTCGTAGGTTTCGAAGTTGTACTCGAGCTGGTCCCACCAGTCGGCCTGGAGGAACGTCAGGTGGATCTCGTGTACGGCGTCTCCCTCGAACAGCGGATGCTCCGGGGGAGTGAGAGCAGCGTGAGCTGCCGTGGCGGCCAGCGCGAGCAGTGCGACGAGCGTGAGCAGGAGCAGGTTCTTCATTCCACACCTCCAATGAGCGAGCGTTCCACCTGGCGGCCCCGCATCTCCCTGCCACCGGTGGTTCTGGTATCTATCCTTCATGCACCATTGTAGTTGCGTGTCATGAAGGGTTCGTGTTGCCGCAAGCACTGCGTTGTGAAGCTTGTGTAAAGGCGATTGCAGGGCCGTTTCCGGCGTGTAATCATGATAATCACAGGTGGCGCTTGGTCCCGGCTCGCCGGGAGATGTGGCAGGGCTGCCGGACAGGCCCACCACGTGCCACGACACGCGATTTCTGGGAGCAACGATGTTCAGACCTGGTCTCAGCCTTTTCGCCCGGATCCTGCTCTGGTTCGTCCTGAGCGTGGTCGTGCTCGTTCTGCTGCTGGTCGGCGTCTTCAATTTCCAGCTCAGGATCGCCCCGCTCTCACCCCTGAGAACCGTGTCCGCCGACGGCCTCGAAACGGTAGCGCCCCTCATTCTCCAGGACCTGGAGCGTACACCGCAGGCCGAGTGGGACTCGGCTCTCGCGCGGGCCTCGGAGGCGTACGGCGTAACGTTTCTGCTCTATGAGGAGACGGGTGAACAGCTGGTCGGAAGCTCTCAGGAGATACCGGAGGAACTGGCCGCGATGATCGCCCAATGGCGAGGCGAGCAGGGACCTCCCGGTATGCTGGGAGCACCACGGGGACAGGGCATGCTGGGAGCACCACCGGGACAGGGCATGCCGGGAGCACCACCGGGACAGGGCATGCCGGGAGCACCACCGGGACAGGGCATGCCTCATCCGGAGCGGGCGCTCCCGTATCCGGAGGACCGCGACCGCCACCCCGGGAGGTTCTTCGTCAGAGTCGGTGATCCGGCTCTGTACTGGGGGGCCGTTCCCGTGGCCATCGAACTGGTGCGAGGAAGACCTCCCCACCCTGTTCTGCTCGTGGCTGTGTCCGACCAGCGTGACGGGAACGGGCTCTTCTTCGACGCGCGGCCGTGGCTCCTCGTCAGCGCAGCGCTCCTCGTCGTGTCCGCGCTCATCTGGATCCCGCTCGTGCGGAGCATTGCCAGCCCCGTCGCGAGGATGACGGCCGTTACGGAGAGCATCGCGCGTGGTGACTTCGACGCGCGGGTCGAGCAGACCCGTCGAGACGAGCTGGGCAGACTGGGGAGGGCGATCAACGACATGGCGGGAAGGCTTGGACCGCTCGTCCGGGGGCAGAAGCGGTTCCTTGCCGACGTTGCGCATGAGCTGTCGTCGCCGATCGCGCGGCTGGAACTCGGACTCGGCGTCCTCGAGCAGGGCGGCGGGCACTCGCAGGAGCGGATCGACGACATTCGGGATGACGTCCAGCACATGGCGGAACTCGTCCAGGAGCTCGTCCTCTACGCGCGGGCCGAAGACGATCCATCGAAGGCAGTGCTGGAGCCTGTGGCGCTCCGTCCACTGGTCGACAAGGCCGTACAGCGTGAGCGCGGCACGGCCGAAGTCGTCGTCGACGTGCGGGGCGACCTCGCGGTCGTCGCCAGTCCCGCGCTCCTCACGAGAGCGTTGGCCAATCTGCTGCGGAACGCCGTGCGATACGCGGGAGCGGCCGGTCCTATCACCGTGGCGGCGGAGAGCTCATCCGGGCGCGTTGTTGTCGAGGTCCGGGACAGCGGTCCCGGTGTTGAAGAAGAGAACCTGAGTCGGCTCTTCGCGCCCTTCTATCGGCCCGATGCTTCGAGACAGGGCGGCGCCGGCGGCGTCGGACTCGGTCTCGCCATCGTCAAGACGTGCGTCGAGGCGTGCCGCGGCCGCGTCGCCGTCAGGAATATCGAGCCGCACGGCCTGGCTGTCACGATCGAACTCGAGAGGGCGGGGTCCGGTCAACTGGGGGAGGGTTCCCGATGACACCGGAGCACGCGGAGGGCCGCGTTACCGTTCTGCTCGTCGATGACGACCAGAAGCTGTGTCGACTGGTCTCGGAGTACCTTGAGCCGTTCGGCTACGATGTCTCGTGCGCATACACGGGGGACGACGGGCTCACGATGGCGCTCTCGGGGGATTTCCAGGTCGCGATCCTCGATGTGATGCTGCCCGGCATGGACGGTTTCGACGTGCTGAGGAAGCTCCGGCAGGAGTCCGACATGCCGGTGCTGATGCTGACCGGTCGTGGCGACGAGACCGACCGGATCGTCGGGCTCGAGATGGGGGCCGACGACTATCTTCCCAAGACGTTCTCCACGCGTGAGCTGCTGGCCAGACTTCGAGCCGTGACCCGCCGGATCTTCGAGTGGGCGCCCGAGGACTCACCCGAGCGTGCGAAGCCCGTGGTCGTGGGTGCGCTCATGGTCGATCCGGGGGCCCGTGTCGCGACGCTTTCGGATGAGGCGCTGGACCTGACGCGCATGGAATTCGATCTGCTTCTGGCGCTGGCACGCAGCGCGGGGAGGGTGCTCTCTCGCGACCAGCTGCTGCACTCATCCGCCGGCCGCGACCACGAATACTTCGACCGCTCGGTCGATGTCCACATCTCCTCGCTCCGCAGGAAGCTCGGGGACGATCCCGACGATCCGAAGCACATCAAGACCGTCAGAGGCATCGGCTACATGCTCCTGAAGGACTGACCTCTCCTCACGTCTTCACACGATCTTTTCAATTCCACTCTCCGCTCGACATGAGCGCTTCACACTCCCGTGCCATAATGGGAGTTGTGGTGATGCTCCTCCCCGGTGCCTGGGCGGGGGGCAACCAAGGCAGCCCGCAGGTCGGGCTCAGAAAAGAGGGGAGGCTCGTGATGAAGACCACGGCCTGTTCCACAGAAAGAAGGAAGACGTTCACGCTCGTCGCAACCGTGACCGCTGCAGTCGTGTTCCTGGCCGTCACGGCAGTGCTGCTTTCGGCGAACCCGGGGACCGCAACCGCGCAGATGGGTGAGAACGGTCCCGGCGGTGGTCAGGGGCATCCGCCGGGCGGACCGCTGATGATCGTCCTCGATGCCGACGAGGATGGCGCGCTCTCCGCGAGTGAGATCGAGAACGCGTCGGTGGCGCTGCTCACTCTCGACGCCGATGGTAATGGCGCGCTGAGCGAGGAAGAGCTGCGTCCGCCTCGTCCCGAGGGTTCTGCGCCTCCCGCGCGGCGGTAGCCTGGAGGGGCGATCCCGGGACGAGAAACGTCCCTGCTCCACCCTTTGATGTGTTCCCCCGATAGCCGGAAGGCCCGCTCACATGAGCGGGCCTTCTGTGCGTTCACGGGTCTTCCCTCCGGCATCACTCGCCGGCTATCGGTACATCGACTTGATGGTGCCCCAGCTGGCGGCCTCGACGGCCGTGTAGCCGCACCCGACATCCCACGCTCCCACAAGTCCGCACTCGGGGCTCGCCTCGGATGCGCAGGGGGAGCCGCGGTCGAGCGTGAACGGCTTCGCCGGGTTCTCGTCGCCGCAGAAGAGCGGGTCCTCCGAGATATTGCCATCGTGCCCGAACTGGCCCGCGATCGAGTCCACCCAGTCACCTCCCGCGTTGCCGTACACGTCACAGCAGTAGAGTGTGACGGCACCGTCGTAACAGGTGACCGCTGGACCCACCTCGCTGAAGCTGATGATGGTGTTCTCGAGCTTGGGGTAGCAGAGCTCGTACGAGGCGATGACGCCCGTGTACGTGCTGGTGTTCCCGGACAGCGTGCAGTTGATCAGTGTTGGACAGCTCTCGATCGAAACGTCCATGGCGCCGCCGATGGGGGCCGAGTTGCCCGTGAACGTGCAGCGTTCGAGCACCGGATTGCAGTGCTGCTCGATGTGCATCCCGCCGCCTGAGTGAGTTGCGACGTTCCCCTCGAACGTACAGCGCGTGAGGTTCGGGGAACAGCTGCTCCGGATGTAGATGCCGCCACCGTACGTGGCCGTGTTCCCGATGAACGCGCAGTCCTCGAGGATCAGGTGCGGCCCGCGCCCGATGCCGCCGCCGCGGATCGATACGTTCTCGATGAACGAGCACCCCGTGATCACCGAGTAGACCCCGCCGCGCATTCCTCCTCCGTAGGCGGACTCGTTTTTGTAGAGGATGCAGTCGGTGATCGTGGGGGAGGCGTCATCATCGCAGAAGATCCCGCCGCCGTAGTAGTCGGCCCACCCATGCTGGATCGTGATTCCCTCGAGCACGGAGTCGGAGCCCTCATCCGTCTGGAAGAGGAAGCCCCGGTGCGGATCGAGCTCGCTCCCGCCACACTCGATGATGCAGAGGCTCGGGTCGTGCGACCGGGAGCGGACCGTTACCGCCGCGCCCATGAAGTCGACATCCCGGTTTCCGTTCCCGGTGAAGGTGCCATCGGCCAGCTCGATGATGTCGCCGTCGATCACGGCAAGCAGAGCGGACTGGATCGTGGGAAGGTCGCCGGTTCCGTCCGGCGTGACGACGTAGGTGCTGCCGGAGGCAGCAAGTGCGAGAGCGAGCACGGCGCAGCAGATCCAGACAGAGTGTCGCATGATCATCCTCCGGGCTCCTGGCTTCGGCAGACCTGCGAGACGAGACAATAGCATTCCCGAAGTGTATTCACATTCAGATTGTAGCACGCGCCGGCCACTCATGCCACGCCTCCGAACGGCGGTTGCTCCGGACGGGGGGCGGGCCGACCGTGAGAAGCGCGACGGGCCGAGGCCCGTCGCGGGGGAGCGCAGGCGGTCGGCGCGGACGTCCCTGAATGCAAGAACGGAGCGCCTGATGGCGCTCCGTTCATCGCTTTCAGCAAAGTCGCAGTCGGGTCCCCACGCTCATTGCCTTGCCCCGGTTCTAGAGGTGGCCCTCGGGGCCTCCCTCAAGGATCCGCCGGGTTACTTACCCTTGGGCTTGTTGGTCTTCGGCTTCGGGGACGCGGACTTCGCGACCTTCGGACTGGCCTTCTTCATTTGGCTCTCCTAGTGGCAGCCCTGTCTTGCCGGGCCGCCTGACAGAGGGTTGATCCCCACATGTGGTCGCCAGATGGCGCCCACCCCACTCCGGTAACCGCACCTCCTGCGGCCACCTCACTCTGGAGATCCTCTACTACCCCCCGACTGCTGCGGGATCCGCTTGCCCTGGAGCATTGGTCCACGCTGGGCAGAATCATAGTCCTACCCGGCGCGCGCACAAGAGGAATCGCATGTCGGATGTAGAATTCGTATCGTCCAATCGGCGGCGATGCGAGACCGGTCCCGCGCGTCCCCGCCGACCAGGTTCGGGCAAGGGCGACGGTGGGTGATGAGGGCTTTCTGGCTGCCTCCGTTTCGGATAGGATTGCTGGAGCAGTCCTTTCTGCCCCTCAAGGAGGTTCCAATGCGAGTCGCATACGCTCTCGTCCTGGCCGTCGTCGTTGGCACCCTCGTCGGGGGGTGCTCCAGCACCAGTCCCTCGGGCCCGGAAGGTGACTCCGACCCGACTGGAACCATCTACTTCACTTCATCAAGGGACGGTGACTTCGAAGTGTTCAGCATGGCCCCGGACGGCGGCGATCTCACCCAGATCACAACCGACACGGCGCACGACCAGGCTCCGGACATCTCCGAGGACGGGACGAAGATCGTCTGGTACCGCTGGGACGGGAACGACGACGAGATATGGACTATGGACGCGAACGGCGGGAACATGGTTCAGCTGACCGACAACGCCGTGGATGACTACTACCCGAGGTGGAACAGCGGCGCCTCGAAGATCACCTTCACGTCGGAACGTGATGGGAACCCCGAGATCTACACGATGAACGCGAACGGGTCATCGGTCACGCGGATCACGAACGATGCCGGTGATGACCGTGACTCCGACTGGTCGCCCGATGGTGCGAGCATCGTCTTCGAGTCGGACCGCGACGGGGACTTCGAGATCTACATCATAGCGCTGACGAAGCGTGTGATCTCGCAGATCACGGACAACGGCGCGTCCGATGTGGATGGGACGTTCTCTCCCGACGGGAACAGGATCGTGTTCGCGTCGGACCGTGACGGCGACCTCGAGATCTTCAAGACTCCGCTTGCGGGTCCGGCCGTGCAGCTGACCTCGAACACGGGCGGGGATGAGGATCCGTACTGGTCTCCGGACGGCGAGTTCATCGCGTTCAGGAGCGACCGGAGCGGGAATCTGGACATCTTCGTGATGGACGCAGACGGCGGCGGAGAGACGAACATCACCAACAACCCGGCTGACGACCGCGTGCCGTCGTGGGGTCCATAGAGTCCACCGGGGGTAGAGTGGAGTTCGGATGAGTCACTCGAGCCCGGTCGGTCGAAGACGGCTGCCTAGCTCACGGCGTCCATGCAGAGCCTGAGGTGATATCCGGAGATCGCGAGGACTATCGCCACAGGGAAGGCCCGCGGGTTGTGGAAGAGCGTCCAGACGAGCAGTGCCTGGTAGCGGA
>CAZNHF010000059.1:0-14071 GCA_964572375.1 uncultured bacterium | reverse complement strand
CAGGTGGCTCGCGTCCCGCAGGTGGTTCGCGTCCCGCAGGTGGCTCGCGTCCCGCGAGCACAGGAGATTCGAGAGGACGGCCCAGTGGTGGCTCGTCCGGTAGCCGTCCGGCTCCCAGCACAAAGAAGCCGGACTCCAAGCCGTCAGAGTAACTGACGGGAAGCTGGACATAGAGGAACCGAAAGATGCTCGAGCCAAAGAGGAGTAAGTACAGGAAGCAACAGAAGGGCCGCATGCACGGAATGTCGAAGGGAGCAACGAAGCTCGACTTCGGTGACTACGGCCTGAGAGCGCTTGAGGCGGGGTGGGTCACGGCGCGCCAGATGGAAGCGGCGCGTATCGCAGTGACCCGTCACATGAAGCGTCAGGGGAAGCTGTGGTTCAGGATCTTTCCCGACAAGCCGGTCACGTCGAAGCCGGCCGAGACACGGATGGGCAAGGGTAAGGGCGCATTCGATCATTGGGTGGCCGTCGTCAAGCCCGGCAGGATCATCTGCGAACTCGAGGGCGTGAGCGAGCAGATCGCGCGCGAGTGTCTGGAGCTCGCAAGCCACAAGCTCCCTGTGAAGACGAAGTTCACGGTCAGGGAAGTCTAGGAAGTGGGGGAGCTCAAGTGAAACCGAAGAATCTGAGGACACAGACGCTGTCGGAATTGGAGCAGCGCCTCCGCGAAGCACGGGAGGAGCTGTTCAATCTGAAGTTTCAGCACAAGACCGGACAGCTCGGGAACCCGCTGAAGATTCGTGAGGTGCGCAAGGATGTTGCGCGGCTCGAGTCGATTCTCGGGGCGATGAAGGGCGCGACCGCCGCAGAGGGCGGCGCGACCGCCGCAGAGGGCGGCACGACCGCCGCAGAGGGCGGCACGACCGCCGCAGAGCAGCCGGCCACGGAATAGAAGCCGGCAGGAAGCCGGGACCCGCGGACGGAGAACGGAGTGGGAGAGTATGACCTCGAATGAGACGAGGGGACGGCGCAAGGTTCGCGTCGGAGAGATTGTCAGCGACAAGATGCAGAAGACCGCGGTCGTTGCGGTCACCAGGCTCGTCCGCCATCCTCTGTACGGCCGTTACGTGAAGAAGACGGCGAAGTACAAGATTCACGACGAGAAGAATGACTGCCACATCGGCGACGTCGTCCGCATCATGGAGACGCGTCCGCTGAGCAAGGACAAGCGTTGGCGGCTCGTCGAGATTATGAAGAGGGCGCAGTAGGCGACGACGCCGACCCTGAAGAAGAGGCAGACCATGATTCAGGAGTATACGAAGCTTAAGGTGGCAGACAATTCCGGAGCCAAGGAAGTGCGGTGCTTTAAGGTGCTGGGTGGCTCCCGGAGGCGCTACGCCCGCGTTGGTGACATCGTTGTCGCCAGCGTCAGGTCGGCGATACCGGGCGGCAACGTGAAGAAGAAGGATGTTGTCCGCGCGGTCATCGTGAGAACGAAGAAAGGGATCAGACGGAAGGACGGGTCGTACATCCGGTTCGATGACAACGCCGCCGTCATTGTGAATCCGGCGAACGAGCCGGTCGGCACCCGCATCTTCGGTCCGGTCGCGAGGGAGCTTAGGGACAAGCGCTTCATGAAGATCATTGCCCTCGCGCCTGAGGTACTGTAGTCGGGCGGCAGTGGGCCCTCCTTGTGAGGGGGAGTACGGATGCATATCGCGAAGAACGACATTGTTGAGGTGATCGCGGGTAACGACCGCGGGAAGCGTGGGAAGGTTCTCCGCGTCACCCCGAAGGCGAACCGCGTGGTCATCGAGGGCGTCAACTTCATCCACAGGCACACCAAGCCGCGGAGCCAGACCGAGCAGGGCGGGATTATCGAGAAGGAAGCCCCGGTTCACGTTTCGAACGTGATGCTCATTTGCTCCAAGTGCAACAAGGGTGTGCGCGTTCGGACGAAGATTCTCGCCAACAAGAAGAAGGAGCGCATCTGCGCCGAATGTGGCGAGATGATCGAGCGGAGGTAGCGGGGTTCTTGCCCGCCCGACGTGAGAGCAATCTGGAGTCGAACTGATGACGCGTTTCGAGGAGAAGTACAAGAGCGAGGTAGTGGATGGGCTGATGAAGCGCTTCAGCTACCCGAACCGGATGATGGTGCCGAAGGTGTCGAAGATCGTCATCAACATTGGTCTCTCAGAGGCCAAGGATGACATCAAGATACTCGACGTAGCTCTTCAGGAGCTCGCGGCCATCACCGGGCAGAAGGCGAAGATGACCCGGGCGAGGAAGTCGATCGCTAACTTCAAGCTCCGGGAGGGAACACCGATCGGCTGCAAGGTGACGTTGCGCGGTGCCCGCATGTTCGAGTTCTTTGACAGGCTCGTGACCATTGCGATTCCGCGGATTCGTGACTTCCGGGGTCTGCCGAACAACTCGTTCGACGGGCGTGGGAACTACACCTTCGGCCTCGAGGAGCAGGTGGTATTCCCCGAGATCGACTACGACAACGTCAGCATGGTCAAGGGTATGGATATCACGATCGTGACGACCGCGCCGACGGACGAGGAAGCTTTCGAGCTCTTGAAGCTCATGAGCGTCCCGTTCAAGCAGGCTTGAGGAGGCTTGAACCGTGGCAAAGAAGTGCTTGGTCGAGAAACAGAAGAGAAAGCCGAAGTTCAAGGTGCGCGCGTACACCCGCTGTCACCGCTGTGGGCGGTCGCGGGCGGTCTATCGTGACTTTGGGCTCTGCCGCATCTGTTTCCGGGAGCTGGCGCTCAACGGCGAGATCCCGGGGGTCGTCAAGGCGAGCTGGTAGCCGCCTTCGGCCGAAGAGAGAGTCGATACAACTGGAGAGCTGCTGCGCGCCTGCCCACGGATCGGGGGGGACGCGGACGGGCTCGAGGAGAGTACAGCTATGATGACAGATCCGATCGCCGACCTCCTGACAAGGATTCGGAACGGAGCGAAGGCGAAGAAGCGCTACATCGACATTCCGTCGTCGAACTTCAAGGTCGCCGTCTCGCAGGCGCTTCTGAGAGAGCGATTCGTCAGGGATCTGAAGGTGATGGATGAGGGGCCGCAGGGAACCCTGAGGGTCTATCTCAAGTACACGCCGGAAGGTGAGAGCATCATCCGCGGACTCAAGCGCGTCTCGAGACCTGGTCTCAGGAAGTACGTCGGCGCCGGTGAGATCCCGCGTGTGAGAAGCAACTACGGGACCGCGATCATCTCGACGCCCAAGGGCGTACTGAGCAGCAAGGAGTCCCGCAGGGAGCACGTAGGCGGAGAGGTTGTCTGCCACATCTGGTAGCGCCCTGCGCATCAGGCCTCCTTCAGCGGCCGAGCCACGATCGACGGCCGGGCCACTGAGAATGGCTGGCTCGCACGAAACGAGCGGTTCACAGAAGGCGAATGGCTCACAGAGGGCGAGCGGCTCACAGAATGTGAGCTTAGAAGAGTCAAGGAGTTGTGAATGTCGAGAATTGGGAACAGCCCGGTACAGCTGCCCAGCGGTGTGACCCTGACCGTTGACGGTATGACCGTCAAGGTGAAGGGCGCCAAGGGCGAGCTTGTCCTCGATGTCCCGCAGACCATCACGGTCGGCCAGGAAGGCGGCATCGTGAAGGTCAGACGCACCAGCGAGTCGAAGCAGTGCCGATCGCTCCATGGAACGATCCGCGCTCGGATCGCCAACATGGTGACGGGGGTGTCTGTCGGGTTCGATAGAAACCTGGATATCATCGGAGTCGGCTACAGCGCTGAACTCATCGGGAAGAAGCTGGTCATGAAACTCGGCTTCTCGCACCTGTGTGAGTACTCGCCGCCGGCCGGCATCGAGATCGAGGTTCCTGCCCCGACCCGTATCATGGTCAAGGGGATCGATAAGCAACAGGTGGGGCAGGTGTCGGCGGAGATTCGCGCGCATCGCCCACCGGAGCCGTACAAAGGCAAGGGCATCAGGTATCACGACGAGCTGGTAAAGCGCAAGGCAGGGAAGCTCGCGGTATCGTCAGGCGGGTAGACCACTCGTGTCCTGAACCAATGATAGGGTTGGTGAGACGCATGAAGGGTAGCAGCAACGCCAGAAGAGTTGGCAGGGACCGGCGGAGGCGAAGCATCCGCAAGAAGGTGAGCGGAGTGCCCGTTCGTCCGAGACTCAGCGTGTTCAGGAGCATGAAGCACATGTACGCGCAGCTCATCGACGATACCAAGGGCATCACTCTCGTCTCGGCCTCGACGTTGAGCGAGGATGTGAAGAAGGAACTCGGCAGCGGCAGCCACACACGGACCGAAGAGAGCAAGGTCGTCGGTGCGGTTCTGGCGCGTCGGGCCCTGGAGAAGGGGATCAAGAAGGTTTGTTTCGACAGGGGTGGCTATCTGTTTCACGGTAGGGTTCAGGCCCTCGCCGACGCGGCGAGAAAAGGTGGCCTTGAGTTCTAGCCACCGCCCCCGGGAGGGAGTGAATACTAGATGGTGATGAGGCAGTCAGGAGGCAGGAGCAACCGGAGCAGGGACCGGGAGCCCCGTATCCCCGAATTCGAAGAGCGAGTGATTAAGATCAACCGCGTGGCGAAGGTCGTCAAGGGTGGCCGCCGCTTCGGGTTCAACGCTCTCGTTGCAGTGGGTGATGCGAAGGGCAAGGTCGGCGTCGGGCTCGGAAAGGCCAACGAGGTCGCGGAAGCGATCCGGAAGGGCACCGAGGCGGCGAAGAAGAACATGATCTCGGTTCCGCTGCTCGGTGGCACGCTGCCCTACGAAGTGCTCGGTCGGTTCGGTGCGGGGAAGGTTCTCGTGAAGCCGGCGAGCCCCGGTACCGGTATTGTTGCCGGCGGTGCGGTTCGTGCGATCATGGAGTGCGCGGGCATCAAGGACGTCCTCGCGAAGTCGATGGGTTCCAACAATCCGCACAATGTGGTCAAAGCGGCGATGGAAGCCCTGAAGGAGATGCGCACGGCGGTGGATGTGGCGAAGGACCGTGGGATAAGCGTGAAGGAGCTCTTCGGCATGACGACGGAGGCGGGTGATGTCACATAAGATCAAGATCCGCCAGGTCAGAAGTGCCATCGGGCGGCACATCAGTCAGAAGAGGACGGTACGGGCGCTCGGTATCCACAGGATGCACCAGACGGTCATCCATGAGGACACGCCCCAGATCCGCGGCATGATCACGAAGGTGCGTCATCTTCTTGAGATTGAAGAGGTCGACGCGTAGGCCGGAAACCGCTCTTCTCTGAGGGGAACCGGTGGATAGGGAAGGTACCAGCGATGAAGTTGAACGAACTCAAGCCCGCTGAGGGCGCGCGCAAGAAGAAGAGACGCGTCGGTCGTGGACCGGGCTCCGGCAGCGGAAAGACGTGCGGCCGCGGGCACGGGGGACAGAAGTCGCGTTCCGGCGGGTCGATCCCCGCATGGTTCGAGGGCGGCCAGATGCCACTGTCACGTCGGCTTCCGATGAAGGGTTTTACGAATCCGACGCGGAAGGTATACGAGGTCGTCAACGTTTGTGATCTCGAGCGCTCCGGCCTCGAGGGTGAAGTGACGGTGGACGTGCTCCGGGCGAGCGGTGTGGTGGCGGGGTCGCGGAAGCCAATCAAGGTTCTCGCGAATGGGGAGATCACCCGGACTATCACGCTCAAGGTGAATGCGATCAGTGCGAAGGCGCGCGAGAAGGTCGAAGCCGCCGGCGGCACGATCGAACTGATCAAGTAAGGGGAGAGAGGCACGAACCATGGCCAATGTGTTTACGAGCCTTCAGAGTATCTTCAAGATCCCCGAGCTGAAGAGGCGCGTGCTCTTCACTCTGATGATCCTTGTGGTCTACCGGATCGGCGGACACGTGCCGACGGCAGGCGTGAACGGGCAGGCGCTCGCGTCCTACTTCGAGGCGCAGCGGGGCTCACTGCTTGGCCTGTACGACATGTTCGTGGGCGGCGCGTTCGCGAACGCGACGATCTTTGCCCTTGGCATCATGCCGTACATCAGTGCATCAATCATCCTTCAGCTGTTCACTGCGGTCATTCCGTACTTTGAGAAGCTGAACAAGATGGGCGCGGAAGGACGCAAGAAGATCACTCAGTACACCCGGTACGGGACGGTGCTTCTTTCGCTCGTGCAGTCGTTCGCGATGAGCATGTACCTGCAGAACCTTGGTGCAATCGACGGTCTGCCGATCGTCCCGCACCCGGGTCTCGGGTTCACGCTCCTGACGATGCTTACGATGACGGCCGGCACCATCTTCATCATGTGGCTTGGTGAGCAGATCACCGACCGCGGTATCGGCAACGGGATCTCGCTGATCATCTTCATAGGTATCGTCGCTCGCTATCCGACAGACTGGCTGAACACGATCCGCGCGCTGCAGATGGGTTCGGTCAGCATCTTCGGCGTGGCCATCCTCACTGTGATGATGGTCGGAATTGTCGCGGCGGTCGTTCTGATGCAGCAGGCGCAAAGACGAATCCCCGTACAGTACGCGAAACGAGTCGTCGGTCGAAAGGTCTACGGCGGCCAGAGCACGCACATACCGCTCAAGTTGAACACGGCGGGCGTTATCCCGATCATCTTCGCGCAGGCGATCATCATGTTCCCCGCGACGATTGCCGGGTTCCTCTCGGACAACGTGTTCATGGAGAGTGTGGCGACGATGCTCTCGCCGGGGAGCTGGCTGTACACGACGATCTACGTCGTCATCATCGTGTTCTTCGCGTACTTCTACACGGCCATCGTGTTCAATCCGGTGGACCTCGCGGACAACATGAAGAAGTATGGTGGCTTCGTGCCCGGGAAGCGCCCGGGAAAGAAGACGGCGGAGTACATCGACAGCGTCCTGACGCGGATAACTCTGCCCGGTTCGTTGTTCCTGGCGTTCATCGCGGTTCTGCCGTACTTTATGCAGCGGCAGTTCAACGCGCCGTTCGTATTCGGCGGCACGGGACTGCTCATCGTCGTCGGCGTCGGGATCGATACGCTGGCTCAGGTCGAGTCGCACCTGCTCATGCGCCACTACGACGGTTTCATGAAGAAGGGCAAGCTGAGGGGTAGACGCAGGTAGCGGCTGACGCTTCGCGTCAGCCTGGCGCGACTGCGTCGCGCAGGGCCGGAGCATGGCGGCGGCTTGGCCGGGACTTCGTCCCGCAGACACGTCGGCACAAGGGGAAATCGATTTGATCGTCGTATTGCTTGGAGCACCAGGAGCGGGGAAGGGGACGCAGGCCAAGGGGATCGTGGCGAGGCGTGGCTACCGCCACGTGTCGACCGGTGACCTCTTGCGCGATGCCGTCTCCGCCGGTACTGACCTGGGTCGACAGGCAGACGAATATATGAAGAGCGGCAGGCTGGTCCCGGACGAAGTCGTGCTGGGGCTGGTCAAGGAGCTGTTCGAGACGGGCGGCAGCGAAGCCGACGTCATTCTCGACGGGTTCCCGAGGACGGTGCCCCAGGCGGAGGGGCTCGACGAGCTTCTCACAGGGCAAGCAGCGGCAGTGGACTGCGTCATCTTCATCGACATTGCCGTCGATGAGGCCATCAGACGGCTGTCGAGCCGGGTCTCGTGTGGGAGCTGCGGGGCGGTCTACAATCTGCTCTGGAAGCCGCCGGCGACGGATGGGGTCTGCGACGCATGCGGTGGTGAGCTGACGAGGCGCGCGGACGACGAACCCGAGGCCATCGAGCGGCGCTTCAAGGAGTACCATATCGCGACGGCGCCGCTGACGGAGTACTACCGGTCGAGGGGCATCCTCCGTGACGTGGATACCACACGGACCAGCGAGGAGATCCAGTCGGAGATCGACGGCATCCTTGACGGCGGGTGTGGAGTTCGAGAGACGGGATGATCAGCATACGGACCAGCGACGAGATTGAGCTTCTGCGTGAGAGCGGACGGCTCGTGGCGGGGTCACTGGACCTGGCGGGAGAACTCATCAGGGCCGGAATCACGACCGCAGAACTCGACGCTGAGATTGAAAGCTTCATACGGAGGCACGACGGTTCGCCCGAGTTCAAAGGGTACAACGGATTCCCGGCGGCGACCTGCATCTCGATTAACGAGGAGGTCGTTCACGGAATCCCGGGTCCGAAGGAACTCAAGCAGGGCGATATCGTCGGGATCGATGTGGGTGTCAGGAAGCGAGGCTACGTCGGGGACGGCGCGCGGACCTTCGTCGTGGGCGTGGTGCCAGAGAGCACGGAACGCCTGATCGACGCCACGCGCGAGGCCCTCGAGGCCGGACTGGCGATCGCCCGCGCAGGCATCCATCTGTCGGATGTCTCCCATGCGATCCAGACGACCGCCGAGACACGCGGCTTCACGGTAGTGCGCGACCTCGCCGGGCACGGTGTCGGGACGAAGCTCCACGAGGAGCCTGAGGTTCCGAACTACGGCCCCCTCGGGCGTGGTCCAGTTCTGAAGTCGGGCATGGTGCTCGCCATCGAGCCGATGGTGAACGCCGGAACCGCGGCGGTCAGGACGCTCGGCGACGGCTGGACGGTCGTGACAGCCGACGGCGCGCTGTCGGCCCACTTCGAGCATACGATCGCCGTCACGAGCGACGGTGCGGACGTGCTAACGCTGGCGTAGCGCGCCCGGTCGCGGAGGCGGCATCGATGGCTCCGGAAGCAGCTCAACAACGGGCCCTGGGCTCGGGAGCGAGAATGGAAAAGCAGAAAGGCATCACCGTAGAAGGCGTAGTGAACGAGGCTCTGCCCAACGCGATGTTCCGCGTGGAACTCGACAACGGGCATAAGGTGCTGGCTCACATCTCGGGGAAGATGAGGATGCACTACATCAAGATCCTTCCCGGCGACAGGGTCACCGTCGAGATCTCGCCCTACGACTGGTCGCGGGGACGCATCACATACCGGTACAAGTAAGACCGGGGCACGGGGACGTTTCAACCGGGAGAGAATCATGAAGGTGCGGTCTTCAGTCAAGAAGATCTGCGAGCACTGCAAGCTGATCAAGCGACACGGAAAGCTCCGGGTCATCTGTATCAACAAGCGTCACAAGCAGGTTCAGGGCTAGAGCCCGCGAAGCGTGATCGCAAGAGGAGGATATCTCGTTGGCGCGTATTGTCGGTGTAGACGTACCGGACAACAAGAGAGCAGTCATCGCTCTCACGTATATCTACGGAATCGGTTCGACCTCTTCGAGAGAGATCCTGGGCAAGGCGGGGATTGGTGAAAGTGTGCGGGTCAAGGATCTGACGACCGATGAGATCGGTCGCATTCGTCACATCATCGAAGAGGAGTACCGGGTCGAGGGCAGTCTCCGGACGGAGCTTGCGCTCTCCATCAAGCGGCTGAGGGACATAGGCTGCTACCGTGGGTGGCGGCATCGACGCGGACTCCCTGCGCGCGGGCAGCGCACAAGGACGAACGCTAGAACCCGCAAGGGTCCGAAGAAGACAGTTGCAGGCAAGAAGAAGGCGCCGGGCAAGAAGTAACAGCCTGGTTGTGCCAGGGAGGTCAGTTTGGCTCAGCGGAAGAAGAAGCAGGTTGAGCCCGAGGGTATGGCCCACATCAAGGCCAGCTTCAACAACACGATCGTCACGCTCTCTGATATGAAGGGCAACACGATTTCGTGGGCCAGTGCGGGCAAGGTCGGGTTCAGGGGTTCGAAGAAGAGCACGGGGTTCGTGGCCCAGCTCGTGGCGCAGAACGCCGCGGAGCAGGCGATCCCGATGGGGCTCAGGCGGATCGAGGTCGAGGTGAAGGGACCGGGCCCGGGTCGCGAGGCGGCCATTCGCGCTCTTCAGGCAGCCGGGCTCAAGGTGACGGCGATCAGGGACATCACCCCGATTCCGCACAACGGCTGTCGTCCCCCGAAGAAGAGACGAGTCTAACGGAGGAACCAGATGGCGACGTATCATGGGGCGAAGTGCAAGCAGTGTCGCCGCCACGGCATGAAGCTCTTCCTCAAGGGACAGCGCTGCTCGACCGACAAGTGTGCGTTCGAGCGCAGGGCGTACGGTCCCGGCGAGCACGGCAACACCCGTCGGAGGCGCAGAGCCACCGAGTATGGGATGCAGCTGAGGGAGAAGCAGAAGGCCAAGAGGATCTACGGGGTCCTCGAGCGGCAGTTCAGGAACTACTACACAGAGGCCGAGCGCGAGGCAGGCGTGACGGGTGCGAATCTGATCCGTCTCCTGGAGCGTCGGCTCGACAGCGTCATCTACCGGATGGGATTCGCCCCCTCCAGGGCGGCGGCGCGTGAGCTCATCGTTCACGGTCACTTCCGGGTCAACGGTGGGAAGGTCGATATCCCCTCGTATCAGCTCAAGGCGGGGGACGAGATCCTGGTGAAGGAGAAGTCGCAGAGGATTCCCGGAATCAGGATGGCGGTCGATCTCAAGGCCGGCGTGGGCACGGTGGAGTGGCTCGAGCTGGATCCGAAGAAGTTCGTCGGGCGCGTTCTGGAGCTTCCCGCAAGGGACCAGATCCCGACGCCGATCAACGAACAGCTCATCGTCAACTTCTACTCCAGGTAGACCCTGACCGCGGTGACGGTGGCCAACGCTTCAAGGAGGCCAGCGCAGAATGAAGTGGAAGAATCTGAGGATGCCAGACGCGATCGTCTGGAATGTGGAGACGATAACGGGCTCCTACGGGAAGCTCGTCGCCGAGCCGCTCGAACGTGGCTACGGTGTGACGATCGGCAACGCGCTTCGGCGCGCGCTGCTCTCATCGCTCCAGGGCGCGGCCGTGACGGCAGTGAGGTTTGAGGGCGTGCTCCACGAGTTCTCGGTCGTCCCGGGTGTTACCGAGGATGTCACTGAGCTCATCCTGAACTTCAAGCAGCTCAACATCAGGCTCTTGAGTGACGGACCCGAGGTCGTCAGACTTCAGGTGGACACCGCGGGGGAGGTGAAGGCGTCGGATCTCGATCGGAACCCGAACATCGAGATTATGAACCCCGACCTTCACATCGCAACGCTTGGCCCCGATGCTTCGCTCGACGTCGAGCTTATCATCGATGCGGGGCGTTCGTACGTGCAGGCGGAGGACCACGAATTCGAGGAGAGGCCGATAGGCTTCATCCCGATCGATTCGGTGTTCTCGCCGGTCAGACGCGTCCACTACGAGGTGGAGAACACGCGTGTCGGGCAGCGGACGGATTACGACAAGCTCACGCTCGAGGTTTGGACAAGCGGTACGGTCACGCCGAGCGACGCCGTGGCCTTCGCCGCCAAGCTGCTCAAGGACCACTTGCTACTCTTTATGGACTTTGAGATCGAGCCGTATGAGGAGACCGAAGAGGTCATCGACCCTGAAGAGCGGCGGATGATTGAGCTTCTGGAACACAGTGTTGAGGAGCTGGAGCTGTCTGTCAGGTCTTCGAACTGCCTCAAGGACGCCGGAATCAGGACGCTCGGGGAGCTTGTGCAGAAGACCGAGGCCGAGATGCTCAAGTACAGGAACTTCGGTCGGAAGTCGCTTCAGGAGCTCGTTGACATCCTGTCCGACATGGGGCTTTCGTTCGGTATGGATGTCGACGTCCTGCTCACCCACGGCGACGCAGATGGCGATGAAGAAGTCTACGAGCCGGTGACGATGGACCCGGATTTCCCCGACTCCGCCGCTGACGAGGGCGCTGACGAGGAGCCCGATGAGGTGGTCGAGGCCGACACCGAGGACGAGTAGACGGCCCGGCCGACCGATTGTGCTGAAAGGTCAGGAAGTAGATGCGACACAGGATACATGGCAGGAAGCTCAACCGCACGCCCGCTCACCGCAAGGCGATGCTCAGGAACATGGTGACGACGCTCCTCGAACTTGAGAAGATCGAGACGACGGACGCGAAGGCCAAGGAGGTCCGGTCGCTGACCGAGAAGATGATCACGCTCGGCAAGCGCGGGCCCGAGGACCTGGCGGCGCGCCGTCAGGCGATCAGGGTCATCAGGACGAAGAAGGTCGTCTTCAAGCTTTTCGATGAGCTCGGACCGCGTTTCGCGGACCGGCCCGGCGGCTATACGCGTATCATCAAGATCGAAGAGCGGCGCGGCGATGGCGCCCCACTTTCGATCATCCAGCTCGTCGATGAGCCGGTGACCTTCAAGGAGCGGAAGCCCCGCGCCGATGAGGGGCCGGACAACGTCATCCGGGCTGCTGCACCTGCGCCGGAGATCGTCGAGGAGCCCGCGGAGGCTGACGACGGCGAAGTCGCAGAGGGCGAGCCGGAAGAGAAGAAGGAAGACTAGGTGTGACCGCTTCGAGGCACATCGAGGGAATCAGCGAGAGGGCGTCGGGACTACACCCCGGCGCCTTCCTGCGTCTGGTGCGCGTCGTGCCCGGCGCCGCTCAGCGCGTGGACTCCGGAGTTCGCGTCCTCGTGGCTGCGCTGTTCGTCTGCTGCTGTCCGTTTCTCGTGTCCTGCTCCGTCCTGAGTGGATTTGGCCAGGGCAGGATCGTGGCTGACGAGTCGGATGGTCGGATTGAATCCGCTCCTTCCATCGCTGTCCCCATGACGCGCGAGCGTGGAGTTGAGGATACGCTTGCGAGCAGCGCCGGATCTGCGGTGGAGACCCCGACGGAGGCCGACGGGCCGCTCATGCGTGTCGGTCTCATCGAGCATCGGTCCGAGGTGCGCATCTCGTGCGCCGGACTCTGTTCGATCGTGCTCTATGGCGAGACGACGGTCCGGGCGACGGGCGAGTCGGCAGAGTGGACCTTCCGGGCGGAGGGCCGCGGGTTCCATGTAGCCGGGCCGGGTGTCAACACCGTCATCGGTGGGACGGCGCGCGTCGCACCGTTGAGCGACGATGCCGTGGCCGTCGACGGCACCGCGTACCGCGGCGAAGTTGAGGTCTTCCTCTCGAGGGACGGCGGGCTCTCGGTCGTCAATGTCGTTGGTCTGGAGTCGTACCTCAGGGGCGTCGTGCCGCGAGAGATCGGTCCCAGACAGCTGTCCGACCTCGAGGCTGTGAAGGCGCAGGCCGTTGCCGCACGGACCTACGCGCTCGCGCGCGGGGGCGGCCGGAGCGCAGGCGACTACGATCTCTATGCGACGGTCGATGACCAGGCGTACGGAGGTGTTGCTGTCGAAGATCCCACGAGCGACCGGGCGGTCGCCGAGACGGCAGGGCTCGTCCTCTACCACGAGAACGCTCCGATCAACGCGTACTTCTCCTCCTGCTGCGGCGGATGGACCGCGGCACGGGAAGACGTATGGGAGCTTCCAGGCGAGCCTCATCTCATCGCGCAGAGCGATGTGCCCGGCGGCGGGCGCAATCTCGAGGGCGCCTACTGCAGCGGCTCACCGAACTTCACGTGGGAGGTCGAGTGGTCCGGTGACGAGATTCTCGACCTCGTGCAGACGCGCCTCCGGGAGACCGCCTCAGCTCCGGTACTCAAGATGCCCTCAGCAGTGCGGAATATCCGCATCACCGATCGGACGGGGCAGGGACGTGTGAAGTGGCTCGAGGTGGAGACGCCTGAGGGCACGTACACTGTCTTTGCCGACCGCGTGCGGTGGCTCCTGCGGAGACCCGGTTCGGACTCGATCCTCAGGAGCGCCTGGTTTGACCTCGAGGTGGATCGGGGAGGGGGACGCGTCACGCGCGTGAAGGCCAGCGGCAGGGGTTACGGTCACGGTGTCGGGCTCTGCCAGCACGGCGCTCTGGGCATGGCCCGGAGGGGCTTCACGTTCCGCCAGATCCTCGAGCACTACTACCCGGGGACCGGGCTCGAGAGCCCGGCCGCGTATCGGGAATAAGTCCGCCGGAGTGCACATTCGAGTTGACAGCAGGACCTCCTGTTGATATATTCTAGGTCTGACTGAATGCGCGGGGTCGTAGTTCAGTTGGTTAGAACGCCGGCCTGTCACGTCGGAGGTCGCGAGTTCGAGTCTCGTCGGCCCCGCCATGTTTGAGAGGACCCGCTCGTCCGAGCGGGTCCTCTCTTTTGGTGTCTCACGACGGCTGCTGCCTCACGACGGTTGACTCAGGGACGCTTTTCTCTTCTTGACATGGAAGTGGGGTGTGGTTATGATGTGAATATATATTCACATGAGGAGCAGCCACAATGACGCTGAAGATGACGACAGAAGCCCGGCGGGAGCAGATAGCCCGCGCCGCCGTAGACCTCCTCGCCGAGAGAGGGAGCGAGGGATTCAACATCGCGGAGCTGGCGGAGA
>CAZNHF010000058.1:10797-14130 GCA_964572375.1 uncultured bacterium | reverse complement strand
TCCAATTATCGAGTGTTTCAGCGAGTCAGCGCCGTCTGCAGCGCAACGCTGTCGAAATGTGACTTTGGGTCACTCCGTGCATCTGATACTCTGTGTGTTCGCCAACCTCGGTCATATCCTCGGCAGCAAGGACGTCAGCCGGAACGTAGCCGGTCACGCCTCGCAGCAGACCGGGATCGACGCGGGCATCCTCAAGAAGATGCTTCCGATGCTGGCGTCGGTCGCGATGGGCTCGCTGGGCAAGCAGACGGCATCGGCGGGGTCGCAGGGATCGCAGGGTAACGCTGCGGGGATCCTCGGGGCGCTGACCGGCGGCGTGAAGAAGGATGCGGGCATGGCAGGAATGGTCGAGGGTTTCCTCGACTCCGACAACGATGGCGCCGTGGTCGACGATCTTCTGTCGATCGCGAAGAAGTTCTTCTAGTTCGTATCGAGAGCTCCCGAAGGGGGGGCGCACACGTGGTCGTCGGCGCTACGCCTGGGCCGACAGTCCCAGAAGGAGAGAACGATGGCGAAGCTGACCGAGATCGAGGGCGTGGGCGCGATCTATGCCGAGAAGCTGATGGGCGCCGGTGTGAAGACCACCGACCAGTTGCTGGATATGGGTGCGAGCCCCGCGGGACGCAAGGGCATCGCTGAGAAGTCCGGGATCGGCGAGAAGCAGATCCTCGGCTGGGTGAACAAGTGCGATCTCATGCGGGTCAAGGGTGTGGGCGAGGAGTATGCCGACCTGCTCGAGGCTGCCGGTGTCGACACGGTCCCGGAGCTGGGCCAGCGGAACGGGGCCAGCCTCTTCGCGAAGCTCACCGAGGTCAACGACGCGAAGAAGCTCGTCCGCTTGCTTCCGACCGAGGACAAGGTGACGGACTGGATCAAGCAGGCCAAGGGGCTTCCCCGGAAGGTCAACTACTAGAGAGACGTCGAGCGCACACCTCGCGAGCGGGCACAACGCTTCGCGCGGTGTGCGATGATAGACCGTGTTACAGAGGCGCCGCCCGGCAACCGTCGGGCGGCGTTCTGCGTTCTGCTGTCCGTGTGTGAATCGCCATGTGGCCGGCCGGGGTGCCGCGCCGTCGTCAGGGAGGATCGGCGCGCTCCCACGCGCTCCAGTGGCCCGCCGCGCTTTACCGGCCTCACGCGCTTTGGCGCGCCTCCCGCTCGGGGTAGGCCGGGACAATCGCCGTCCGCTTTCTGCCGTCGGCCGATGAGTACGCGATTCGCCAGAACGGAGTCCAGGCGAGCGCCATCGTGTCTATGACGATGTCGACACGGCGCGGCGTAACCTTGACCTCCTCGATCTTCTCGATCTCTTCTTCCCACCGCTGGCGGATCTTCTCCGCCTCCTCGCGTGCCTCGCGCTGAAGGTCGGCGAGGTCCTCTGTCAGGTCGGCGATCTTCGCCCTCGTGCCCGCGATGTCTGACTGCGCTTTCGTCGTCATCCGGCGCTTGCGCGCGGCGGTCGAGACGGCCCGTGAGGATCGTCGGCCGAGGAACACGCCGAGGACAGACTCGCCGGCGGAGATCATCTCTTCGCGCTTCCGCGACTGGTACTCGGCCTCGTCCTCGATGAGGTCTCTCTGCTCCGAGTTGATCTTGCCCCTGAGCGTGTCGATCTTCTTCTCGTAGCGGTCCGACAGCTTGTCGAGCGCCTCGTCCCGCTCCTCGCGGGCGGCGTCACGGCACCTGGCGGCGAAGTCGCCGATTACTTCGCCGGGACGCGAGTACAGCTCTGCGGCCTCGTTGACCATGAGCGTGACGCTTCCGGTCCTGTACAGGTGGTCGGAGAGCGATTTCTCCATGCTCTTGAGCTTCGCGGCGCTTGTGAGTCCTGGCGGGATCTCAGCAGGGAACCCTGCGGCCGCAGCGGGACGGTCCATCAGGTCCCGGAACGACACCGGGATGTTCTCCGCGTCGTCCCAGACCGGCGGCGCCCCCGACTCGGGCGCTTCGATGAGAAGGGCGGTGAGTTCCTCCTCGGCCATGTCGTACTTCCGGCTGACGAAGTGGACGGTCGCCATGCCGAGCGCCATCGGTTGATAGACAAGACGCGCGTCGCCGGTCTCGACACCCGCGCCCTCCCGCTCGCGGAGCCGTCTCGCCGCCGAGTCCAGCGAGAGCGACGCGGGGAGGTATATCTGCTCGACGCTCGGACCGAGCGAGGGTGGAGCGTCGGCAAAACCGTCGTCACGCGCGGCCGGGCGCGGGACCGGTGTGCCCCGAGTGGCCGCCGTGGCGTCGGCATCCGTCGGGTCGACTGACGCGGGTCGGGCCCCCGTCGCGTCGACCGATGCGGGAGCGGAGATCCTTCCAGGCGCGCTCTGAACAGTGTCAGATCCCCGGTCCTTCATCAGCATCCGGATCTGCTGTCGCGTGAGCGGTCCGCGGAGATAGCTCATGGCCCAGCGCGTGTGAAAGACGACGGGTCCATCCTCGTGCACGTTGTGAAGGAGGAAGACGCGCGAATCTACCGACGAGATGAGCTTGTCGAGGAGCTTTCTGTCGAGGTGCGTCCCCGCTGCCGAGACGACGGTCTCGAGGCCTTCGAGGACGCGCGCCTTGTCGCGCTCCGTCTGGAGCTTTCCGATGAACCACGTGCCGGCGTTCGTGAGTCCCTTGTAGTCGAGGTCGACCGGATTCTGTGTCGTCAACATCACACCGAGCCCGAACGCGCGAGCCTGCTTGAGCAGTGTCAGCAGCGGGCGCTTCGACGGCGGTTCCGCGACCGGCGGGAAGTAGCCGAACACTTCGTCGAAGTAGAGGAGCGCTCTGAGACTTGTCGTGCCGGTCTGCGCACGCATCCAGGTCAGTACCTGCTCGAGGAGGAGCGTCACGAAGAACATCCGTTCCTGATCGGACAGGTGCGCGATGGAGAAGATGGCCATGCGCGGCTTGCCGTTCGGGGCGGTGAGGATGCTCGGGATGTCAAGCGGCTGGCCCTCGAGCCAACGTTCGAACCCCGGCGCCGCGATGAGATTATTGAGCGTCATCGCGAGGCCGAACCGGTCCTTCTCGGGGAAGAACGTGTCGACGTCGAACACGCCGAGCTTGCGCACAGGGGGTGACTGGACAGAGTGGATGACCGCTGCGAGGTCGAGGTCCGTTCCCTCACGCCATGCATGCTCAAAGATCGTGGAGAGGAGGATGTGTTCGCGGCTTCGCACAGGGTCGGCTTCGACCCCGGCGAGTCCCAGGAGCGCAGAGACTGTTCCCCGGATCTTGTCGCGCAGGAGCTCCTCGTTCGAATCCCAGTCGAGGTCAGGCGCCGCGAGGGAGGACAGGATGCTCACGGGAATGCCGGCCGACGACCCGGGCGTGTAGATGTCGAACTCCGCG
>CAZNHF010000058.1:8997-10697 GCA_964572375.1 uncultured bacterium | reverse complement strand
GCGTGCATCGTCGACGTTGACCCACGGAAGAAAGTCCTCGGTCCTGAGTTCGGGGAACGTCAGGAGGAGGTTCGTGACGTCGCCCTTCGGGTCGATGATGATCGCGGGTACATTGTCAAGCGCCGCCTCCTCCAGAAGGCTGATGCACAGACCGGTCTTCCCGCTTCCCGTCATCCCCACGCAGACAGCGTGCGTCGTCAGGTCGCGCGCATCGTACATCAGCGGTTCTTCCAGGGTTTCTCCGGACGCGAGGTCGTGGATCCGCCCCAGGTAGAACGCTCCGAGTCTTTCCAGGTCCATGATGGCTGCTTCTCCGTGCGGTGTGGCCGGGGGTACCCCCATGGCGTCGTGGGGCGGGATTCTTCCCCGTATACCATACCCTGAGCCATCAAGAAAGGGGCGACAACACTGTGTTTGGTGGGTACACGGGTTATGTACACTGTGCCGGGAGGGTCTGGTCGCCTACATCGGGACTTGGCTCTTCGGCAAGAATCCGATGACTGCGGTCATCGTTCTGTTTATGCTTGCGTGGACCGCGCTCTCGGTCACGACGCTGTCGGCCGTACGGCATTTCACAGGGGAGATGCAGATGAGGACATCCGGACGCGACACACACACCATCGCATCTTGCGGCGTGCCGGCGTTCGTGCTGGCCGTGCTGCTTCATGCTCTCTTGCCGGCTCCTGCGGCCGCGTGCACGGTCTTCGCTGTCGCCTCCGACGAGACGGTCTGTGGCGCGAACCTCGATTGGCCCGACGAACTCGAAGGATACGTTCTCACCAATCCTCGCGGAGTCGAGAAGACCATCCTTCCGTGGAAGGGGTCGGCGCCCGCCGCTTACGACGGCGAGCCTGCGACCTGGACTTCGCGGTACGCATCGATAACGTTCACGTGCTCAGGGCGCGACCTCATCGAAGGCGGGATGAACGAGAGGGGTCTTGTTGTTGAGCACGCAAGTCTGCCGTCGGTCTATCCTCCCGATGACGGCAGACCCGGTGTGTCCGCCCAGCAGTGGATGCAGTACGCGCTCGACATGTACCAGAGCGTCGGGGAGGTCGTCGACAATCTCGACGATGTCCGGCAAGACGGCGAAGGGTGGCACTACCTTGTCGTCGACCGCAGCGGGGACTGGGACGTCATCGACTTCCTCGAAGGCTCGCCGCTCGTCTATCGCGCCGGACGGTATGCATACCCGGTGATCACGAACACACGCTACGAACAGACGGACTCTCACGTCCCACTCGACGTGCGGTTCGGCGGAGAACTCGACATTGGGTCGGGAGATGATGCGTACGCGAGATTCGTCCGCATCGCGCAGCGGCTGCGCGACCGCCGTCTTGCGTGGCTCGACTTCAGTCCGGAGCCGGCGGAACCCGAGGGGCTCAACGCACTCGGCCGAGTCGACTTCGCGTTCGCACTTCTGGATGACGCGAGCGTCGAGGATACCCAGCGCTCCATCGTCTACGACACTGGCGACATGCGCGTCTACTGGCGGAGCTGGCGGCACGACGAGGTCCGATACATCGGCTTCGCGGGCGTCGAACGGGGGGAGGGGAGCGGCGTGCGTGCCGTGCCCGTCCACGCGGCTCTGAGCGGTGATGCAACGGGCGCCCTCGAACCGCTGTCCGATGAGCAGAACCAGCAGCTTCTGGAGCACGTGGCTCAGCTGATCGGAGGAACGGATGACGCAGGGCAGGGAG
>CAZNHF010000058.1:0-8897 GCA_964572375.1 uncultured bacterium | reverse complement strand
CGGCGGCCTCGGCCTGCTCGCCTTCTTCACATTCCACTTCGGGATCTTCCATCTCGTCCACGGCGCATTCCTGGGAGGGTTATTCCCACCCGATGGCGTCGAGGGCATGGAGCCGAATCCGTTCAACGTGTTCCCCGTCGTGCTTCGCTTGTTCTGGCCGTTCGTTCTCGTGAGTCTGCTCGCGAAGCTGCCGCACATCGTTCCAAAGAAGGCGAAGCTCGCGATGGGTGACCACCTCATGAAGCCGTACGGCAACGTCGTGAAGATGCATCTGCTGATCTTCGTCTTCGCCGGGCTCCAGATGGCCGGTCTGACACGCTACGCGATCTACCCCGTACTCATCGCCTACTTCTTCCCGTGGCGCGAGTTCTCCGCCGCCCTGAGGGGGGAGAGGTAGGAGCACGGGGCCAGGGCTGCAAGCCGAAGCCCCGCGCTCCATCCGTCCTGCCCGTTCGACCGACTCTCTAGCCCTTGGCCTTGAACTGGTCGACGTGCGCCTGCACTCCCTTGAGATGATCGATATGCTCCTTGACTCCCTTGAGCTCCAGTTCGACCTGCTCCCGGTACATCTCAAGATGCTCGAGCTGCTCGGCGTGCGTGATGAACCTCCGCTCCGAATGGCAGCAGCAATTGTGGCCGTGGTGGCCATCGCGCATTCCGCCGTGCCCTCCGTGTCCGCCGCTGTGGGTGTCGCAACACGATTCGTTTTTCATCCTTCTGCTCCTTCCTCTACCTTCAACCGTGGAACGGGCCCGTTCCTATCTGTCGCCCACCGTGGGCGAGCCAACACACCTGTCCTTAGCTAATTTAGCATATACTTAATAATAGAGCCAAAGTATCGGGCGGCAGCACCGCCCTTCATCCGCGCAGCCCGCGGCGCACTCTATTTCCTGGTCGCGCGCTTCTCTGTGGCCTTCTGCTCGTTCCGCTTCTTGAGCTTCCGGATCTCCGCCTCGACCGCCTTCAGAGCCTGCTCGAGGTAAGCCTTCCGCTCCCCCAGCGCCTTGAGACTGTTCCCGTGACAGCACGACCCGGCGACGTCGAACGAGATGTCGTTCGTGTCGCCCCCGTGACAGTGGCACGAGCACGCATCGACGAGCATGCTGCAGCAGTCCGTGAGCCCCTCCGCATCAAGAGAGTAGGGGACGCGGTATCCATCACGCTCCTTCGAGACGAGACCGCTCTGCCTCATAAGCTTGAGGTGCTGGGAGATCGCTGCCGGTGTCACACCGAGTTCGTCGGCGAGGTCGGTCACACCCATGCTCCCGCGTCTTCGCAGCAGCTCGATGATGTGCAGACGAGCGGTTGCGCCCAGGACGCGGAAGAGCTCTGACGGATCATGTTCGCGCGGCATCGAGCTATCCTCGCGGAAAGTTATTTAGCACATACTTAATTATAGTCACAGGCCGAGGACCTGTCAAGTGCGCTCCACAGTCTTGCGCCCTGGGTCGCGGCATTCTCTGCTGCGGTCCCCCCCAGCAGAGGAAACGCCCGGTGACGAGTGTCACCGGGCGCTTGTTGTCTGTCGTGTGTCTGGTTGCTAGGAGCGCTTGCGACGACGGGCGGCTCCAACGAGACCGATGAGACCGGAACCGAACAGCAGCATTGTGGTCGGCTCGGGGATTGGCGGCGTTTCGTGCGTGTCGGGAACCAGGATGTGACCCTCGTACGAGCCATCGGCAGCGGCCGCCTCCGGATCCCAGTCCGGCATCCCGAAGCCCGCGTTGTACGCGGTGTTGAGACCGTAGCCACCGGCGGCACCGTTCTTCGAGTAGAAGTCACCCCAGACCGGTGCGCGGTAGGAGTAGAGCTCGAAGTGCGATTCGAGTCCTGAGGCCTCGTCGAACTTGATTCCGTAGATCGCCTCGGGCATGTTCGGGTTGCCCGACGCTACCTGGTGCGTCCCGACGCTCAGGTTGCCGTAGTCGCCGAACGCATCGAGGATGTCGTTGCCCGTGAACGTACTCGACACCTCGAGAATGAAGTGGCTCGTCTGGCCTTCCTGATGCGAGAAATCGTAGGCATAGCGCCAGGCGCCCATGCTCGTGTCGTAGGTCACGTTCCACCCAAGCGTCGTCCCGCCCACGAGCCAGTTGCCGGTCGCGATGATGCCAAGATCGGAGCTGTTGAGCATTCCGACGTACGCGTTCGCGGCGGGCGCGAGCAGCAACATGAACACAAGTGCGACGACGCTGGTTGCGCGAATCAACATGGTGTCCTCCCCAGATGCTGAAACCCCAAGATGTCCATCTCCAGCTCCTATTGTATCACATTCATCTGTTATGTCAAGAGCGATTCCGGGAGTTCGGTTGCGCGTCCGCGCTCCCCGGGAGGGCGGACGCGCTGGTGGGCGGTGCCTCTGACCTGTCTGGGCCTTGCCAGAGGGGCCAGATTATGGTACTATTGCAATAGATTTGATCAAAATACCGTACCGGACGCCGGAGCGCCCACGCCTCTCGCCGCACCCCGGGCACCGCACACCTCCATCCGTCCAACTCGCCAATGGGGGGGACCCATGATGAATTCGCGAACGCTTCGCGTCGTGGTCGTGCTTGCTGCGCTTGCACTGCTCGTCTCTGCCGCGCAGGCCCGGAATCCAATTCGTCGGGAGTTCTTCAATCTCTATCCCGGGGCGGCCGGAACACAGCTCGACGACTTGCCGAGCAACGCCGGTCACTGCGGAGTCTGCCACTTCGATTTTGATGGAGGCGGGACGAGAAATGCGTTCGGCATCAACGTCGAGGCCGGTCTGAACAACGGGCTCACGAACGAGCAGGCGATCCTCGCGATCGAGAACGATGACTCGGACGCAGATGGCTATCCGAACCTCATCGAGATCACATCGACAATCTTCGGGAACACCCCGACCTTCCCCGGCCTCTCCTCGGCGAACTACACCAATGCGATCAATGTCACGCTGAGCGAGGTCGCTCCGTACCTGACTCCCTCAGGCGGGAGCGATACGACTCCTCCGGTCGTCGAGGTTACGACACCGAACGGCGGCGAGACCGTCAATGCGGGCAACTACCAGATCATCAACTTCACTGCGACAGATGCTAGCGGCATCTCGCACGTGGACATTCTGCTTTCCACCGACGGCGGCCTCACGTTCAAGACCGAGGCCGCGAACGAGCCCGGCGGGACCGGCTTCTCTTGGTTCGTCCCGAACCGTCCGGGGACCGATTGTCTCATCAAGGTCATCGCCTACGACAACGGAGGCAACGCCGGGTTCGACGTGAGCGACGGTGTGTTCACGCTCATGGGAACCCCGGCCGGGTACGTTCCGACGACCCTCAACGACATGGACATGTCGGGTACGCAGCCGCACGAAGGGGCGATCCTCGATGACCCGGACGCGACGTGCGGCACCTGCCATGGTGGGTACGACACGGCCGTGGAACCGTGGCACAACTGGCGCGGGAGCATGATGGGGCAGGCCGCCCGAGACCCGTTCTTCTTCGCATGCATGGCGATTGCAGAGCAGGACGCGCCGTCGGTTGGCGATCTCTGCATCAAGTGCCACACGCCCGGAGGGTGGCAGGAGGGTCGGTCTGTCGACACGAGCGGCGACATGATCAACGTCGTGGACCGTCACGGCGTCCAGTGCGTGTTCTGCCATCGCGCGGTGGATCACGAGTATGTCCCGGGCGTGAGCCCGGCGATCGATCTTGACGTTCTCGCGAATATCGTCCCGCTCCCTCTCCAGTACGGAAACGGGCAATTCATCAATGACCCGGCTCCCATCATGCGTGGGCCATACGGTGATGCCCAGGCCGACCACGCGTTCATCGAGTCGGATTTCCACAAGAGGGCCGACCTCTGCGGACTCTGTCACGACGTCTCGAGTCCGGTCTTCAATCAGGCGTCACCGGGTGACTACGTCCCGAACGCATTCAATGAAGAGCATCCCGACATGGACATCCGGAACATGATGCCCGTCGAGCGGACGTTCAGCGAGTGGTCGCAGAGCGAATACGCCACGATTGGTGTCTACCAGCCGCAGTTCGCGGGCAACAAGCCCGATGGCATCGTCTCCACCTGCCAGGACTGTCACATGCGCGACGTGACTGGGCGGGGCGCTGCCGGCGGTCCGCTCAGGACGGACATGGGCCTCCACGACTTCACTGGCGGCAACACGTTCGTTCCTTCGATCGTCGCCGGGTACTTCCCGGACGAGGTTGAAGCCACGCAGCTGGCTGACGCGATCGATCGGGCGCGTGCGATGCTCGCGATGGCGGCGACAGTCGACGTGACGCCAGAGGAGTTCGGCATCACGGTCCGCGTCACGAACGAGACCGGTCACAAGCTGCCGTCAGGGTACCCGGAGGGCCGGCGGGTCTGGCTGAACGTCCAAGCATACGATATCGCCGGCGTGAAGATCTTCGAGTCAGGCGAGTACGACTTCACCACGGCTGAGTTGTTCCACGATGGCCAGGAGAAGATCTACGAGATCCAGCCTGGCGTGAGTCCCGCACTCGGTTCACTGCTCGGGTTCCCGGCCGGCAAATCATTTCACTTCGTTCTCAGCGATACTGTCTTCTCTGACAACCGCATCCCGCCGCGCGGCTCGACGAATGCGGGTCTCCAGGCCGTGCAGTCTCCCGTCGTCGCTCATACGTACGCGGACGGGCAGTACTGGGACGACACAGAGTATACGCTCCCCGCGGAGGCGGAGAGCGTGTACGTGACGCTCTACTATCAGACGACGACCAAGGAGTACATCGAGTTCCTCCGCGACGAGAACACGACAAACTCAGCGGGACAGGATCTCTATGCGGACTGGATCGTTCAGGGGATGGTACCGCCCGAGGTGATCGGTCGCGTCCGCGCAGGGGTCGAGGTGACCGATACCGGAGTTGCTGATGAGCCGCAGAGCTGTCGCTTGTTCCTGGCGCAAAACAGCCCGAACCCGTTCAATCCTGTGACGACCGTGAGCTACGGCATCTCGCAGCGCGGGTACGCGCGGATGACCGTGTATGACGTCGCGGGACGCGTCGTGCGGGTCCTCGTCGACGCGGAGATCGATCCGGGCGAGTATCTCGCCACCTGGGACGGCCGCAACGAGTACGGGAGCGAGCTCGCGTCCGGCGTTTATTACATCCGCTACGACGCGGGCAGCCAGCGTTTCCTGAAGAAGGCGGTCCTTCTGAGGTAGTCTGTTCGGGCAGCGGGGAGCGGAAGTGGTCCGGCGCTTCCCGTGCAAACCGATGCACGTTTCGATTCGAGCCGTCCGTCTGCTATCGTAGGCGGACGGCTCTTCATATGATCCCGCTTGCTTCGGAGCGTGCGCGAGCCAGGACGGTCGTGCGAATCAGCACCACGCGGAGCTGCGCGGCTCCGCGTGGTCGCTGTGACCTGCGAAAGGACGTACCCCATGCTTACACGTCGAATGCCGAGCACAGGTGACGATCTCTCGATCCTCGGTTTCGGCTGCATGCGGCTGCCCGGGAGGCGTCAGCAGATCGACGAACCTCGCGCGATGGCGATGATCCGTAGCGCCATCGACCGCGGTGTCAACTACATCGACACGGCGGTGCCGTACCACGGAGGGCAAAGCGAGCCGTTCGTCGGCAGGGTGCTTCGGGACGGCTACCGCGAGCGCGTGAAGCTGGCAACGAAGCTCCCGCCGTGGAAGGTGGAGACGCGGGAGGACATGGACCGCATTCTCGGAGAACAGCTCGAGAAGCTCCAGACCGATCACATCGACTACTATCTTGTTCATTCACTGAACGCGAAGAGCTGGGAGAAGATGCTGGAACTCGGCGTGACCGACTTCCTCGGCAAGGCGATCGCGGACGGGCGCATCGCTAACGCCGGGTTCTCGTTCCACGGGAAGCTCGAGGGGTTCAAGACGATCGTCGACGGCTACGACTGGAAGTTCTGTCAGATCCAGTACAACATCATCGACACCCACCGACAGGCTGGGACCGAGGGTCTGATGTACGCGGTCGATCGGGGACTCGGCATCATCGTGATGGAGCCGCTTCGCGGGGGCGGACTCACGAAGAGCGTGCCTCCATCCGTGCAGTCGATCTGGGACACCGCGCCAAAGAAGCGCTCGGCCGCCGAGTGGGCTCTGCGCTGGGTCTGGAATCACCCGCAGGTGCACATCGTCCTCTCCGGCATGAGCGCCGAGGAGCAGGTCGACGAGAACATCCGCATCGCGGCTGAGGCGCTGCCCGAGTCGCTCACGGGCGAGGAACTCGCCATCATCGAGCGGGCGAAGACCGCCTATGTCGAACTCGAGCGTGTCGGGTGCACTGCATGCGGGTACTGCATGCCCTGCCCGGCGGGCGTGGATATCCCGGGCTGCTTCGAGGTGCTGAACGACCTCGGGCGATTCGGGAACAAGCGGCACACGAGGATGATCTACGCGTTCCGCGTTGGCGGCGCGCTCTCCGGCAAGCCCGCGTTCGCCTCGCTGTGCACCGAATGCGGGAAGTGCGTGAAGGCGTGTCCGCAGGGCCTGGATGTGCCGATGCATCTTCGCGAGGTTCGAGCGGAGATGGAGACGTTCCTGACGAAGCCGATCGCATGGCTCATCAGGCGGCGGCTCGGGAGTAGCTAGCCCTGGTCCGCGACAGGCCGGTCTGAGCCAGAGTCCGCGGCGGCCTCCACGCGGCCGACGACAGCGCGCGCCGCGGTCTGGGTTCTTGCGTACTCCGCTTCGATTCGCCGCATGAGTTCCTGCACCGACACGATCTCGTTCACGCGGTACGCGTTTGCTCCCGCGAACGCGAAGCCCTCATCAAGATGTCCCTCCTTCGCGCTCATCAGTGCATGGGCGATGCAGTAGGGGACTGTCTTGAAGTTGCAGGTGCGCAGACACCGCCACAGACACTCGTACGGCTTTCGCGCGCCGGCTGCGACATCCCTGAGGAATTGGTTGACGATCGCCCGGCCAGGCAGACCGACCGGGCTGTCGATGATCGTGAGATCATCTCTTGAGCAGTCGATGTACGCCCGTTTGAACCGGTCGTGCGCATCGCACTCGTGTGTCCCCACGAATCGCGTACCCATCTTGACACCGGCGACGCCCATCTGCAGAAGGCGCCGGATGTGTTGCCCCGTGAACACGCCGCCTGCGGCGATGACGGGAATAGCCTGATGGAACCGCTCCTCGAACCCGCGCATCACCTTGAGTACATCGGGCACGAGCTTCCCCAGCGCGAACGCCGGGTTCGCGATCTGTTCCCGCGTGAAGCCTTGGTGTCCGCCGGAGCGCGGCCCCTCGATAACGACCGCGTCAGGCACGCGACCGTACTTCTCGCCCCAGTATCGAAAGATGAGAGCCGCCGCCTTCGCTGAGGAGACCTTCGGGATGATCTTCGTGTGGAAGGACGAGAGCTCTTCGAACGACAGACCGCGCGGTGGGCGAAGGGGGAGTCCGGCGCTCAGGAAGAGCGCGTCCACTCCTTCCTCCAGAGCTGTCCTCGCGAGATCGTCGAAGTCGGATAGCGCGAGCATGATGTTGACTCCGAGAGGTCCGTCTGTCAGCGCGCGAGCGTCACGGATCTCGCGCTTCAGTGCGCGGCAGTTGGCCTCTTTGATGTTCGATCTGAAATCGTGCTCGAGCCGACCGATTCCGGCGGTTGCGATAACTCCAATGCCGCCCGCATCTGCGACGGCTGAGGCGAGACCGGAGAGCGAGATGCCGACACCCATGCCTCCCTGGATAATCGGGAGTGTGGAGACGAGATCCCCAATGCGGAGACACGGCATGCGGAGGCCCCCTCCGCGGGTGTCTGGTGCTGGACGTGGTAGCAAGGTTTCCTCCCTGGTTCGATGTCGCGCACTAGCGTGAGCCTGAAAGACTATGTTGACACTGTCAACATAGCATGGTAAGTTGACAGTGTCAACATATGTCTGGCAGAATTCCGCTCGCTGCTGCAGGTGAGGGCAGACCATTCGGGAGGTCTTCGTGACGACTGATACGTACCATCGTGGCAATCTCCGCTCGGTGCTGGTTGCGGCAGCGGCGGAGCTCGTGTCTGACGCCGGAGCGGAGAGCGTGACCATGCGGTCGCTGAGTCGCGTCGCGGGCGTATCGCGGGCAGCCCCGTATCGCCACTTCGGCGACAAGCGTGAACTCATGGCAGCTGTGGCGGAGGCGGGCTTTCTGGAACTCGACGCTCGTCTGAGAGAGGTGGACAAGAGCGCGTTGGAGAGCGGTCGCAAGTGGCTGGCCGGCTTGATGCGGGCGTACGTCGGGTTCGCGCTCGACCGGCCTGGACACTATCGACTCATGTTCAGCGCGGACGTCGTGCGGCCGCCCCGTTCGGTTTCACTCCAGGTGGCGGCATCTCAGGCGTTTGAGCGGAGCCTCGAAGCGATTCGCTTCGCGCAGGGGCAGGGAGAACTCAGGGACGGCGACCCAGCGGCGCTCGCCAGTATCCTGTGGTCGGCGGTACACGGTCTTTCCGTTCTCCTGATGGATGGGCAGGTGCACGTCTCCGCGAATGGATCAGGAGGCCATGCTCTGCTGGAGGATCAGGGCGTTGAGGCTGCTGCGGACGTGGAGTCGTTCATCGATCTGACGATCGACGTAGTCCTTAAGGGGCTTCGTGCCACGTAATCGGGGGGCGACCGCGCCTAGGTCGCATTGGCGGCGCGGGCGTCCTCGGCGGTCTGCATCCTGTTGAGATAGCGGACTTCGGCGACGAGGAGAAGCGTGGCGACCGCGGCGGCCAGCAGATCGGAGATCGGGAAGGCGATGGAGATGCCCGTGATCCCGTGGAGTCGGCCGAGCACGAGGACGAGCGGTATGAGGATCAGGATCTGCCTCGAAAGCGACAGGACGAACGCCGACAGCGCTCGTCCGTGAGCCTGGAGGAGCGACGCGCCCATCAGCTGGAACGCGATGAGCGGGAAGACGGCGATGACGATTCGCATCATCG
>CAZNHF010000057.1:8600-14192 GCA_964572375.1 uncultured bacterium | reverse complement strand
GCATCTACATGACGCCCGACGCCATCGAGGCCGGGCTCATCGACGAAGCCGGGCTCTATGCGGACGCCAAGCGCGTCGCCATCGAACTTGCCGGCCGCGACGCCCCTGACGATCCGAGCGACATCAGCCTGGTGGACGTCTCGTCCTGGAGCGACAAGGAGTATAAGTGGAACTACGGCCCGATGATCGCCGTCATCGGCGCCTACGGCGGCATCGACACCGGTGAAGGCGGCCACGACCCGATCCGGGGCGGCGAGTCGATCGGCTCGGAGACACTGGTGCGGCAGCTCCGCTCCGCCCGGAAGAGCGACCGCGTCAAGGCCGTCGTGCTCCGCATCAACAGCGGGGGCGGCGACGCCATCGCCTCGGACATCATCTGGGATGAGGCGGCGAAGCTCGCGAAGGAGAAGCCGCTCATCGTATCGATGGGCAACGTCGCTGCATCCGGAGGCTACTACATCGCCTGCCCGGCCGACTGGATCCTCGCCGACCCGCTCACGGTGACGGGGTCGATCGGCGTGGTCTTCATGAAGCCGGTCACGTCCGAGCTCTACGACAAGATCGGTGCGACCCGCGAGACCTTCAGCCGAGGTGAGTACGCCGACGCCTGGTCGTCGACGCGTCACTTCACGGAAGAAGAGACCGCGATGGCGCAGAAGACGATGGAGTTCGTCTACGAGGACTTCATGGCGAAGGTATCGGAGGGTCGCGGTATCCCGATCGCGCGCGTGCGTGAGATAGCCCAGGGCCGCGTCTACACGGGCACGCAGGCACTTGAGATCGGGCTCATCGATGAACTCGGCGGACTCACCGAGGCCATCGAGCACGCGTGCCGCGAGATCGGGACGACGCCGGACGACGCAACTCTCCTGATGTATCGGAAGCACACGTCGTTCACGGACGCGTTCATGTCTTCGGCGACCTCGAAGCTCGGACTCTGGAAGCTTCTCGACTTCGGCCCGGACAGCGCCGGGGAGATGCTTCAGATGCGCGCGATGATCGAGCCGCTGCAGCAGTAGCTGCCGTCGCCGGTGGGGGTTCGAACCGCACGATCGGTCGGAGCGCCCGCCCGAAGCGAGGGCAGACACAACGCAAGCAAAGGGGCCGCGGGGATCTCCCGTGGCCCCTTCTCTCTTCGGGCCGCTCTGCCTTCGGCCCCGACAACAACTGAGCGCTGCATACCGGCACGCCGCAACCCTTCACGCGCCGAGATCCGCACGCTAACGATACAGGCTCTTGATCCTCCCCCACGATGTCTCTTCCACGGCGTTGACGAGCGTGCAGTCGCACCCGATCCCGAACGCGCCGATGATGCCGCCGTCGTGTGCGGCCCCGACGCAGGGCGAGCAATCCTCGAGTTCGTACGTCCCGGGGCAGAACCTCGGATCCTGCAGCCAGATGTTCGCGAAGAGCGAATCCGGGCCGGTCAGCACGTGGGATTCGGTGTGCTTGAACAGGTTGTGTGTCACAGCGACATCGGTGTCGTCCTCGCTGTAGATGGTCGTGTACCACGTGAAGATGTTGCTCTTCATCGCGCTCATCGGCGGCGGGTCGAGCGTCTCGTAGTAGAACCATCCGGTGAACGTGTTGTGGACGAGCCGGCAGCCGCCATAGTCCCACAGCATGTCGAACTGACCAACCAGGCACCGCTCCATCGTCAGCGGGAACCCCGGATAGCTGTCGCCGAACCGGCTGATCTGGTTCACGACGCAGTCCCGGAAGCTGACCATGTTGTCGTTCTCAAGAACGACATCGCCGACCCCGCACGCGTCAAACTCCACCTCGCAGGACGCCTCAAAGCCGCCTGACACCGTCAGATGTTCGATCGAATCTCCAATCGCGCTGTATCTGCAGAGCATTGGAAGGCCGAGCGACCCGTACGTCGAGCCTGAGCTCTCGACGGTGATCTCACCCATCGTCATGAAGTCCTCATACCACCCGGAGAACTCCGCTCCCTCGAAGATGAACGTCTCTTCGACGATCGAGTTCCTGTCGCCGGCAACGATGATCCAGTCGAACGTCGAATGGTAGCTCTCGATCCCTGTGTGGACGATGTGATTGACGACGTCGGCCACGCCGATGGCGCCACCATTGACAACGGCTCCGTCGAAGACGACCGTGCTCCCGCTCCAGAGCACCGTGTGCACCTGGCGGTCGCCGCCCGACGAGGCGCGTCCAGCTGCCGCGTCGAACGAGTGCGCGAAGTTGATGTTGCGGACGAACGAACGATACGGCGGCGGGGTGTTGAGGAACTCGAGGGTAGCACCCGCACCATCCCAGAAGACGGCGGTCCCCGATGGGCCGCTCCCCTCGAACGTGAGACACTTCCCGTCGACCATGACGCGCTCGCTGTAGAATCCAGCCATGACCTGCACCGTGTCGCCGTTCGCCGCGGCGTCGACGCCCTCCTGGACCGTGAGGTAGTCGCCGCCTCCGCCGAGGTCGACAACGAAGGTCGCAGCCCCGGCGCCGGTCGCCAGGATCATCACGAGAAGGATCGCGAGGGAGAGACAGCGGAAGGGGGATCGATTGCCAATCACAGCCGTGGACACAGCATTCGCTGTTCTGCGCATACGCACCTCCTGTCTCGGGTCGTGGTGCTCGTGCGCGAACACCACTCAGTCATTATACCATGGGCGGCCCTTGCCGTGATACGGGCGACCAGCTATCATCCAGGAGGCACGAGAGGCTGCACGCCGACCGATCCTGATTTCTGAGAGACGCATCATGAACGCACGAACCCAGAAGCCCCTGAGACAAGCGCAGCTCGCGCTTCATGTCGCGTTCACGCGGTTCTTCTGGCTCACATACGACCACCTCGGACTCATGCTCCTCGCAAACCTGATGTGGCTCGGTCTTTCGCTCGGGATCGTCACGGCCCCTGCGGCCAGCGCCGGGCTCGCCGCTCTCGCAGCGAAGATCGCCGCGGGCGAGGACGTCTCTCTCCGCGACCTCTTTCGCGGCTTCCGGGAGCACTTCGTGCCGGCGCTCAAGGTCGGGTTGTTCGACGCCGCGGTCGTGCTCGTCCTCTGGGTGAACGTCGATTTCTACAGCCACCTCAGTGGACGAGGCGCACTCCCCGGATTCGTGCTCGCGGGGCTCCTCGTCTGGGCAGCGGGCTTCTGGCTGCTTCTCCACGTCCACCTCTACCCGCTCATCATCGACGGTGAGCGCGGCCTCCTCAAGCTCCTCAGAACCGCCGCGCTCCTAACGCTCGACAACCTCGCGTTCACAATAGGCGCGGCCCTTCAATCGTTCATGCTCATCATGCTCTGCGTGGTCAGCGGCATCGGCATTATCGCCATCATGTCCACGCTCCTCTCGCTGCACGATGCCACAGCCCATCGCGAGCTTCTCCGCAAGTACCGGAACGATATCGACCCGGACGTGCCCGAGACCCGCACCTGGCGCCACCTCTGGCGTCCCTGGGAGACCTCCTCCCGCGGCTAGGCACACCTCGTATATCCCAGCTCCCCCAGACCGGCTCACTGCTCACTACCCACGCAGCCACGCGCAGGTTCCTCGGGTCGCTCCCGGGACCCTCTGGTTCCCTCAGTCCCGTGGATCCCTTGGGTCCCGCGTTGGCCCCGAAGCACGCCCAGGATGCCCCCGGAGGCTGGACTACCTTAATAATGTTAAGCCCGACCTTAATAATCCGTATCTAAGACTTGACAATCGTGAAGCCTGGCCTTACAATATGACATATGACAATTAACATATTCACAACAGCAGGCCCACTTCAGGGAGGGGACCATGGTCCACAGACAGCCGGAGGCGTGCCCCGTATGCAGCGGGGAGATGATCATCACCGAGCTCCAGTGCCCCCAGTGCGAGATCACCGTTCGAGGCCAGTTCGAGACGTGCGCCTTCTCGGTGCTCACAAGGGAGCAGCTTCAGCTCATCAGGATCTTTCTGAAGTCGAGGGGGAACATCAAGGAGGTCGAGCGCGAGCTTGGGATCTCCTACCCCACCGTCCGGGGACGCCTCGACGAGATCGTTCGCAAGCTCGGGTTCAAGCCGGAGCCGGCTGTGGACCCGTCGATCAGGGAGGAGCTTCTTGCGAAGCTCGAAGCGGGAGAGATCGATGCAAACGAATTTGTACGGAAACTGGATGAGGCGTCCGCTTAGCGCGGCCGTCTGTCCAACACCGGACATCTGGCCGAACGTTCGGCCCGCGCAGTTCCGCCCGCACCCGCGGCGCCCCGTACACACGCTTGAGGACCTTCCGGCGGGGATACCCGTGACGGACGCACAGATGAACAAGCCACGCGACGAAGGGACGGACACCATGACGGAAGAGAAGCTCAGAGTCATCAAGCTCGTCGAGGACGGGAAGATCTCGGCGGCCGAGGCCGCTCAGCTCCTCGAAGCGCTGGACAAGACCGACGCGAAGCCGAGCCACAAGGAGCTCAAGCGAAAGTGGATACACATCAAGGTCAGCAAGGAGGGCGAGCAGAACGTGGATGTCAGGATCCCTCTCGCGCTCCTCAAGTTCGGGTTCCGGTTCGCACCGAAGCACATGCACATGAAGATGGCCAACGGCCTGTCGAGGGAACACAAGGAGCGGATTCGCGAGATCAAGCAGCGTGCCCGTGAGGCCAAGGCACACGCCCGTGCGGAGGCGCACGCGCGCGTCCGTGACGAGCACCGGCACGGCCGCGGTAACACAGGTCCGGGATTCAAGGCGGGGCTCGAGGCCTCTATCAATGAAGCCGTCGACGAGGCCATGTCCGAGTCATTCGAGAGTATGGGCGACATATTCGGCGAGGATTTCAACCTCGACCTCGACCGGATTCTCCAGATGGCGCAGGACCCGACTTTCGACGGGAAGATCCTCGAGGTTCACAACGACGACGACGACGAGCACGTCACCATTGAGCTCGAATAGCATCGTCCACCGAATCGCGACCCGCGGCGAAGCCGGCCGGCGGCACGCGGCAGTACCAGGACGACCAGGAGACGAGGAGGCACTGTGGAACTCAGGAATCCGGAGAACGGAATGGTACGGGGGGAGATCCTCCTCGACCAGGAGTGGAAGCTCAACGGAGCGTTGACCGGAAGCATCAACATCGTCGAGGGCGGCGTTCTAACGATGAACGGCGCCACGTCAGATGATGTCATCCAGGAGGCGGGCGAGTCGCTCATCCGTGGGGCCGTCGGCGCCGACGCGGTCATCTTCGACGGCAGCATGGCGATCGACGGCGCCGTCGGGAGCGACCTGATCATCAGGGGCGGCAGCGTCGTCCTGAGGGGCGCCGTCGGTGGCGACGTCGTCATCGAGGACGGTGAACTCATGGTCTACGGATCGGTCGGCGGCGACCTCGTCCAGAAGGGCGGCACGACATCCATCGCCCCCGGGTCCAGGATCGGCGGCGACGTGTCGGTCAGAGGCGGGACGTTCCGTCTGGCCGGCAAGGTCGAGGGCGACTTCTCTGTCGACAGTGGAGACGTCAGCATCGCCCCGACCGCTCGGGTCCGCGGAGACTGCACCATGCACGGCAAGGAGATGGAACTCCCGGCGATGCCGCATGTGTCGGACGTTCCGTTCGCGAGGCCAGCCGCACCGGCCAGGCCAGCTGCTCCCGCAAGGCC
>CAZNHF010000057.1:0-8500 GCA_964572375.1 uncultured bacterium | reverse complement strand
GCTGCTCCCGCAAGGCCTGGGATGCCCGAGCCACCGGAGCCACCTGCCTCGCCGCGAGCGGCCGAGCGAGCTGAGCCTGTGGAGCCGGTCCGTTCGATTGATCCTGATGACGACGCGAGTGCGACGGACGGAGGCGCGACAGACTGATCGCGACGACATAACGGAGCGGATGCACACTCCCCCTCGTCGGCCACTGCGCAGGCCGGCGGACGCACGAAGCCCGGGGCCATCGGCCCCGGGCTCTCTGTGTGTCCCGGATCGAGTTTCGCAACCAGTCTGCGCTTGTCCTCGACCAGCGCAGAGTCCAGCACCTATCGGAGGCCCCCATACGAAGTCTCCCGGACCGTCAACAGGCGATGGCGCATCATACGAAGAAACTCGGGAGCAACACCTGACGGATCACGATTCGAACCAGGAGCGATGCCCATGACCCACGTGTCGTCGAGGTTGATCCCTGCTCCCCCGGCGACTCCGGGACCACATCCGTTGCTGGTCGTGTAGAACGTGATCATGTATCGGAGTGTCGACGCCGGAAGGAGGTGGTCGAGCCTATCCCCCTCCAAGCCTGCCGTGCCGAACCCGCCACACTGCTCGAAGTCTCCCCAGAACGCACTGAGATTGTAGACGAGACCATCCACGATCACACTGTTAACCCAGTAGTCGCTGTCAACACAGGGGACCTCGGCATGAATGGCATAGTGAACCGTGCAGGTCCACGCGCCGTTTATGTCGATGACCGGTGAGATGAGCGCGTTCTGCAGATTCGGGGGTATGAGGCTCGTGTCGGCATCATCACCGCACCACCACGACGGGATGACGTTAGACGAACACACATCATCCACGAGATGCCAGTAGTCGCCGGCAGCATCGGATACGGCCGGAGCGCACTGACTCCCGGCCTGCATGTCGTCGAAGAAGAACGTCTCGCCTCCGTAGAAGTCGAAGATCTTGATGTTGTCGACACCGAACGCCCCGCCGTCGGAGAGGTAGAGTCCATCCTCGTCCGAGAAGGCACCGTCGGAGATGAAGCGGAAACGGACGTTGACCGGGTTCCCGTAGTCGGAGAGCTCGAACCCGTAGGTCCCGATGTCCTGCCATCCTCCGCTCGACCCGTCGTAGCCATTGTTCAGCGCAGACCACTCCCCGTCGCCTCCGGCTTCGACATATGTGTAGTCGTAGCCGATCTCCGAGTCGTGGCGGTACAGGAAGGTGAGAATCGGCATAGTCCCGCGCTCCGGAGCGCGCGGGGGTGGACGGTTACTGCCGTCGTCATCACGGTAGAGTGACTTGATGACGCCCCAGGAGATCTCCTCGACAACGCTGCTTCCGACTGAAACGGGCGGGAGCTCCAACCGGTCGTCCCAGGTGTTCCCGTAACCGCCGTCCGCGTCGTAGTCGAAGGTGCCACACCACCACGACACATCATCTTCGAAAGCCGGGTCGTCATAGGCCTGATACGAATCCAGATGGAAGTGCGGAACGACCGTGGCCGTCAGGTCGACCGTGGTCCACCCTGTCGGCTCGCTCATGTCGTCGTACCAGATCGTGTGCCAGTATCCGGATGGATTCGAGAGCGCTACTGCCGGGGACATCAGCAACACAAGCGCGATGAGGGTGACGCGAACAGCAGTATCAGTGCGCATGGCTAACTCCTCTCGTATCCGTGCGAGACCGGACGCTTGTGAGGGACTCTGCTGGAGCCACTATACCACATCATACGGGAGATACCAAGACGCGGCGGTTGCGGCTCCGGCGGGCGGCGCGTTGGAATCGCGAGCCGCAATGACAGGGACACGACAGCCCTGACATGAGAAACGGCCGGGTGCTCTCGCACCCGGCCGTCATCATGATCTCATCAGGCGCCAGGGGGACTGGCGCGATACGGTCGCCCGCACGGGGCGAGTGGACTAGCCTCAGGAGAATCCTCGACGTCCGCACGAGCCGCCGGAGAAGGTCGGACCGCTGCTGCCGGCCGAGAATGTCGAGATGATGCGTCTCCCCTTCTTCGCGCCGCATCCGGGGCACTCGTGAGCCTTGTCCCTGTTCGTGACCGACTCGAGTTCTTCGAACACCGAGCCGCACTTCTCACACATGTATTCGTAGATCGGCATAAACTCTCCCGCTTCCTCCGACTGGAGCTTCAGCGCTCCGGTCGCTGCTCTGCTGGCCGCCTCGAACGGTGCGACCCTGTTGTAAGCGCCGGGGGCCAGCCGCCGCAGCCAACCCCCAGCAGAGCCATAGACACTCAACTGGCCCTTCGCTGGGTTTGATGCGACAGCGCGCCCGTGGTTTCGCGCATTATCAGTCCTGCGCGGTCCTTAAGTCTGAGGACCTGCTCCCGAGAGTCCTGATCCGCCGAAGCGTCGACCCATCGATGGCCCCAACACGCCTACCTGCGGCGGTACAGAGCCCTCCTCGGGACGGTGACGTCGTCGCCCTCCCACCGGGTGAGCTCCCAATCGCTCTCGAAGAGTTCCCGGATCTCGTCGTTCGTGTACGGCCGGAAGAGCATTCCGGCGCGTCTCCCCTCATAGTACTGGTGCGTCCCGTCCTCGAGGATCCGGCACTTGGACTCGCGATCGTCGCTCCTGTCCTCGTCGAATGAGAGCAGCAGTAGGGCTCCCGGCCGCGCCACGCGCTCCAGCTCCTCCGCGAGCTCTCCGGCGTGCGCGAGCGTGACATGGTCGAGACAGCTCCACGCCATGATGCCGTCGACGCTCTTGTTCGGAAGCTCGAGCTCACGTCCATCATACCCGACCGAGTGAAGCTCGTCGAGTCCCTCCGAATACGCCCGCTCCTCGCAATACCGCACGGCGATGCCGACGACGTCCGCGACGAGCATATGGAAGCCTCGCCGAGCCAGCGCAAGCGCGTTCCGTCCGATGCCGCAGCCGAAGTCGAGTACATCGCCACCCTCGGGAAGTCCATCGACGAACGCGAGCGCGATCTCGTTGCCCGTATCGAACACGGACTCGCTCCACTTGTCGGGGATGCCCCCGTCGATCGTCTCGCGGATGCACCGCTCCCAGAACTCGTGCGATGCGGGATGGTCGTTCGCAGCGTCATCCGGGCGGTGCTTCGAGCGGTGCTTCGAGCGGTCCTTGGGCATGTCTCCTCCGGTGACGCGTCGCGACCCGCACGCGCCTGTCTATGTTCGTTTCTCCGCGACGACGAAGTCGCCGGGGCCTTCTCCCGCGGCGTCGACGGCGGCGGCCCCGAGCGCGAGGCACTCCTCGACGAACGAATCCCGGTGGGCGTCCAGTCCGCCGGCATTCTCAGCGGTGTCGAATGCGTCGATGACAGGGAGGAGCCTGTGGTCGAGATGACGGATGCTCCCAAACCCATGCTCCTCGAGAACCGGGTCCACGGTCATGCTCGTCATGTGATCCAGTTCGTAGAACCCTGCACGGTAGATGAACGGCCGGAGCCTCTGGAAGAACTCGATGCCAAGAAGCCGCGTGTCGGGCTGCCCTGCATCGCGCGGTATTCTCCGTCGGAGCGAGCTTCCATCTCCCAGCGAGGCAACGCTGAAGGCGATTCCCCCGGCGTTGTTCAGATGCCAGGAGTCGAGGAACAGTCCGTACCGAGTCTCGTGCGCCGGCTCCTTCGTCCGCACCTGATACATAAGGATGAAGTTCGCGCGCCCCTCCTCGATGTCGCTCGGCTCGCCGCTCTGAAGCCAGAGCTCCTCATCCCCGTCGCAGTCGGGGAAGTAGCTGTCATAGTCCTCGAAGATCATGGCGAAGCGCCCGCCGGGCTTGAGCACGCGCGAGACCTCCGCGAACGCGCGCTCCGGGTGGTCGCACTGCTCGATGGCCGACGCCGCCATGATGCCGTCGAAGGTCCCTTCCGCGAAGCTCATCTCCTCGGCGTCCATCACGAGGAACTCGACGTTCGTGATCCCGAGACGCCGCGCGTTCTCCCGCTGGACCTCAACACGCTTCGGTGACGGATCGATACCGACGACCTTCTCGATCCGGTCGGCCACGCGGAGCGACGGCCACCCGTCTCCGGGACCGACGTCGAGCACGGTCTTCGCCTCCCCCATCGCGCGCGCGAACGCACCGATGAGCGCGGTGTCGTGCCAGTGCGACCGCTTCGTGTGGTCGAGCGGCTGATAGAGCACAGGCAGACACTCGCCCGACTGCGACTCCATGTGCTCGTACGCGAGCTCAGCAGTTGTCATCCGTTCTGGCTTGAGGACCTTGCGTATCCAGCGTTCCAGTTCGGTCATGGAAACTCCGTGATGCGGCACGTCAACCTTCGCGCGAGTCGGTCGTCGCGCGGGCCGGCTCCCCGACGCCGTTCGGACAAACGAGAAGGGGGCGCCCAAACGCCCCCTCCATCGTAAGTCGGAATGCTGCCTGTGCCAACCTGTTCCCCCGCCGTCCGCGGTACCGGAGACTCCTCCAACCGCGGCCGGCCCTACTTCAGAAGCACGAGTTTGCGCACCTCCTTGTGAAGAGCCTTCCTGCCACCGGATTCCATCCTCACAAAGTAGACCCCGCTTGCAGCCGGGGTGTTCCCGTCGGTTGTTCCGTCCCAAACTACCGCGTGCTCACCGGCTACGCGTTCCTCGTCGACAAGCGTGCGGACGACCCGCCCCGCAATGTCGTGAACGCGGATGGTCACGCGTCCGGGCGTCGCAAGCGTGTAGGCGATCGTCGTCGCTGGATTGAACGGGTTCGGACTCGGCGCGAGGAGGCGCGTCGCGTGCACGGGGTCATCCGGCACATTTGTGAAGAGCGGGATACCGAGACGGAAGCGATCGAGCATGAATCCGGGACCGTGCCGGTCGGGTGACGCCGCCGGATAGCAGTTGTAGTTGTTGAAGCAGAGGACCATCCAGCGGTTGCCGACGAAACTGCCCCAGTCCATCGGAGCAACGAACGGGAATGGACCTCCGAAGTTCGGTCCCCAGGCGGCATAGGTCCAGTCCGTCGGGTCGATGCACTCCAGCACATCGCCTGCCGCGACCCAGAGCGCCGCACGGTCTCCGGCTTCCGGCGGGATGTTGATATACCCGTACATCTCGGCATAGAGAGCATCCGCGCCCAGAATGTCGATCGGTGGCGTCAGGAGCGCCGAGTCCTGGTCATCGACGAGAAGCCCCGACACCTCGTCGTAGGCAACCATCATCCAGCTCGGGTATCCCATGACAGACTCCAGCGAGCGGCGGAATACGACACCTGTCTGTCCGGCGGGCAGCACAGCCTCATGCTCCCACCCGTTCTCGCCGGGCGCCTCACAGTCATCGATCCAGACCGCCGTGCCGTTCACGTTCCACGTGATGTTGTCGATCTGCCAGGCGCCATCGACCACCGACCCATCTGTGTTGACGTACTGGTCCTGCGCAGAATACGTGAGGTCGGAATCGAAGCGGAATCGGATGACCACATCCTGTCCCGCGTACGGCGAGAGGTCCTCGTCACACTGTCCGTAGGGCGAATCCCAATCCTGCGGAAGTCCGGGCTTGCCCGGGAAACCGGGGTTGCAGAAAGAGGCCAGCGTGGACCACGAGACGCCTCCATCAGTTGAGACGTCGACGTACGCATAGTCGTAGTCGTGCTCGACAGCGAAACGCTGGTCCCACTCCAGGGCGACGGCGTCGCCCGGCTCGCTCCACTCCGAGAGCGGGAAGTCACGCCGCATCAGCTGATACCAATTGTTGCCGTACCCGCGCGGCTGGCGCCAGCACGGGTTGGTCGTACCGCACCACCAGGTCGAATCGCCGAGGTGCATGAATCCGTTGATCCTGATGGTGTCCTTGTGCCAGTAGCTCTGCTGACCGAGTGTGCCTGAGATATCCTTCGACACCCAGCCGGCATTGTCACCCTGAAGGTCCTCGAAATCCGCGTCGAAGATCCAGAGCGTCTCTGGTACGGCTTCGACCGCGCATGCCGGTGAAGAAGCGAGGAAGAGAAGTGCGAGGAGTCCGGCCATCATCCGTGTGCGCATGGTGGCTCCCTTTCCGGGGGCGAATCCGGATGTAATCATGCCGCTCAGTGCCTGCCGTCGCCGTCCTCGTCCGCAGCACCATCAACGCGTGCGAACCGGAATGCGCGGTCGGCAAGCACCATCTCTCCATCCAGCATCACGGTCGGCTCCGCGATGATGAACCCCCACGATAGCGGCGCCTCGTTCTCGCCGCTGATGAGCCGGTTGTCGCCGATCCACACGGTCGCGTCCCCGTGTGACTTCGAGTCCCAGAGCGCGTAGCCGACGGGATTGGTGATCTGCGGGTTTGTTCCGATCTCGAAGCCGCCAGCAAGGCGACCGATGTCGCCGCCCTCAGCGAGCACGAGCTCAAGGAGCTCCGCGTTCTCACCCGCTGTCGCCGATACCACAGCGCCGTCGCGGAACTGGAGCCGGATATCGCGGATAGGAACGCCGAAGTAGTCGGTCGTCTCACTGTGAATGGCGCCGTTCGCGGTGCCGGCGACCGGCGCGACGATGACCTTCCCCGCGGGGAGGTGACCCCACCCGCGCTTGTGCTCTGTCTCCCACTCCGAGATGACACCGTCGTCGACGAAGACCTCGCGACCGGCGATGCTGAACGTGAGGTCGGTGCCGCCCGCCGAGGTCACGCGAACATCCGAACTCGTGCCGAGCCGACCGGCCAGGCGCCCGCACTCCTGCGAGAGCGCGCCGTAATCGATGTCGAGCGCCGTCCACCACGCATCGTGGAGCGCGCGGTAGTCGAGCCCCATGATCTCGGCCTTCTCGGGCGTCGGGTAGCCCATGTAGATGATGCGCTTGCCGTTCTCCACGAAGGCGCGGAACGTCGGGTTCTCGAGCGGATAGCCGGGGACGCCGGCATACAGATGTCGCATGCCGTTCCGCACGAGATCCTTCAGGAACTCCGGCCCATGGGCCGCCACATCGCCCGCGCCGTTCATGCCGTTGGCGGGGTACTCTATCGGCTCCTCGATCACGATGATCGAGGCGATGTCGTCCTTCCAGCGAAGCACGTAGTCGTGCCCGGCGCGACCGTCATACGAGACGAGCGCGTGGCCACCCAGACGCTCCACGGCCTTCACCAGCGGCTGGATGATGTCGCGGTGCGCGAACGCGCCATGGACGAGGATGACGTCTCCCCTGTCGGCCTGGAGACAGTCGCGAACGACCTTCGTGGCGATCTCGTCCTGGTCCACGTCGAGCACCTCGCGGCGACGCCACCCCAGCATGCTCTGTGAGATCATCTTCCGCACATCGCCTGCCAGTCCGTCGTGCTCCCCGATGCCCTGCCCCACGTAGAAGTTGCGCGCCACGGCCCGGTAGTACTTCTCGACGACCCCGCCCTTCTCGACCTTGGCGACGAGTTCGACGAGGCCGGCCTTCTCGAGCTCCTTGATGTGATAGTGCACACGACCGCGCGTGCCCTCGACCCAGTCCGCGACCTGCTTCGCCGTCCCCGGCCGCTCTATGAGGAGCGTGAGGATGCGGACGCGCTCGGGATTCGAGAGCGCCTTGATCTGCGCGGGACGTTCGACGACGCTCACCTCGCGCGTCGGCGCCGCACCCATCCCCGGGAACTGATCGTTTCTCTTGTGGAGCGCCAAACCTCTCTCCAGACTGATGCGGCGGGGCGCAGCCTGCCGCGGTTCTTCACCGACTTCACGGGTTGTCCTTTTAGGCCGGTCTAATTTTCCAGCGGGTCCACTGTATCATCCCGCGTTCTATCTGTCAAGCCCTTGTGAGTTCCGCTCACCCCACACCTCCGACATCCCCTGGCACGAGCTCCGGTCCCCCCCGGGCAGAAGCTCCGCCCCCTGCCAACTTCCGAGGATACGCCCACTTGCCCGCCCTGCTGCGGAACCGCCGCAGACCCCGAGAAACCCCTTCGCCCTTGACACCCGGCGAACGCCGTCCCTATAGTGTGGCGATACCTTCCGAACAATTGGGAGCTCACACCGCACAGCGCCTCGACCGCATCTGCGGCCGCTGGTGGCTGGCATCCAGAACACATCCATTGGAGAGACGACAATGATGACAATCGTAGATGTCTTCGGTCGCGAGATACTCGACTCGCGAGGCAATCCCACCGTCGAGGTCGATGTCTGGCTCGAGTCGGGCATCTTCGGGCGGGCGGCCGTTCCGTCCGGCGCGTCAACTGGCAGCTACGAGGCGGTGGAACTGAGGGACGGCGATTCGGACAGGTATCTCGGCAGGGGCGTTCTGAAAGCCATCCACAACATCAACGAGATCATCGCTCCGGAACTCGTCGGGTTCGATGCGGACCAGCAGGTCTCCATCGATGACATACTCCTCGCGCTCGACAACACGGAGAACAAAGAGACGCTCGGTGCGAACGCCATACTCGGCGTCTCGATCGCGTGCGCGAAGGCGGCGGCGCTGGCGCTCGACCTTCCACTCTACCGCTACATCGGCGGCGTCTCAGCCTGCCTGCTCCCGGTCCCGATGATGAACGTCCTCAATGGCGGCAAGCACGCGGACAACAACGTCGACATCCAGGAGTTCATGATCGTCCCGGCCGGCG
>CAZNHF010000056.1:0-14202 GCA_964572375.1 uncultured bacterium | reverse complement strand
TGAACCCGACGAACTGGAGCCCGCCGAACACGTCAAACGAGTCGGCGGGCACCTGATGCATCGCGAGATAGAGCGAATAGAGAACCGGGTACGCAAGGAACACGAGGAAGATGATCAGGAACGGCGCAAGGAACGTATACGCGGTGAGGTTGTCCCTGGCATGCTTCGTCAGCGATCTGGTCCTCGCCGTCCGGGCTCCTCCGCCTCCTGTTTCTCGCTCGGTCACTCGACTATCAGCACCGAGTTTCTGCCCCCGTAGGGGTCGGAGATGAACTCAGGGTTCGCGGGGTCTTCGATCCACGCCCCGTCCGCCACGAACTTGTACTCGTACTCCCCCGGCGCGAGCTCGAGCGTGATCGCCCAGAGCCCGTCCTCGCCCAGCGTCATGGCGTCCGCATCGGGGCTCCACGCATTGAACGAACCGGCGATGGAGACCGCACCGGCGTCCGGCATGTCGAGCGTGATGGGGACCTCCACCGCGCCCTCAGGCGCCGGGACTCTCTCGGTCTTCTTCTCGACCGCGGCGTCCACTGCCTCGCGGCCACCGATCGTCGTACCGGTCACGCGCTCGGCGTCGTACTTGATCGAAGCCGGGACAACCACGAATGAGTTCTCGATTCCGCTCTCGAACGCGGTGTCCGGATTGTTGGGATCCATCTCCCACCGGACGCCGCCGTCGATGACGTATTTGTACTGGTAACGCCCGGGGGGCAGCGGCACCACGATCGACCAGACGCCGTCCCCGTCCGGGTCGGACATCGGGTCGATGGCAGGGTCATACCGACCGCCACCCTGCGTGCCACCCCAGTTGTTGAAACCGCCGGCCAGCGTGATCTGCCTCGCTGACGGCGCGTAGTAGTTGAAGATGTAACCGCCGGTGACCTCGTGAGGCGGCGGCAGCCGGTCCTCGATCACGTTCAGCACGCCCGCGCAAGACGACAGCACCAGTGTTGCCGCTGCGAGCGCCAGAACGAGGGCGAGACGGTTGCGCTGCGTTGCTTCTCTACGCATCGTCCGACTCCTCCCTAGAACGTGATGAGCGCCATGAGGCCGATGGTCTTCGCATCAGCAAGCGCGTCTTCCGCGTCGATTATGCTCGCGTCCCCGTGCTCCCACATGTAGCTCGAGCACCAGCGTTCCCGACCGTTGCCCCTGCCCTCGACCGGCGAGTCAATGTAACTCAGCGGGTCGACGCCGTACCCGACCCGGAGCTGGATATTCGGACGCGGGCTGAAGACGACCGCGACGTACGGCGAGATGAACGACTCGTCGTCGTATGTGGTCCCGCGAACGGCCGTGGTGTCGGCCGTGGTCGTCGGCACGTCCTTGTACGTGACGTGTCTGACGTTCAGTAGGACGCTCCAGTCCTGGTTGATGCTGTATCCTCCGCTGAGGATGGCCTCCATCGTGTCGTAGAAACTGCCGGCCTCGCCGCCCGAGTCGTATTCCAGACTGCGCGACTCACCCGCGATCTCGAACCAGAGACGATCGTCCATGATATTCGCCCTGGCACGACCTGCGAAGCGCGATGTCGTAAGGTCCAGCTCGTCCGTGTCGAAGAGCGCCGCGACACTGTCGGTGAAGACGGCGGTGTAGCTCAGCCGGTCGTACTCGAGACCGAGGTCGAAAATCCCCAGATTGAATCCCCCATCGAACTCGATGGCCGTGCCGTCGAGCTCAGGGACCGGAGCGGCCACCGCGGCTGTAAGCGGGGAGCCAACATACCCGACTTCCGTGTACTCGCGAATCTGCGCGACTGGCCACAGACCGCCCCAACCTGCCGTCCCCATGCTCATGAAGTGGGATCCGCCGGCGGTCGTGTACTCCTCGCCGTCCTCCATGCCGTCGAGCGTGAACTGCACGAACTCGAGGCTGAGATCGAGCGGCTCCACGGGCGCGGCGCTGAGCTCGAGAACCGCCATCCCGCCGGTCATGTCGCCTGCGACGATGTCGATGGCGCCGTTTCCGAACTCGTCACCCTCGACCTTCTCGTAGTTCCCCATGTCCCACACGCTCTTGTAGTTGTAGAGCGCGTAGCCGGCCGCAACGCCGTACCGATCATTGATCGGATAGTCGACGTCGAACGTGATGAACTGCTCGGTGTTCGCCATCTCAAACCAATCGCTCGTTGTTCCGCTCTCGGACAGGTACTCGTCGATGTGAGGGCTTGAGTTCGTCCCCTGGAAGCTCATCCACCAGCCGTCGCGCCACGCGGCATAGTTGGCTCCAACCGTAACAGGACCGAGCGGCCGTGTCAGGCGGGCGGCGACGAGGTCCGTACCCGTGTTGTCGTAGATGGTCGGGTCATTGTAGATGTCGGCTTCATACTCGTCGGCGTAGACGCCCGTGAGATCGAAATCCCAGAAACCGGTCTCAGCGACCATGCCCTGCGTGCCGCGTCCGTAGGCAATGTCCTCCTCGGGGATCGTGCCGGCGAGGTCCCGATGCCCGACCAGATCGAAGGGCTCGTCGAACTGCACGAGTTCCTCATTGTAGAATCCCGTAACCGAGAACAGATCGCCCTCGAGCTTCACGTGCCCGTCGTAGAGATCCGCCCCGATCTCGTTCATCTCGCCATCGCCCGTGTACACGCGAAGTGTCGCACGTCCGGTGACCTGCTGCGTCACGGTCGGGATGACCGAGATGAATACCTCATGGTCCGGGCGCGCGAGACGCCACGTTGGGTCGTCAGCGACGTCCGACTCCGTATCGTAGTTCGCCCGGTACCATCCCTCGAGACGGACGCGCGAGTTGACGCGCGTATTGGAGATAGCTGTCGACGCGTCCGCTTCGGCCACTCCGCCGCCATCCCCGACCACGAGAAGCGAATTCCCGTAGTCGCCGACTGTCTTCGGGTTGTCCGGGTCGGCCACCCACTGCGAGCCGTTCACCACGAGCTTGTACTCGTAGCTCCCGGCGTCCAGGTCGATGACCACGCGCCACACACCGTCGTCCCCGAGAACCATCGGGTTCTCATTCATGTTCCAGTTGTTGAAGATGCCCGCCACGCTGACGCTCGCCGCATACGGATCGTAGTAGGAGAACTCGATGCCGCCGTCCGCCTCCGTGACCCCAGCGTGCGACATCGCTGCGAAGACAAGCACCGTCAGCAACACAACGCTCAGTAGATTCTTCGTTCGCATACGCTCTTCCCCGCTCGGGCGGAGCCGGGCAGCTCGCCCGCGCTCCGCTGTCGGGCGCCCGTGAGGGCCCCAACGGCTCGCTAGTAGTAGATCCTCACGAATGCCTTGAACACCTGTTCCGTAATCGCCCCCGAGTCGTGATTGACAAAGTCACCGTCGTTCACGAGATCGTTGCTCTGATCGGGGTTGCCGTACTCCACAAAGAATTCGGCGCCGTTCCAACCGAGGTACCGGACCTGCGCAAAAGCGGTCTGCCGCGACTCGGTCAGTTCATCGACGTTCATCACGCGAGCGTAGAACTTCCAGTCATCACTCAGATTGACGTTGGCCTCGAAGCCGAAAGCCGAGATCTCATAGTCGGCTCCGATGTCCTTGATGCGGTACTGGAGTCTGAGCTTGACGAGCCGGTTCTCGCCGGTGACCTCCGTGAAGAAGTTCGGCCAGGTCCCGTCGCGGTTCTCGTGGTACTTGTACTCGACCTTGCCCGTGAAGCCGTTGACGAACTCGAGGTACGCCTCGGTGCCCCACTCCTTGCGGGTCCCCTCCTCGGCGTCCGGTCCTGCCTTCGGCTCCTCCTTATAGGTCCAGCTCTTCAGGTTGATCGCCTTGGTCGGCACGCGGTAGTGCGCCTCTGCGTAGGAGCGGGTGTATCCGTTCTTGTTCCTCTGGTCGCCGCTGGACAGCTCATCGGTGTAGAAGACCTCACCGATGTCCTCGTACGAGGCGAGGAAGCGCATCGGACCGAACTTGATGTCCCGGACCTCGGTCTTCACGCCGTTCCGCCCATCGTCTCCCGGATGCCTCGTGTCGCGCGACGTGTTGCGACCGTACTCGGTCGCCCACGTTACCCGGCCGAACTGCCTGAGCCCGGGAATGAGCTCCCCCACCGCGAGTTCGCTGTCGAAGGCGATGACCTCGTCGAAATCGTCATAGTCGCATCGCGCGTAGGTGCTGCCCAGCACGATGCGGTCCTTCGCGATGAAGCGGCTGACCCTTCCGCCGCGATAATCGTATTCGTAGCTCGTATCGCTGTAGAAACCCGCGCCCTGGAACCCGTAGGTATCCCAGAAATCGAGCCTGACGCCCTGCGCGCGCGGACCGTACGAGTCATCCTTCACCCGTCCCTGGTCGAGCACGTAGAGGAGCGGCTCATTCAGCCAGAATCGATCCTGTCGCGTGAAGAGATACGCCTCAACGCGACTCCCGCGGAACCTCAGGTGCCCCTCCTTGAGGAAGAGCTCCGTCGCCTTCGCATCATCCACCCAACGGTTCGACTCCGCGGCGAACTTGAGGAACGTGTCTATGTCTGTCCACGGGCTCGTCTTCAGCCTGAGCTCGGCATAGAGCCTCGGGTTCTGAAGCTCCCAGCTCGGGTCTCCGCCCCCACTGCTCTTCAACTCCGTCATCAGATCGGAGTATCCCTCCAGCGTCGTGATAGCCGGCGCCGGAGGAGCCAGAGCCAGAAGCAGGACCGTGGCAAGGAAGGCTGCCGCTCCCGTCGCCCTGTATCTCCTCTGTCGTATCAAGGGCTGCTCCTTGTTTCCGTCACACCCTCGTGACTACCTGCGTGTCTTTCCTGTGATGTTCGGTGCGGTCACGCCACGCGGCTGCCGTCGACTCCCTCGGCAGTGCGCCGGCGCGTTCTTCTACCAGACGAGCATCGCCGAGAGCCGGTAGAGGCTCCCGATGCGCCGCTCCGAGAGCAGCGCCACGTCGATCCTCAGATTCTGTGACTTGATACCCACGCCGGCCGTGATCCTGTCGCGATTCATGCCGGCACGAAGGGCGAACGCATCGTAGAACCATACCTCTGTCCCGAGATTGAAGGTGGCCTTCTCATCATAGAAGCTCGGCGCCTCGCGCGGCACGCGCCACTCCCCAGCGAGGAGCATGACGCCACGGAAGAGGTACGATCCGCCCAGACGTATCTCCGCGTAGACCGGGTCGGTCGCCTCGGTCGTGTCGAGAAGCTGAAGCTCCGGCTCTCCGAGGTTCCTGAAGGTGCCTCCGACGGTCCAGTTGTTTCTCCGGTAGAGCACGCCGAGGTCGGCCGCAAACGCCGCATCGCCGTCCTCGTTGAACGCCGGGTCGTTGTAATAGTCGTACCCTGGCGCATCGATCGAGAAGCGCTTGATCGCCACTCCGGCCGCGAGGCCGTCGAAGAAGCACCCATTGAACCCGTACCCGGCGACAAGCGTATCCTCGCTGTAGAGGTCCTCCGCGCTCGTCCGCATCCACCCGACGGCGGCGCCGTACTTGCCGTTCCCGTAGCCGACCAGCGCGGCGTCCTCCGCGACCCCGTCCACTCCGTACACGCTCGTGCGCATCCCGAAGACCTGGGTCTGCTCGAGCGACGAGAGACCCGCGGGGTTCCAGTGAAGCGCCGTGACGTCATCGGCCACCGCGACGAACGCGCCACCCATACCCATGGCCCGTGCGCCGACCTCCGTCTCGACGAAGTTGGCCGACGCCGCTACCGGGATGAGCGCGAGCGCTGCGCAGAGGACGAGCGTTGCTGTTCTCTTCATGTGCGCTCCTTACTTGATGACGACCACGGGGCGGTTGATCCGCTCGTAGGTCGGCTGCTGCTTGAACTTGGCTTCGACTCGCATCACGTAGATTCCGTACGGGACGACGTTGCCGTGCATGTCGGTGCCGTCCCAGTCGATCTGGACCGGCGTTCTACCGACGTAGTCGGTCGGCTGGTGCCAGACCAGGCGCCGGGCGAGCTTGCCCGCGAGATCGTAGAACTCGATGTTCACGTGGTCGGCCTCGCGCCCGAGGTAGAATGTGACGATCATCTCGTCGTAGAGGCCGTCGCCGTTCGGCGAGAACGGGTTCGGCTCCGTGAGAACGCCTGAGAGACCGGCGTCCTCGTCGAATCCGAGCGCATCCCAGAAGAACACGCCGAGTTCGCCGAGCCTGTCGGTCTCAACGCCGACGACGTTGCCGCGCGGCGAGTTCGCCGCTCCGGCGAGGATCCAACGGTCGGTGATCACGTTCCACTCGAAGAGCCCGAACTTCGCCTCCTCGAGCGACCCCACATCGTACTGCGGGTAGTGGAGAGAGACGCCCATCGGCGCGGCCGCGGCAACTGCTCCACCGGCCGACTCAAGCGAGACCTCGCGTGCCGTACCGACGTAGTCCATGTCGTCGCGGATGCTCGACTGATCGATCTCCGACGGCGCGAGCGGTCGGAGAACGATCGACACGTCGCTCCTGGAGGGCAGATCTCCGTCGGTCAGCGTTACGACCGTTCCGTCCTGGAAGATGAGATCGTAGCCCTCCTCGCCGAGCGCCATCGTGTCGGCGACCACGATCGACTGCTCCATGGGCCACGGCTCGGGTACCGCCAGCTCGAACGGACCGGCCGTGATCTCGTTCTCATTCGAGGAGCGGTCCACGGCGCGGATCGTCGCCGAGATGACGCGCGCCTGACCAGTGACGTTCAGACTGACCTCGTTCGTTGCGGCGACGACGCTGGCGCGGCTCACGTCGGCGGCCCAGATATCGTCCCGCAGATTTACCATCGTCACCCGGTGCTCCGTGATATCGCCAAGCGAACGCCAGGCGAAGCGCGCCTGCTCGACGCCCGAGACGTCGGTGATGGTCGTCCAGAAGACGGCCGGCGCTTCATTCAGCGCCACCCACGGGACGTGCTGCAGCGTGCCCGGCGGTACGAACGGAGTGATGATCGGCGGAGAGAAGTCCTCAGCGAAGCTCGCTTCGAGAACACAGGCGATCATGTTGCTGTCGAACCGGTCCATCGCGTCGGTGGTCGTGTAATCGAGCATCTCCTCCTGGCTGCGGCCCGGCTCGTGCCCGGTGCCGTACGAGACCGCGACGTCGATGACGTTCGCGTCCCGGTCGCGGCCGCCTTCGCTGTCAGCACCGCCGCCGAACTGCCACTGTCCGGTGTTGGCGTTGATCCAGCGGATGCCACCAAGGTTCTGATCGTTCGAGTCGCTGTCGTGCGAGGAGAGGCAGACGATGATGTCCCAGTTCCTGATGTCGTCGTCCGTGTCACCGTCCTCGCCGAAGAGGTCGCGGCGGATTCGGACGTCGATCGTGTCATCCTGATAGTTGTTGCAGAGGGCGATGTCGCTGTCGTTCTTGAACAGACCCCAGTTCGCAGAGGAGCTCGAGTCGTTCGACATGACGAACCACTTGCCCCACCCCTCGACCGAGATGCCGTAGTCCCACGCGTCGACGGTCGCGACATCGACGTTCCGGTTCGGGAACCCGCTCGTCGAGCCGGCGCCCTCCCTGGCGTCGATGTATATATCGACCTTCTGGAGGTTCATGTCCGTGCGGTACTCGCCCGTGCACGTCTGCTGGCTCGGCTGCGGTGCGCCCCAGTCGGCGGCGCCGTCCTGCATGTGACCCACGAGGTCCCCGATCGTCGTCCGGAAGACGAGCCAGTCGCCGTCCGCGAAGATCTCGACGCCCGTGATGTCGAACGAGCCCTCGAAGAATACCGTGTCGGTCGGATAGTGGTAGTAGAGTCCCGTCACGGGCGTTCCGCTCGGCTGCCCGTTGCTGGTCTGGTTCGGACCGTGGTCGTCACCCTCGAGGTCGTCGAACTCGCGAATGGCAACGGCCGGGTTGTTGACCGTCACGGTGATGCCGAGTGTCGACGGCCAGACGTTTGTCGCGTCACGCGCGGTGACGGTCACGGTCTGGTCGCCGTCCGACGCGCCGGTCGTCAGCGTCTCCGAAGCCGAGTAGATTCCGTCGCCCGCCGTCGCGTCGGCGCCCGCGCCGTCGTCGAGCATCCGGACGATCTCGGTGCCACCAAGGGGCGAGAGGTTCAGGAACACGTCGCCGATGCCGCCGCCCGTGTCGGTCGCCTGGACCGTGTAGACGACGAGGTCGCCGGGCGCCGCAGGCGCCGGAACGGCGAGCCCGTTCGCGAGCGCGGGCGCGTCACCCTCCTCGCGGACGACGTAGGTCGTGTAGTTGCCGAGAGTCACCGGCGTCGTGGCAGTCTCCCACCACTCACCGACGTCAGGAAGCATGTCGTGTGTGGCGTCGTTCGGCACCGAGTCCAGCGCCGTGCGCTTCTGGCCGTCGGTCTCCTGCATCAGGTAGACCTGGAGCCGGACGGTGTCGCCGGGCGACGCACCGATGACGGAGAGCGGAACGCGGAAGTAGACCTCGGAGTCCGTCTTCGTCGTACGTCCCTGGGTCACGCCGTTGACGCCATCAGCGTGGCCGATCCGCCACTCCTCGAGGTCGAAGTCGTAGTGCTCCCACTCACTTCCGGTGTGGCGACGGAGGTCGGAATAATCGTCGGCCGCGTACTTGTACGTGAAGCAGTAGTCCGGGGCATCCGCGTGTCCGTAGTTGATGGGGAACCCGAACGGGTCGATCAGACCGCCGTTCGCATCGCCGTTTGTCTCGTAGAGCGTCGCGATGTGGACGCCGTCCCAGTTCGACGAGAAATTGAGCGTTACTGTGAGTTCATCCGCGTCGTTCGTCACGCGCAGGATGGTCAGGTCGACGCCGGCGTCGCTGTTGTGGTCGGGGTCGGACTCGGGAGCCGTCTCGTCGATCTCAACGATCGTTGCGTCGATCGGGAGGTAGATCGTCTCCACCGGCAGCGCGCCGGCGGTGCCCGAGATCTGGATTGTCCCGTACAGTGTCCCGGCACTGATCTCGCCGGTCGCCACGCCGGTCGCATCCGTCACGATCGGGCTGTCGAGCGAGGTCACCAGACTCGAAGGCGTCGCGCTGAGCGCGACCGAGACGCCGATTGCGGGAACTGCGTTGCCGTAGTCATCGACGACCGCCGCCGTGAGTGTTGCCGTCTCGCCGGTCCTGAGAGCCACCGGTGTGGCCGAGAGTTCCACCATCGCCGCGACATCCGGGCTTACGACGATCTCGAGTGTGTCCACCTCGATCGTGGCATACGCAGATGCCGGATCGACCGTCACCGTCACATACGTGGTCCCCGCCGTGGTCGATGTGAACACGGAAGAGAAACGGCCGTTCGGGTCGGTCGTGACGTTCGTCACGCTGAACCCGCCGCCCGCTCCAAGCGCCGTCATGCTGGCGCTCACGTCGGCGACCTTGGCGTCGTTGCCGCTGCCGTCCTTGAGCTGTCCGCTGATGGCGGTTCCGCTGTCACCGGCCGTGATCGCGTACTCCTCGGCCATGAGCGCGAGGAGCGTGGGACGAGCCGCCCCGATTCCGACCTCGAGCACGCCGTAGCTTCCGCCGCGCGCCGCGGCCAGTCTGAGGATCTCGATCTCATCGTCGGCAACCTTGATGCCGGCGCGCCCGTTGACGAACATCTCCGTCGTCACGAGCCAGCCGGGGATCGCCACGTCAGCCGTGTCCGCGATGACGACCGCGCCCGCCGCCGGGTAGGCCGGATCGAGCTTCGTAACTGAGAGCGCCACGGAGTCCTGCGCGTCGTAGTCCCAGTAGGCGATGCGATCGGCGGCGTCGCGCGGCTCGAGCCACGCATCGGCATAGTAGTAGATGCTGTCCGCGGGAAGACTCACCGTCGTGCTCACGCCGTAAACGGTGACGCCGGTCGAATCCACGAACGAGTACTTCGTCGCCATGACCGCCGGTGATGTCAGAAGTCCTACATCGACCGTGTCGCCGTTGGCGATCGTCGTCGTCTCGGACATCGCGGGGACGTAGCCCTTCGCCACAGCCTTCACGAGCCAGTCGCCGTCGAGTACTGTCCCAATCGAGAACGCGCCGGTTCCGCCGGTGACGGTGTAGGAACCGTCGCCGCCGGACTCGCCGGTCGCGAGATTGTACGCAGTGACCGTGACATCCTCGGCGGGACCGCCGGAAAGCGCGACCTGACCGTCGATGCGGCCGGTGACCTTTACCAGCGAGAAGTCGACACCTTCGAGCTCGGGCTCACCGGCGAGCACGACGTCTTCGATCGTCTCTGCAAGATACGAAGGTGCGGTCGCGACCACGTCATAGGTGCCGTCCGGGACGAGGTAGATGGTGTAGTCGCCGCCACCGGGAGCGGTCTGCCCGCTCTTGACGGCCGTTGCGCCGTCGTACGCGGTCACCGTCACGACGGTCGTCAGATCGTTCGTGTCGTCGAGCGTTACCGTGCCGGAGATGGAGCCGCCAGGAGGGAAACCCTCGTCCGGGACGCCGTCACCGTTCGCGTCGATGGGCGTCTCATAGTAGTTGTCGAGATCCGTGTATGCGTCCCAAGGGGTCGCATTGTTTGCCTCAACACCGGTTGATGAGCTCGGCATTGCGTCGTAGGCGCCGGAGTTGTCGCCACCAACGATGGCGCCGATGAACCGGAGCGTGGTCCCGGGGGGCACGACGCCCTGCCCGAGCCCGAAGAGCCCGTTCCAAGAGAACCGCGCCTCGAAGTGCCTCCAACCAGGGTTCGCCTGTGAGTAGGCCTCGTCCACATCGGTTGTTGCGGTTGGATCGGAGCAGTGCTTGATGTCGAACACACCCGGCAAGTTCCAGCCACCCATGATCACATCCGCCCCCATCGTGCTGAACGTGATCCTCCGCGGGTAGAAGTTGGCGCCACCGAAGTCCGTCGCGCCGGTGATGCCGTTCTGCGCATCGGTGTCGATGAAAAGGAGATACCCGTTGCCGTCGCCGCTCGCCTGATTGACGGTCGTGACACCGATGTAGAGGCTGTCCGCGTCCCAGGTCACGTACAGGTCGACCATGTCCGCGCCGCTCGACCCCCACCGGTAGTCGTCGGCCGGGTCCACCACCCCCAACTCGTCCGGCTCCCAGTCGTTGGGGTCCTCCGTGGTGACGTACCCGTTGATGTATGGGCTGTTGTAGGTTTTGGCATGAGCCCCGCCGCTTGCGAGGGCGACTGCCAGAACAAGGACCGCAAGAAACAGACTTCGTCGCATTCCAGACTCCTCGGACGGGCCGCCACACCTGGCGGCGACGCATCGAAACCGGAGAAACAGAACCACCTCGGTTCATCCCGGGCGGGGATGTGATGGCCCTCCTCCGATTCAGCCGTTGCGGTTGTCGTATTGATGGGAAGAGGCTAGCAGACTGATCTGCCACGGTCAAGCCGCACACGCGGAAACACCCTGTATGCGGTCTCTTACGTCACCTCGCGGCGGTCCGCGCTCCAGACCGGATGGTCGTTCTGGCCTTGGAGAGCTCCTCGACGAGAAGCGGGAGGACGTCAGCTGCTCTGCCGAGCAGGGTGGTATCTATGAGGACGGAGATGGCCGTGTACTCTGTGTTGATCTCGACCACGAACCCGCCGTTGTGCTTCGTGACCAGCGGGAGGGCGGAGGCGGGTCTGACAAGCGCCGAGGTCCCGACGACGAGCATTGCGTCGCAGTTGCCGGCCGCGTCATATGACGCATCGTACGCCTCGGGCGGCAGGGGCTCCCCGAACCAGACGACGTCCGGTCTGAGGGGCGCGCCGCACTGCTCACAGCGCGGAGGAAGCGTGGGAAGGGGGGTCTCCAGGAGGTCGACGGTGGTCTGCTCCCTCGTACATCTCCCCCGCCAGATACTCCCATGGAGCTCCACGGGCCTCGTGCTGCCGGCGCGGGTGTGGAGCCCGTCAACATTCTGTGTGACAAGCATGAAGTCGTCGTAGATGTGTTCGAGGGCGGCGATCGCAGTGTGAGCCGGATTCGGTGAGGTGTCAGCTATCATCTGTCTGCGGTACTCGTACCAGCGCCACACGAACTCGGGGTCTCTCTGGAAGGCTTCCCAGGTCGCGAGGTCCTCAGCTCCGTGGTTCTCCCAGAGCCCGTCCCTGCCGCGGAACGTCGGGATCCCGCTATCACTCGAGACGCCGGCGCCGGTGAGGACAACGAGACGGTCCGCTCGGCTCAGGCGCTCCACCAGCTCCTGCGTGACGCCGCTCGGCGAGTCCATCGCCTCCTCCTTCCGGACGCGGTGCGTCCTTCGCAGGTATCTACATCACAACCGGCTCGGATGGCTCCTCGATGACCCTGGGCACACCGAAATCCTGCTCTCGCTTGAAGCGGAAGCTCCACTCGGGCGAGCCGTAACTCGTGCACTCCATGCATCTGATGCAATCGACACTGCCGATCTGCTCGGGAACCTTGAGGTCCATCGGGCAGTGGTTCGAGCAGTGTTGGCACGTCGCGCAGTTGGTGAAGTCCGACCCCTTCGCGTACGCGATGGCGCAGCTGTCGAGGTTCACGTTGAGCTGAAGCAGGCTGATCTTGTTCGTGAGGCCGAACAGGGCGCCCAGCGGGCAGACGAACCGGCAGAACGGGCGCTTCATCATGCCCATGAGGGCGACCAGTCCGACCAGAAGGACGACCTTGAGCGCGAACATCGTGGTCGTGAAGTCCATCCCCTCCGACCAGACGGATCCCTGTGATTTGAAGAAGAGCCACGGCAGTCCGGCGCCCAGCGTTCCGGCCGGACAGATCTTGCAGAACCATGGCTCGAGGGTGAACCAGGCGACCACGCCGACGAGAACAACGAGGACCACGAACTTCATGTGCCGGAGCCAGTCGGGAGCCGTGAACTTCGGGAGCTTGAGCTTGTAGACGATATCCTGGAACCACCCGAACGGGCAGAGCCAACCGCACGGCCAGCGGCCAACGAAGAGGCCGATGGCTCCGAGCGTGCCCAGAACGTAGAACGGGAAGGCGCGAACGATGAGGAAATGCTGGAGTGTTCCGATAGGACAGCTACCCCACGCCATCGGACACGCGTAGCAGTTGAGGACGGGAACACAGACGCCCTTGAGGGTGCCCTGATAGAAGCTCATCTTCGGGATCGCGGCGAAGTAGGAATTCGTGGCCAGAAGGCCGATGAACTGGACGATTCTGCGCTTCACTGCTGCGTCCGCCTTCCACTGACGCGAACCCGGCCCCCGTTCCGGCGCATCCTCAGCCGGTGCATCCCCGGAACGAAGCTCGTCCCCGGGATGAGAGGTCCGCTACGCGACGCCGATACAGGTCAGGCAGATCATCGCGCCGTTCGAAAGCGTCTCCCAGAAATCACCGACGGAGAGCCCATAGGCGATGATCGCGCCAAAGATGATGAAGAACAGTGCGAAGAGGAAGATACGCACGGCGTTCACCCACGTTGTGCCCGCCTCGTGGCGGACCGCCGAATCACTCTCCCGCGGGCCGCAGGAACAGCCTGGCGGACCGCATTCCAACGGGTCGGCGAGCGGAGCCCGCGCCCATCAGACCGAGTCTGTCATCAACGGGAAGTACTCCTTGATTCTAGGGTTCTGAAGCGGGGTGCGTCAAGCGGAAAGCCCCTTGCGGCTGGGCGTTTGCTCGGGATTCAGAGAGGCCCCCGCGGCCGTCGCGCGCCAGGGATGACGTACATGAAGAACGGGGCCCTCGCGGACCCCGTTCTTCGACTGCTTCCTTATGCGCCCCGCCTACAGCATGCCCTTCATCTTCGCTCTCAGGACCGCGTGCGCCGCCGCAAGACGGGCGACCGGTACGCGGTACGGTGAGCAGCTGACGTAGTCGAGACCGGCGTGGTGGCAGAAGTTGATCGACTCGGGGTCACCGCCGTGCTCGCCGCAGATGCCGACCTTGAGTTCGTCGTTGACGGTCCGGCCCTTCTCGACCGCCATCTTGACGAGGGCTCCGACGCCGCGCTTGTCGATCGACTGGAACGGGTCCTTCCTGAGAATACCCAGCTTCAGGTAGTCCTTGATGAAGCTCCCGGCGTCGTCGCGGCTGTAGCCGTACGTCATCTGCGTCAGATCGTTCGTGCCGAACGAGAAGAAGTCCGCGTGCTCGGCGATCTCGTCGGCCACGACGCACGCGCGTGGGATCTCGATCATCGTCCCGATGTGATAAGTGACCTCGACGCGCTCCTTCTTCAAGACCTCTTTCACGACACGCTCGACGAGCTCCCTGAGAAGCGAGAGCTCTCTCGGCTCACCGACGAGCGGGATCATGATGTCCGGCCGGGCGTCGATGCCCTTCTTGATGAGCGCGCAGGCCGCCTCCATGATCGCGCGGGTCTGCATCTCGTAAACTTCGGGGTACGTCACGCCGAGGCGGCAGCCTCGGTGGCCGAGCATCGGGTTGGACTCGTGGAGCGCGGCTGCCCGCTCCTT
>CAZNHF010000055.1:0-14264 GCA_964572375.1 uncultured bacterium | reverse complement strand
GCGAACTCACGACGACAACGTTCTCGTAGTTCTTCGCGGCCGCTCTGAGGAGCGTCACGCCGCCGATGTCTATCTGATCGAGGGCCTCGTCCAGCGTCGTTCCGGCCGCTGCCGTGACCTTCTCGAACTGGTAGAGGTTGACGACGACCATGTCGATCCTGTCGATGCCCTCCGCCTCGAGCGTGGCGACATGGCTTTCGTTCTGCGGCTGTGACAGGATCGCGCCGTGGATGCGCGGGTGGAGCGTCTTGACACGTCCTCCAAGGATCTCCGGAGCGCCGGTGACGTCGGCGACCTCGCGGCACTCGATCCCGGCCGACCGTATCCGCGCCGCGGTCCCGCCCGTTGAGATGATCTCCACACCGGCGTCGGCGAGTCCGCGGGCGAATTCCGTGATTCCCTGCTTGTCCGAGACACTGATCAAGGCTCTCTTGACGCTCATGGTGTGTCTCTCCCTGTTGTCTTGCCAGCGCCTCTTCTGCAGGCGCACTCGTGAGGGTAACTTCCATCGAAGCAGGCGACGCAGTACGCATCTCTCGGCGGAGGGACCGATGAAAGGAGTCCGTCGAAGGACAGATAGCAGAGCGAGTCCACACCGATGAATCGAGCGATCTCATCAATCTCGTTGGTCGACGCGATCAACTCCTCGCGTGTCGGCGTGTCGATCCCGTAGAAGCAGGGAAAGCGGATCGGCGGAGAGGCGACGCGCAGGTGGATCTCGCGGGCCCCGGCTTTCCTGATCATGCGCATGAGTTCCCGGCTCGTCGTGCCGCGAACGATCGAGTCGTCGACCACGACCACACGCTGCCCCCTGAGGGTCTCCGCGACCGGGTTGTACTTGATGCGCACACGGAGGTCGCGTCTCGACTGTTTCGGGTGGATGAAGGTCCGGCCGATGTAGTGGTTGCGGATCAGACCTATCTCGAGCGGCAGGCCGGACTCCTCGGCGTATCCCATTGCGGCCGCGTTGCTCGAGTCGGGCACCGAGAAAACGATGTCGGCGTCAGCTGGATGCTCACGTGCAAGCGCGCGGCCGAGGGTGCGACGAACTCCGTCGACGGACGCGCAGCGCAGCACGGAGTCGGGCCGCGAGAAGTAGATGTATTCGAAGATGCAGAAGCTCCGCGGGCCGCCCGCAGGCGAGAGCCTGTACGAGTGCGCCCCTCCCTCGTCGAGCACGAGAATCTCCCCCGGTTCCACGTGCCGTTCGTGCTCGGCCCCGACGATGTCGAGGGCGCAGCTTTCGGAGGCGACCGCCCAGCCTCCCGACTCGAGCCGCCCGAAACAGAGGGGGCGGTATCCGCGCGGGTCGCGTAGCGCCACCAGCTTGCCACCGAGCATGAAGATGATCGAGTACGCGCCCTTGACTCCTGCGAGCGCCTCGCTCAGGATCCCGGGAATCGCATCAGCTCCGGCGTTCGGCCGCGCCGCGTACGCCCGCGCGATCAGGTGGAGGATTGTCTCGGTGTCGGTCGTCGTCCGGAAGATGGAACCCTTCGCTTCGAGACATGTGCGGAGGTTGTCCGAGTCGACGAGATTGCCGTTGTGCGCCGCCGCCAGCTGCCCCCCCTGGAACCGCACGATCAGCGGCTGCGCGTTGATGAGCTGGCTCTGCCCCGTCGTCGAGTAGCGGACGTGCCCGATAGCGATGTCACCCGGCAGCCGGTCGAGGATTTCCTCGCTGAACACGTGGCTCACCAGGCCCATAGCGCGGTGCTGAAACGCCGTGTCGCCATCCCAGGTCACGATGCCCGCGCTCTCCTGCCCCCGATGCTGAAGGGCGTAGAGCCCGAGGTATGTCAGCCTTGCCGCATCGCGGTTGCCCGACACGCCGAAGACCCCGCACTCCTCGTGGAACACACGCCGCTCCTCTCCCCGGAATCACCCCTTGATAGGCGCCGTCGCCTGCACCGCTCCGGCGTCAGGTCGCCCGTGGTTCCTCGTTCAGGACGAGACTCTGTCCAGCACCTCTCTGTACGCGTCTATGAAACCGCCAAGGTCCTGCCTGAACCGGTCCTTATCCATGATCCGCCCCGACCCCGCATCGTGGAATCGGCACGTGTCGGGTGAAATTTCGTCGCCGAGCACGGTCTCGCCGTTCACGGTCCCGAACTCGAGCTTGAAGTCTACGAGCCGTGTGTTTCGCTCCGACAGGAATTCAGTGAGGACACTATTGACCTTGAGAGCCACCCGCTTGAGTTCGGTCACCTGCTCGTCGGTCGCCAGTCCCATCGCCCGGACGTGTTCCTCCGAGAGGATCGGGTCGCCGAGCCCGTCATCCTTGAGATAGAACTCCACGATTGGCGGGTCGAAAGTCGTTCCCGACTCGATACCGAGCCGCTTGACGAGCGAACCGGCCGCCACGTTGCGGACGACCACTTCGAGCGGGAGCATCTCGAGCCGCTCGACGACCATCTCGCTCTCGGAGATGCGCTCGACGAAGTGGGTCCGCACTCCGGCCTTCTCGAGAAGCTGGAAGAAGTGCGAGGAGATCTGGTTGTTGAGCACGCCCTTTCCGGCGATGACCTCGTGCTTCACGCCGTTGAACGCGGTCGCATCGTCCTTGAACTCCTGGACCATGTGACCGGGTTCGTCGGTCTCCCACATGATCTTGGCCTTTCCCTCGTAGATGGGGTTCGTCTTCCTCATGCGCCGCACTCCTTCCGTGGTTCGCGCAGCTCCAGTCTTTCGTAGATCGCTCCCGTGGATGCGAGGTGTCTTTCGAGACCCGTCGCCTCCGCGATCCCATCCGTCCCCAGGAGTTCGACGGTCTTCGCGTCCTTCTCGATCTCCGCCGTGAAACTCGTGCCGTTCTCTCTCGCTGTCATGGCGGCCGACTGCACGATGTCGTACGCCTCGTCGCGCGAGAGTCCCTTCTCGACAAGCATCGTGAGGACCGTGCCGGATGCGAAGAGGCCGCCCGAGGATTCGATGTTCTCGCGCATCCTGCCGGGGTAGATGTCGAGACTCTCAACGACTCCGCGGAAGCGGCGGATCATGTAGTGCGCGAGGGTCGAGCTGTCCGGGAGGATGACGCGCTCCACCGACGAATGGGAAATGTCGCGCTCGTGCCAGAGTTCGATGTTCTCGACGCCGGCGAGCGCGTTCGTCCTGAGAAGCCGCGCCAGGCCGCAGAGCTGCTCGCACTTGATGGGGTTGCGCTTGTGCGGCATCGCCGAACTGCCCTTCTGTTTCTTCGCAAAGCCCTCGAGGATCTCGCTCGTTTCGGTTCGCGCCAGAAGACGGATCTCGAGAGCCTGCCTGGCGATGACCGCGCCGAGCACGGCGATAGCGTTGAGGTAGCCGGCGTGACGGTCGCGCGAGATGATCTGCGAGGAGATCCCTGCGGGGCGCAGCCCCAGTGCCTCGCACACGAAGAGCTCGACGGCAGGGTCGATATTCGCGTACGTGCCGACGGCTCCCGAGAGCTTCCCGACCGACGCCGCGCCGGTCGCCACCGCGAGCATGTCACCCGCGCGCGAGAGCTCATCCCACCAGTACGCGAACTTGAGTCCGAGCGACGTCGGTTCCGCATGCACTCCGTGCGTGCGTCCCATCACAGGCGTCTTCTCGTGTTCGAGGGCAAGTTCGCGAATCGCCTCGCACAGCGCGTCGAGTTCCTCGAGAATGAGGAGGCCGGCGTGATTGATCTGGACCGATGTGGCCGTGTCGAGGATGTCGGACGATGTCATCCCAAGGTGAACGTATCGGGCCTCGGGTCCAATACATTCACCCAGCACCTTCAGGAACGCGATGACGTCGTGGTGCGTCTCGGCTTCGATCTCCTTCATACGCGGGATGTCGACCGCCGCCTTCTCTTCGATGACCTTGACCGCTTCGACGGGGACGCGTCCGAGTTCGCTCCACGCTCGTACGGCCTCGACCTCGATCCGGAGCCAGAGGTCTATCCGCGACTCCTCGCTCCATATCTCGTTCATCTCGGGGGTGGAATAGCGTTCGATCACTCTCGTTCCCTCGCTCCCACTCGATGGCGTTCTGCCGTTGTCTGACGGCGCCCTACTCCCACTCGATGGTGGACGGCGGTTTCGAACTCACGTCGTAGCAGACCCGGTTGACGCCCCGGACCTCGTTGATGATGCGCGCCGACATCCGTTCGAGGACCTCCTGCGGCATCGGGTACCAGTGGGCCGTCATCCCATCGCGCGAATGGACGGCGCGGAGCGCCACCACATGCTCATACGTGCGCTCGTCCCCCATCACTCCGACAGTCCTGACCGGAAGCAGTACCACGAAGGCCTGCCAGATGTCGTCGTACAGCCCGGCGTTCCGGATCTCTTCAAGATAGATGGCGTCGGCCTCGCGGAGCACTGCGAGCCGTTCCTCCGTCACCTCGCCGAGCACACGGATGGCCAGACCAGGACCCGGGAACGGGTGCCGGCCGAGGATGTCAGCGTCGATACCGAGTTCGACCCCGACTCTCCGGACCTCGTCCTTGAAGAGCATGCGGAGCGGTTCGATGAGCTCGAGGTCCATATGCTCCGGGAGACCGCCGACGTTGTGGTGGCTCTTGATGGTGGCCGACGGGCCCTTCACCGAGACGCTCTCGATGACGTCGGGGTAGAGTGTCCCCTGCGCGAGGAACCGCGCCCCGCCTGTGTGGCGCGCGCCCGCGCCGCCTACGCGGCGCGCCTCTTCCTCGAACACGCGGATGAACTCGTGGCCGATGATCTTCCGTTTTCGCTCCGGGTCGGTCACGCCCGCCAGCGCCGAGAGGAACCGGTCTTCAGCCTTGACGACGTCGATCCTGACTCCAAGCTTCTCACGGAGGCGCGTGATGACGTCGTGCTCCTCGTCCTTCCTGAGGAGTCCGTTGTCTACGAAGATCGGGACCAGGTTGTCCCCGATCGCGCGATGGATGAGTACGGACATGACCGACGAGTCGACGCCGCCTGAGAGCGCACACACGACTTTCGCATCACCGACCGTCTCGCGGATCCCCTCTATCGCCTCATCGACGAACGAACGGGGCGTCCAGTCGCCCTCGATCCCGCCGACGGACCGCACGAAGTTCTCGAGCAATCTGCTGCCCCGCTCCGTGTGAATGACCTCGGGGTGGAACTGGAGGCCGTAGATTCGGCGCTCATCGGAGCCCATTGCGGCGATCTTCCCGTCGGCGCTCCTTCCCAGCACCACGAACCCGTCGGGTGGTTCTGTGACCTCGTCGCCGTGGCTCATCCAGACCTGCGTACGTTCCGTAAGACCGCGGAAGAGCGGGTGGTCGCGCTCCGGCTCGAACCCCATCGGACCGTACTCGCGCGTGGCGCCGGGTGAGACGCGGCCTCCGAGAGCTTCCGCTGCCGCGTGCATGCCGTAGCAGATGCCGAGCACCGGCAGACCCAGTCCGAAGATCCGTGGGTCGGGACGCGGCGCGCCGTCGGCGTAGATGCTCGAGGGACCGCCGGAGAGTACGATGGCCCCCGCGGTCGCGGGGAATTCGGACGCCGGCGTGTCGAACGGGAGAACCTCCGAGAAGACCCCGAACTCTCGAATCCTGCGCGCGATCAGATGTGTGTACTGCGAGCCGAAGTCCAGGATGACGACCGAGACGTGGCCCGCGTGGCTCCGCTCCTCTGTCCCGCCCGTCACCGCTGCCGTGCTTCCGTGGGTCATTCGCTCCTCCGCTCGGGGTCTATCGATACATGCCGACGTGCTGACTCTGCTGCATCAGCTTGCCTTCGGACCTGATCGACGGAGCGATGACCAGCTCCGCCTGCTGGAGTTCGAAGATGTTCTTGGCGCCGACCGCTCCCATGCACGTCTTGATCGCGCCGACGAAGTTCTGTGTGCCGTCGTCCGTGCGGGCCGGACCGAGCAGGATCTCCTTGAGTGTTCCGGAGGTCCCGGTCTTGACCCGGGCGCCGCGCGGCAGGTCGCCGTGCGGTGTCGCCATGCCCCAATGGTAGCCGCTGCCGGGCGCCTCTTCGGCTCGCGCCATCGCGGAGCCGATCATGACGGCGTCGGCGCCGGATGCGAAGGCCTTGCAGACATCGCCACCCGTGTCCATTCCGCCATCGGTCAGGACCGGCACGTACCTGCCCGTCCGCTTGTAGAAGAAGTCGCGGGCGGCTGCTGCGTCGACGGTCGCGGTCACCTGCGGAACTCCGATACCCAGGACTCCTCGCGTCGTGCACGCGGCGCCAGGGCCAACGCCAACAAGCACGGCGTCCGCGCCGGCCTCCATGAGGTCGAGTGCGACGTCGTACGTGACGCAATTCCCGACGATCACCGGGATCGACATCGAGTCGATGAACGACTGGATGTCGAGCGTGTCGTACTCAGTCGAGATGTGGTCGATGGTCGCGACCGTCGACTGCAGGACGAAGATGTCCGCGCCGGCCTCCTCGGCGAGTCTCCCGAACCGTTCGGCCCTCATGGGCGTGGCCGAGACGGCAGCGATGCCTCCAGCACTCTTGATCTCCTTGACGCGTCTGGCGACCAGCGCCTCCTTGATCTCCGGCTTGTAGAGCTCCTGCACGATGCCCGTCGCCTCTTCAGGCGTCGCCCCTGCGATCCTGCCGAGCACCTCTCCCGGATCATCGTAGCGGGTCTGCACGCCTTCGAGGTTGAGGACCCCGATGCCGCCCAGTTCGGACATCCTGATGGCCATCTTCACGTCGACGACGCCGTCCATCGCCGCCGCGAGGATCGGGACCGTGAACTGCATATCACGGAGCCGCCACGTCGTGTCCGTCTCCTTCGGATTGATGGTGGTCCGTCCCGGGACGATCGCCACCTCGTCGAAGCCGAAGGCGCGGCGCGCCTTCCTCCCCTGTCCGATATACATGCCCATCGAGTCCTCCTGTGAAGAGTGACCGTGGTTGCGTCTTCGTCTTCGTCTTCTCTATCAGGAGAGCGCCCACGGCCTGCGGTCCTTCCGCGGGCGTCTGCTTGTCTAGATGTTCTGTCGGCTTCCGGGCTTCACGACGGGAACTCCGTCTCGACAGAGAGGGCAGCTCTCGGATTCGTAGCTCTCGGTGACCCGCCGGAGCAGCGCTTCCGCGCGAGGTTCGAGCCCCGGGTCCGACATGCTTCTGTCCACGATGAAGCCGAACCCGACGAGTTCCCCGCCTGCCGCCCGAGTCAGCTCGGCGACCTCCTTCACGGAACCACCGGTCGTGACGACGTCCTCGATGATGAGGACCCGTTCGCCCTCCCCGATCGCGAAACCGCGTCGCAACGTCATCCGGCCGTCCTGTCTCTCGGCGAAGAGGAAACGGACGCCGAGAGCTCGCGCGACTTCGTAGCCGATGACGACGCCCCCGAGTGCGGGCGATACGACGACATCGACGCGGTCGTCCCGATACCTATCGGCCAGAAGGCGCCCAAGTTCTCCAGCGTGTACCGGGCGCTCCAGCATCTTCGCGCACTGGAAGTACTCGCCGCTGTGACGACCCGACGTGAGTCGGAAGTGGCCCCTCAGGAGCGCGCCTGTCTCTTCGATGATCTCGGCCGCGGCGTCAGGCCGCGTCTTCTGCGTCACTCGCGCACTCTTATGGAGTTCGCCTCTTCGAGGATGAGTCGGGCAGCCTCGCTCGGCTGCTTGACCGAATCGCGGATCGGGCGTCCGATGACGATGTAGTCAGCTCCGTTCTCGAACGCCTCCTGAGGCGTCGCGACTCTGCGCTGATCCTGCTTCGCGGCCCAGCTCGGACGAATGCCCGGCGTGATGATGAGGAAGTCAGGTCCCATGGCGTCCCGGATGGCTCGCGCCTCCCAGGCCGAGGACACGACGCCGTCGAGCCCGGCTTCCCCGGCGCGTTCGGCGAGCGCCAGGACCTCGTCGACCGTCGATGCCATGCTCGTGAGCACCGTGATGGCGATGATGCGCGGCAACGGGATCCCGAGCTTGTCGGCCTCCTCGCGGCTGGCTGCGACGGCTGTCTTCATCATCGCCGTGCCGCCGGCAGCATGGACGTCGAAGATGTCGACGCCGAGCGCGGTGGCCGCGGCCGCCGCCTCACCGACGGTGTTCGGAATGTCGTGGAACTTCAGATCGAGGAAGATGCCGTATCCCGCTTCCTTGAGCTCGCGCACGAAGCTCGGTCCCTCGGCGGTGAACAAGCGGCTGCCGATCTTGAAGTGCGACGCATAGTTCGCTGTCCGGTGAGCGAGATCGAGTGCTTCCTCCCTCGACGGCACGTCGAGCGCTATTATGAGCCTGCTACTGTCTGCTGACATGGTGTATCCACCTCCTTCGCGAGGCCGGTGTATCCGGCCAGGCAGTCTATTCCATCAGTGAGCGCATGTCGCGTCAGGCCGTCGACGATACGGTCGACGACAGAGGGGTTCCGGAAGAGCGACGTGCCGACCTGGAATGCACTTGCCCCGGCCATCATGTACTCCAGTGCGTCTTCCGCTCTCTCAATGCCGCCTGAGCCGACGATGGGAATCCCGATCTCTCCCGCGAGCTTCCAGACGAGCGCAAGGTTGACCGGCATGAGCGCGGCTCCGGAGAGCCCGCCGAACCGGTTGCCGAGCATCGGGGCGCGGCGCGCTACGTCGATACGCATTCCGGGGAGCGTATTCGCCACGACCAGGGCGTCGGCTCCGGCTCGCTCGGCAGCTTCCGCGACGCTCAGGACGTCCGACGCGTTGGGCGAGAGTTTGAGGAACAAGGGTCTGGATGTTGCGCCGCGTGCGGCGGCGACGACCGCTGCCACGCCATCAGGGTCGGCCCAGAGGGGCCGCCGGGCGCGTGGCTCGCGCGCGAGCCCTATGTTGGGGCACGAGATATTGAGTTCGAGCGCTGCGATCTCCTTGCGGCCGCCGACGGCGGCGCAGAGTTCGGCGAATTCCCCTGGAGTATCCCCCGCGACGCTCGCAACGATCAGTGAGGGAAGCCGGGCGGCCTCGGGGAGCTTCTCCTCGAGGAACCTGTCGAGTCCCACGTTCTCGAGTCCGATCGAGTTCAGGAGTCCCCCACGTGTCTCGGCCAATCGCGGCGGCGAGTTCCCGACGCGGGGCTTGAGGGTCACCGTCTTGGTCACCACGGCGCCGACCTTCGTGAAGTCGACAAGATCCGCGTACTCGGGACCGTACCCTGCCGTCCCCGACGCGAGCATGACCGGTGTGGCGAGCGTGAGGCCCGCGATCGTGACGGACAGGTCAACCACTGGAAACCTCCATCACGCGTCCTTCAGGGAGCAACACGGAACCATCGAAGACCGGTCCATCCTGGCAGACAGTCCGATACCCGTCGACCGTCGCGACGACGCACCCTCTGCACGCTCCGACACCGCAGGCCATCATCTCTTCGAGCGAGAGCTGGCACCGAAGACCGTGCTCGCTCGCGATAACGACGAGAGAGTCCAGCATGCCGCGGGGCCCGCAGCCGTAGACGAAGGTCCCTGGAGGAAGCTCCGCTGCTCTGTCTTTGAAGATATCGCAGACGGTGCCCCGCTCCCCTGCGCTGCCATCATCCGTCGCGATCTCGATCCGGCGCTGCCCTGATGTCGTCAGCGTTTCGTGGAGCAGCCCGTCCGCCGTCCGGGCGCCGACGAAGACCATGGTGTCCGTTCCTCGCCCGACCAGACGCTGGAGCAGATAGCGGATCCCCGCGACGCCGATCCCCCCGGCTACGACGACCGCGCGCGGGGCGGCTTCGGTCGTCCGCGAGGCGGCTGCGGCCGCACCTTCCGCATCCGGCAGGGTGAACCCGTGGCCGAGCGGCCCCATCATCGTGACGGACGCACCAAGCTGCAGATCGGCCAGCGCGTGGGTGCCGCCGCCACGGAGCTCGATCAGAAGCTCCACTTCTCCCTCGGGCCCGACGCCGGCAATGGAGAACGGTCGTCGGAGCGTGCGTTCGGTTCCGGTGTCGACGTGCACGAACTGCCCAGGCTGTGCCGTATCGAACGGCGCCTCCGGCCTACACGCCAACAGCAAGCTCGCTGCGCTCGGTCTTGTCCGAGCCGTGAGCGTCGTCTGGATGTCCCTCGTCAAGGTTCCTCTCTTCGAACACGATCCTGCCGTGGGAGATGGTCATCCGGGTTCGTCCCCTGACCGTCCGGCCGATGAACGGTGAGTTCTTCGACTTCGACCGGAACCAGTCGGCCGCGACCGTCCACTCGGCGTCCGGGTCAAAGACCACGATGTCCGCCGGTGCTCCGATCTTGAGCGTGCCGCCGGGGATGCCCAGGGCCCGGGCTGGTCCGATCGTCAGCAGTTCGAGTGCGGCAGGAAGCGTCAGCGCGCCTGTGTGCACGAGGTGCGTGAGGGTCACAGGCAGAAGCGTCTCAAGTCCGATCATACCCGGGGGCGCCGCATCGAACTCCACCTGCTTCTCCTCGATCGAATGTGGTGCGTGGTCGCTCGCGATAGCGTCGATCGTTCCGTCGGCGAGTCCCGTCTTGATCGCCTCGACGTCGGCCGCTGTTCTGAGCGGAGGGTTGACGCGGAGGCTCGTGTCGTAGGATCGAACGTCGTCGTCGGTGAGGCTGAAATAGTGGGGGCAGGTCTCGCAGGTCACCGCGATCCCGTCCGCTTTGGCGCGGCGGACAAGTTCAACGCTGCCTGCCGTCGATACGTGCGCGATGTGGAGTCGGGCGCTCGTGCCAGCCGCCAGGATGATGTCTCGGGCGACCATGACTTCTTCGGCAGCCGCCGGGATCGGTCTCAGACCTGTTCGGGTCGAGGCGAGTCCCTCGTGCATGACGCCGTGCCCGACGAGGTCCGGGTCCTCGCAATGAGCGATGACCGGGCGGCCGACCATTCCTGCGTATTCGAGGGCGCGTCTCATGACGTTGGCGTCGATCACCGAGCATCCGTCGTCCGAGAAGGCGACGGCGCCGGCGCCGGCCAGCTCGGCCATTCCGGCGAGCGTCTTGCCCTCGCGTCCCATCGTGATCGCGGCGATCGGGTGAACCGTCGCCAGCTTCCCGCGCGTCCTGACGAACTCGACCCAGGAGGGGTCGTCGATGGTCGGGTCGGTATTCGGCATTGCCGCGACCGACGTGACGCCGCCGTGCACGGCGGCCCGCGTCCCGCTCTCGATCGTTTCCTCGTCCTCCCGCCCCGGCTCCCGGAGATGTACGTGGATGTCGACGAGTCCGGGCGCCACGACGTGACCGCTGACGTCTATCTCCGTCGCGTTCTCCGCGCGGATCGAATCACCGATCTCCGCGATCCTGCTTCCGTCGATGAGAACGTCCAGTCGTGCATCGGTGCTCGACGCCGGGTCGATCACGCGGCCGCCCTTGAGGATCATCCGTTTCATGTCATCACCTCCGCGAGGATCTCAGGTTCGTCGACGCGCTCTGCCGCGCGCACGCGCGAGAGGAGGTACAGGACGGCCATCCTGACTGCAACGCCGTTCGTTACCTGGTCGAGAATGACCGACCGCGGACCGTCAGCGACTTCGGGCGCAATCTCCACGCCCCGGTTGATCGGTCCGGGATGCATGATCAGGACATCAGGTCGCATGGCGGCGAGTCGCTCGCTGTCGACGCCGAAGCGCTGCGTGTACTCGCGAAGGCTCGGGAGGAAACAACCCTCCTGCCGTTCCCGCTGTATGCGGAGGATGTTGACGACGTCGGCGTTCACAGTGGCCTCGTGTATGTCGTGGCTGACGGTGACCCCCATCGCTTCGACCTCGGCCGGCATGAACGTCGTCGGTCCGCAGAGCGTGACCTCGGCACCCATCGTGCGAAGTCCCCAAATGTCCGAGCGGGCGACGCGCGAGTGGATGATATCACCAACGATGGTGACCCGCTTTCCATCGAGGTCGCCGAGGTTCTCGCGCATCGTGAAGAGGTCGAGAAGCGCCTGTGTGGGGTGCTCGTGAGGACCGTCCCCGGCGTTGATGATCGAAGCGTCGATGTGCTGCGTGAGGAAGTGCGGAGCGCCCGGTGAAGGGTGGCGCATGACGACCATGTCCACCTTCATGGCCTCGATATTTCTGGCCGTGTCGCGGAGCGTCTCCCCCTTCTTGAGGCTCGACGTGGATGCTGAGAAATTCATCACGTCTGCGGAGAGTCGTTTCTCAGCGAGCTCGAACGACATGCGCGTTCTCGTGCTCGCCTCGAAGAACAGGTTGACGACTGTGATTCCCCGGAACGTCGGCACTTTCTTCACCGGACGGTCCAGGACCTCTCTGAACTTGGAAGCCGTGTCGAGTATGGTTGTGATCTCGTCGCGACCGACTCCCTCGAGGCCCAGGAGGTGCTTCTGGGTCCAGCCCATTCCCTTCTCCTCGAGGCCGAGGGTGAAACACAGAAACGGGCTCCGCTAGCGTCTGCTAGCGACCGCCCGTCCTCTTGTCTGCGTTTCGCTTCACCCTTTCTAGCCTCACAGTGCTAGTTTAAAAGGTTACTTCCTAACTGTGTCGCGGAGTATATGCCCGGTACTCCCGTATCGCAAGCCTTTTCACGCGACTTCTGTGTTTTTTTCCTGTGAGGAGCAGGGGCTGGTTCTCACTGAGGCTCATCTGACCCTGATCCGGCTCGAGACAGCTCAGTCGCCGCGCAGAGGCACAACGCAGATGAACCGGAGCCGATCGCTGCCCGTATTGACGAAATTGTGCTCCTCATCCGGCTCGACGAGCAGCGAGTCACCGGCGGCGAACGGTGCGTCCCCGTTCTCGGACTTCAGAACGCCCTCGCCCTCGAGTATGTAGATGACGTGCTCCCAGTCGTGCGCGTGCCACGGTGTGTGACCGCCGCGCTCCAGTTCGAACAACCGCATGGCCGCGGTCGGGGAACCGTCACCCGCCGTTACGAGTCCGGCCTTCATCACGCCCTGCGCACCCTCGACCTCGATCGCCTTCGGCTTCCGGTTCTCGCCCTTCATGTGCTTCATGCGGTTCCTCCCTGCATCCGGATGTTCTACGAGTTGCTGAGGAGTCGGCCGAGTTGTCGGATCGGCCACGAGAATACGTCGCTCCAGAAGAGATGCTTGAGCACGAGAAGCGCGAACAGCACGACAAGCGCTCTGAGGGAGTCGCGCTCGCTCTGCCAGGCTGTCTGCCCGGAGTACTCATGCGCGCTCTGAGGCTCGGCGGGCGTTGGTCTCGGTATCCATCGTGGAACCCTGTTCCGGTAGGTGCGGTACTCGTCCCCGAACTGGTTCGTGAGCACCCGCTCCTCCCAGGCGATGATGGCCGCGTACTGGAGGAAGAACAACACCGGGAAGACCCAGAGCAGCCATTCGACTCTCGAGACCACGATGAGCCCGAGCGCGAGCAGGAAATTCCCGATGTAGAGCGGGTTGCGCACGCGGGCGAATGGCCCGGCCGTCACGAGCTCCTTGACGTTCGTTCCCCGCGTCCTGGTGCGCTTGCCGGCGAAACCGACCGCTCTCAGACGGACGGCCTCGCCCACCAGAATGAGCGCCAGCGATGTCGCGAGGGTCCAGGGCGGCAGCCCTGCCGGCGTCGGCCAGAGGAGCACGATGAACACAAGCACGAGCGGCGTGAAGCCTCTCGCCCGGAAAAGCGCTCCACCGAGTGCCTCCCAGCCCGTCATGTCCGCAGTCGCAGATGTGGTCTGTCCCATTCTCACTTCTTTCTTCACGTGGTCGATGTTTGCGCGGTGCACCGCTGCGTCCGGCCCACGCGCTGCGGCCCCGGCAGTGCGACGCCAGCGGAGAATAGCAGTTCGCCGTTGGGCGCGCCACAACAGAACGGGGGCCGGTCTCCCGGCCCCCGCTCCCCTTCTTTCCTCCTGCGCTTCGCGAAGCGAGGCGCCGAGCTCTTGCCGGAGGCAAGAGCCTACTTCAGCATCACCATCTTGTGGCTCTCGGTGAAGTTCTGCGCGTTCATGCGGTAGAAGTAGACGCCACTGGCGCACTTCGCTCCCGCATCGTCCGTGCCGTCCCACACCACGTAGCCGGTCGTGCCCGCGTCCAGCTCACTCTCGAGGAGCGTGCGCACGACCTTACCGGCGATGTTGTAGACCTCGATCGACACGGCACCCGTCTCACGGATGCTGTAGGCGATCTTCGTCACCGGGTTGAACGGGTTCGGCTGAGCATGCGCGAGCATGTTCTTGAAGCCGCTCTCAACGACGTCGGTCGGGTTCGTGGTCGGGGTCTGCGCGAAGTAGGTCATGATGTTGTCCATCAGGTTGACCCGGTCCGCGACGCCCGTGTTGTAGTAACCGGTCGACGGGTCGAGACTGTCCATCATGAACTCCATACCGAAGCCGAGGGCGACGGTCTGGTAGCCAAGCGTCGGGTGCGTGTAGGCGACACCGGCCGGAAGAATGGTCGTGTCGGTCTTCTCGTACACCACCGCGATCTCGGCGCCG
>CAZNHF010000054.1:5787-14570 GCA_964572375.1 uncultured bacterium | reverse complement strand
CGCCGCCGACGGGGACATTCCCCTTCCAGCAGAGGTAGTTCTCGTAGTCCCTGCAATCCTGAGCCTGGGCCCCGACCACCAGAAGCGAGATAAGGGCCAGGGTGCCAATTACCAACCAAACCTGTGTGCGCATGCTCTTCATACATCCTCCCGTGTACGCTGGGCCGCGTCCGACGACACGGACCGCAGCACTGTCTCATACCTATCTGATATACAGACTCATAGCGTATCACACACTCCCCCCTGTCTGTCAACTACAGGAGTGTGCGCAGGTTTGGCGAACCATCCTTGACTTCCGCACATCGAACACGCGATGCTTCCATGCGTCTGAAGCTGAACGAGAGACGGATAACGCACTCAACCAGGAGGTACCTCGTGAGAAGAGTTCTGACCATGCTCGTCGTTCTCGTCCTCGTCGCTTCACTTGCCGGCTGCGCGTCGATGTCGAGAAGCGACAAGGGAATCCTCATAGGTGGCGCGACCGGCGCCGTCATTGGCGGAGCCATCGGCGACGCATCTGGCAACACAGCACTCGGCGCCATCCTTGGAGCCGTGATCGGTGGGGCCGCGGGCGCCGCCATCGGCGAGTACATGGACGACCAGGCCGAGGAGATCGATGCCGACATCGAGGGCGCCACGGTCGAGCGCATCGGTGAGGGCATCAAGATCACCTTCGACTCGGGTCTTCTGTTCGCCGTCGACAAGTCAGACCTGAGCGATGCCTCGCAGGTGAACCTGACCGAGCTGGCGCGGATCCTCAACAAGTACCCCGACACCGACATCCTCATCGAGGGTCACACGGACTCAGATGGAGCCGAAGAGTACAACATGGCTCTCTCCGAGCGCCGTGCTCTCTCGGTCGCCAACTACCTCATCGAGCACTCGGTAGCGGGCTCGCGGATGACCATCACCTGGTACGGCGAGATGCAGCCGGTCGCGACGAACGGCACGGTGGAGGGCAAGCAGCAGAACCGCCGCGTCGAGGTCGCCATCATGGCCAACGACAAGCTCAAGGCCGCAGCGAAGCGCGGCGAGCTCGCCGGAGAGTAGGATCGACCGCTTCCCCACCCGCGTGCCGGCGGCGCGCCGGCGGTGGTAGCACGGTCCAAAGGCAGATCACGAACGGCCTCCGGGAAACCGGGGGCCGTTCTTTCTGTGCCCCTCCAACTCTGCTCGAACGCCTCCGGAGACAAGCACACTGCGCCTCGCCCCTCGCCACGAAGTGCTTGAGCGCCACCCAACAGAAGAGGTATACTTGCACCATCTGATGCTATCTACGCTACCAGTACGATATGGACCAGGAGGCTTCCATGCACACACTGCGAACGCTCCTCGTCGTCCTCGCCCTGATGTTGGCCATCCCATGTGCACTTCATGCCACGCCAGATATCGCGGCAGCCCCTGAGCCACCGAGCCTCCCGGAGTTCGATGCGGCCTCCGCGCGGGCCATCGATGGAGACGGCGGAGATGACTCGCCCGTCAACGGCATCTTCTACGCGGTCGCGACAGGCGCGACCGAGGTGACGCTCCGCTGGGACCTCGAGACGCTCGAGGGCGTCGAGGGATTCGTCATCTCACGCGCACTGTCGTCGGAGGGACCGTTCGAGCACATCACGGATGACGCGCTCGCGCCCGCCTCGCCGGGCATGCATATCGACGACACGGTCTGGCCGGAGTCCACGTTCTGGTACCGGCTGGGCGCGATGATGTGGGATGGAACAGAGGACATCTGCGGCCAGGGCATCGTGAGCGCATCGACCGCGGGCACTCTCGCCATTCACTTCGCCCGCCCCCGGCCGAGTCCGTTCACGGAGAGCACGACGTTCTCGTTCGAGATCCCTCACGGGGTCGACCGCACAACCCTGAAGGTCTACGACGCCTCCGGCCGACTCGTCAGAACGCTCATCGACGATCCCATCGCCGGGGGATGTCACGACGTCATCTGGAATGGACGCAACGACCGCGGCGGAGAGGTGGCCGCCGGGGTCTATTTCGTGAGATTCGACTGCGACGCGATACCGCGGGTCAGGAAGATAGTGGTAGTGAGGTAGGAACCGCCGGGAGCGGCGGAGATTGTGGCCGAAAGCGGCCGAGATGGGGCCTGGAGCGGCCGAGATTGTGGCCGAAAGCGGCCGAGATTGCGGCGCTAGCGGAGCAGGAGCATCTTCCGGTGCTTCTCACCCTGCGGCGTCTCGAGGCGGTAGAAGTAGACGCCCGTCGCGAGGTTGTTCCCCGCGTCGTCCTTCCCTTCCCATGCGACCTGGTAGCTGTCGGCGGAACGATAGCCGTCCACCAGCGTTGCTACGTGCCGACCCGCCACATCATATACGGCGAGCTTCACATCGCCGCCTGCCGGCAGCGTGAAGGCGATCGCCGTCCCGCGCCTGGTCGGGTTCGGGAAGTTCTGCGAAAGCGAGAGCACGCTCGTCGTGTCACCCGACGATGAACCATTGCCCAGGGGAACCTGCTCGGTGTACGGGAAGCGATTGAAGCCGGTGACCGTCAGCATCACGCTGTCCCCGGTCAGGGTATCCGCGAATGCGATGACCGCCTCGCCGCCCCCGTCCGCGAACGCCGCGCCGATGCACTCGCCCCCATCGGAGAGCGAGGCCAGCGCGCCAGCCATCGTCTGCACGGTGAACTCGAAATCCTCCGGGTCCACGGACCCGGCGTGCGTGACCACGAGCGTGTCCGGTGTCGCGGTCCTCACGCGCAGACTCGGGTCGCCGAAGACGTGCCAGTGAGTGAACTCGTTGGCGCCGACCGACCCGTGCGCGTCGATCATCGCGCACGCGCCGTTCATCATCAGACCGGCCAGCGTGTAGTTCTCCTCAGTCACGAGGAGATCCATGATCTCGAGGTGCGCGACAATAGGCGGCACCCAGTCCTGACTGATCGACGACGCGTAGATGCCGACGGCGCCACTCGGACGATCCCCGTTCGTTGCCCGCATCCACACTTCCGCAAAACACCTGGTCGTATGGAACTTCCCGACATAGCAGGCCGTACTCACGATCCACGGGAGCATGTCGTCGTTGACCAACGCATCGACGTCACCACTAATGAACGTCCCCGTCGACCAGCCCATCGTGTTGCCGTGCCCCATGTAGTTGACGAGGCTCCGTCCCTCGTTGACGGCGGCGGCGATCATGACGTCCGTCACGCCCGGGTCGTACAGCGCATCGACCTCGGTGAACGTGAATCCGAGAAGCGTCTGACGCATGTCCTCCATGAAGGACTTGTCCGGTGTTCCGGTGCCCCCGTCCTGGTCGGACGCGATGCCGCAGGACTTCCCGTACCATTCAGCGCCTGCCTGCGGGTCGCGCTCGTACTCGATGCTCCGGGTGACGTGCGTGACCACCTGATCGACGGTCTCGGCGGAGAACCGGCCGATGAGGATCTCGGGATACGAGTCGCCGCCATCGAGCAGCGTGTACATCGGGTCAGCGGCCTTGGTGCCATCGAGATACGTAGGGATCTGATCTGCATCGCCGACGAGAAGGACGAACGCGATGCCATCCGTGTCATACGCATTGAGGATGTAGCTTCGGATATCGTCATCGGTGGTGCCGATCGTGGAGAGCGCGACGACCGATGTCGGTACACCCGCCTGTTCCTTCCACTCGACGAACGGCGCCATGGAGGACACGAAGTCGTCGTACGCGATGACGAGCATCGGCCCCACCTCGGGGATCGGCGTGTAGCGTCCGCGCGCCGTCGCGAGCACTCCGCTTTCGAAGAGCGCGTCGGCGTTGACATAGTGCCGCGTGTAGATTCGCTCGAACTCGCTCGAGCGGACGCACGGTCTGGACACGAGTTCGCTGCTTCCGCGCGCGCCGGTAGCCACGACCTCGATCGTCGCGGAGCGAAGCACGCGAAGCGTTCGTCTTATGGGGTTGTACTGGAATGCGTTGACGGAGACCACGGCGCCCCGCGTGTCGCGGAAGATGTAGGGCTTCCCGAGTTCCGCCGTCTCTTCCGGATACCACCGGTCAACCTCGTAGACGGGGCCGAATTCGTACGGGACGCCGGCCGGGTCCACGTCCCGCGAGATGCTGCCCTTCGAAGGCAGGAGGTCGACGCCTGCGAACTCGTCGTAGACTGCGTCAGAGAGATGGAGCTCGACGCCCCCGAGGTCCGACAGCGCTATCGACGCGCGGACGACCGGAAGTTCCGGAGAACCCAGCTCGAGTCTGAGCGCCGCGCCCGGAAGCGCCACCGCGGTCCACTCCCCGCTCATCGCCGTCACACTCGCCGTCATGAATCGGCTGAGCTCGAAACCGAGCCGCGTGGACTCGAGGTCCGAATCCGTCACACGGAGTTCGTACGGCTCGCTCCCCCATCCGACATCCACCCACTCCACGTTTGCGTCGCTCGCCGTGGAGGCCGTCCAGAAGAGCGGAACAGCCGCCGCCGCGCCCGCCGCAAACACAACAAGGGCAAGCACCAGCAGCGCGAGTTTCAGGGGGCGGTTCAAGGCAGATGTGGCGTCCATGAGTGTTCCTCCGAGGCTCGCCGCTCCGCCGATCGCGGAGACCGATCCGTTCCCATTATACCACGCGTGGCCGTCGGGCGACAGAATCCGATGCGCGGTCCGCACGACTTCGTGATTGGTGCCCATTGGCGGGGCATAACTCAGCGCATGCGGATGCTGGTCGAGTATTCCCCGTAGTCCACGTAGCTCCCGTTCATCCAGAAGAGGGTGGACGGGGGCTCAGTCGTTCCGGGGTTCACGGCGGAGATCTCAGGGACGACCGGGCGGATGTTGTTCGCACGCGAACCGCCGGTCACGGCCTCGCTCTCCCACGTCGCGCCGCCGTCGGCGGTTACCCAGCGTTCGATCTCGAACACGCCGTTGACCTGGCGGGAGAGATAGACGACCGACGGGTTCTCATTGTCGAGCGTGATGCCGCCCGAGTAGAACGGGTCGTGCCGGCGCGATCCAAGCCGTCCCGTCGGAAACCATCCGCCGGCCGCCGTGATCTCGTGTCGCTCCCATCCCCCCGGAGTCCAGCGCGCGTACCAGTAGCGATGGTCGTCCCGCTCGGGGAAGGTCGCGTAGACGACGATCGGGATTCCGCCGTCATCCGCCACATCCCATACCCAGGCCGGCACGCCGATCGCTGACCCGTCGTAGACGACGTCGCACGCATCCATCCCGAAGGGCAGCTCCTCCATGCCACAGATGCGTGTCCCGTCTGCGCGCCAGATGGCGTCGGCGTGGTAGCGGGCGTAGAGAATGCGATCGCCGCCCTCCTGACGGGGGTGCACGGGTGAGATCGCGATATGGATCGACTCGTCACCGTCGCCGGCCGGACGTACGTACGGACTCGTCTCGCCGGCCGTGATGAACGGACGCGGTTCGCTCCAGTTCCACCCGTCGGGCGTCGTGGCCAGATGCGTATCGTAGCCCGGTCCGCGCCAGAACAGGAATATGCGGTTCTCCTCACCCGGCAGGAGCACGGGCCGCGGCCCTGTGTGACCACGCGTGTCGCTCGTGTAGGGCCCGACGTCGTCCTCCTCCCCCCAGAGCGTGATGTCTTCAGGATTCGTCGCGGTCCGCGTGATGAGCCAGCGACCTCGATGCATCGAGTAGAAGACCATGACCCGTCCGTCCGGGCGAACCAGGAGCGTCGGGTTCGCGTGGTCGTCCACGTGGAAACCTTCGACGAGTGTCACGGTCGTCCGCTCGCCGGTGTCATGGTCGTATGAGGCCACACGGATGTCGCCGATGGAGTTCACCCACGCCGCGTACGTCCGCCGGTGTTCACCCTCGTAGTAGATGGCGCGCGGGTCGGCGAGCCACGACCACGCCCCGTCGGGCGTGAGCATCCGATAGTCCTCTCCGGGGCTCCCCGGCGCGACCTCCGTTGACATCGATGGCCCGCCGCCCGTCAGCGCGAGAGCGCAGACAGCCACGGCCACGGCCGCGAGTATCACTGAGCGCTTTGACCGCCCCATCAGTTCCTCCTGAGCCAATCGGCTCCGTAGTCCCTCTCGAGCCGGATCATCTCGAAGATCGTGGCGACGAACTGCCGTTTGTCGCCCGCCTGCGCGGGATTGATGTACTTCCAGACGATGGTCTTGTCCTGCGCGACAACGAAGGCCTTCCCGCGATCCGACTCCGTGATGAGCACGTTGCCGTTCGGCAGGATGCTGCTCGAACCGCACTCGTTCGAGAAGAACTGGCCAGGTTGCTCTCCGCCGTACACCCAGAGCGTCTGCCTCATCTGCGGGTCGAAGACGATGACGCGAGAGCCGCCGCGGTTCCCACGATTGTCGAACAGCATGATGTTGCCATCCGGCAGCACCGTCGGCTGGTGCTGCGCGACCCAGGTCCCCCGAAGCGCCCAGACCACCTTCTCGGCTGTCATGTCGACGACGGCAAGAACGCCGAGTTCGCGCATGCTCACGAGCACATTGCCGGCCCGGAACGCGGACAGCTCGTCGGCAAGCTTGCCGTCCAGGACCTCGATGGTGTTCGTATGGAAGATGTCGCCGCTCGGCTTCATGTCGTCGAGGATCACCGTGTACCGCGAGTTCTCGAACGCTTCAAGAAGCGAGAAGCTCCGGAGCTCGTTCCCGTCGGCGTCCATGACCGTTATGAAGTCCTCGAGGACGGGCTCCTCCTCGCTGATGCGCGGGAGCATGTGCGCGTCGCGCGTCAGCGTGTAGATGGTCCCGTCGGGCATGACCTCGAGGTCGTGGTGCGCCGCGTTGAAGTTCGCCCACAGCAGATTCGAGTCCTTGTCGACCTTGATGATGCCGACACCCTCGAAGATGGCGATGACATCGCCGTTGGGGAACGGATAGGCACGGCGCCAGTAACCGATCGTCTTGTTGTGCGGCGGGAGTTCAACGCCGGGGAACTTGTCCCACGCATCGATGAACTGATACTCCCACTCGTGGAGTACCCTGCCCTTCATGTCCATCAGGACGGCGCCCGGCATGTGGCCCGACGTGTAGAAGTTGAGGCCCTCGTATGTACGCGCGCGATCGTAGACCGTGACGCCGGTATTCGCCGGCGGCGCGGTCGAGCCGGTGAGATACCCGATGGAGCGAAGCCGTTCGATCTCGCGGTACTGCTCGCGCGTGATCGACTCTTCCTGCACGGTCGAGAGCTCACGCCAGCCACCCTCATGCCAGCGGCCGACTCCGCCCGTCCAGTACGCCTGCTCCTCGGCCGATCGCTTCGGGGCGTCGTCGCCCGAACAGCTCGCGAGGACGAGCGCCAGCGTCAGGATGGCGGCCGGTGCCAGGGCGGCGGCCAGTGTCCGGATGATAGCGAGCGTCGCCGCGCCGGCCCTGCGCGCGCCCACTGCATCGGCTCTGTACCGGCTTGCGTCTGCACCGCTGCCTGCGTGACCTGCCTGCCGTACTCTCAAGAACACCTCGCTTCGTGAGCTCTCGATATCAGTAGAACAGCCTCATCTGCGACCATGCGTCGCTGAGCGGGAGCTTCATCCCCCGCCAGACGATGATCGGCTGGTCCGTCTCGTACCAGATGACGTACGGGTGCACGATGGTGCCCACCTGCTCGCCCGACTCGAACGCGCCGCTCAGGGCCTGCGGCCTGACGCCGACCGTCATGAACACCTCGCCGGTGTAGTCGCGCGGCCCCCAGTACCAGTAGGCGTTGTGCGTCGAGACCGCCTTCGGGAGCCCGTACTCCTCGCCGAAGAAATCGATGGCGGCGGCCTGACCGTAGTTGTTGGCGGAGACCGCCGCGACCGCGCGGTCCTCGTGCGGAAGCGCGTGGTAGGCCGCAGCGACCTGAGCGACCATCTCCTCCCATCCGAACATGTCCTGGAACGCCGCGGGCATCGCGGATTCGCCCGGTGCCTGCGTCCGCGTTCCCGGCTGAAGACGGTCCGCGTACTCGATGAGAGCCGCGGGTTCGAGAACGGGAAGCGAGAGCGGCGCGGTGACAGCGCCACCGACGAGCAGCAGGGTGATGATGACCGCCGGCGCCCAGCGGAACCGGCGTCCGCGAACCCAGCGCTCGATGGTAACGGCGCCGAACGCGATCACGGGCGGGTAGAGCGGCGCGAGGTAGTAGTGCTTCGCGCGCGTCAGCATGAAGTACAGAAAGAGCAGGACGTACGCGACGCCGATCGGACGCATCCACGGCGCGTCCTTCGCGGTCAGCGCGCGCCAGAGTCCGATGAGCCAGACCGGCACGAGCAGAAGATGCAGTCCGATGGCCTGCCCGACAAAGAAGAGCCACGGCGAGAGCGTCGGCATGCGGTTGATGTCAGCGCGCTGGAGGAACTCGAGGGTCGGCCAGCCATGGTGGACCTCCCAGACGATGTTCGGGAGGAAGATGACGCCGGCGACGGCGGCCGCGATCCACGGCCACCGGTCCATCAGACGCTCACGCTCGCTCGTAAAGAGAAGACCTGCTCCGAGCCCCGCGCCGAGGAATACCATCGTATGCTTGTTGAGCAGCCCCAGCCCGAGCACGACGCCGAGCCAGATCCAATGCTTCGGCTCGCCCCGGCGGAGAATGATGACGAAGAGGTAGAGCGCGATCGCCCAGAACAGCTGGTCGAACACATTCGTCGTCAGGAGTGTTCCGAAGAAGAGATAGTTCGCGCCGATGATGACGGCGACAGCCGTGAGGACCTGCGCGAAGAGCCTCCCTCCCGCCTCCTTCGCGATGCGACCGGCGACGAACACCGTCGCCGCTCCCGCGAGCGCGGGGATGAGCCGTATCGCCGAGAGAGACGTGCCGATGGTCGATGTCACGAGCTTCGCGATGAACGGCACGAGCGGCGGGTGGT
>CAZNHF010000054.1:0-5687 GCA_964572375.1 uncultured bacterium | reverse complement strand
GTGCCGATGGTCGATGTCACGAGCTTCGCGATGAACGGCACGAGCGGCGGGTGGTCCACGAACCCCCACGCAAGGTGATTGCCGCACGCGATGTAGTAGAGCTCGTCGCGGTGGTAGCCGTAGCCGCCGTTCGTGAGCAGGTGGATGACGAGCTTCGCGAGCGCGAGGTAGACGAGGACGGCGCAGTCGCTGACCAGCCAGTGGCGGGCGGGAGCCGCGGGAACAGGCTCGGCGACGGGCGCCCTACGGGGCTCGCCGGCTCGACCGAACGCGCCCTTCGTGCTGCCGGGACCGCGTCCGGGCTTCTGCTTGTCCTTTGTCCGTGCGTCCCTGCGGGCCATCCGAAGCTCCGAGGTTGTGAGGGTACTATGGCCCCATGACCTTACCACGGCCAGGCGCGACCCCGCAATCGCCGGCCCCGGGGCGGCGTGCGCTCGACACGTCGCCCCTGATAGCGTGAAGCCCCGAGAGGGGGGCCTCCGGGGCTTCACTGCTGCATCTCGGATGAGCTGGATCACCGTTCGTTGAGAGAATGCAGCTTGAACCTTCTGTCTGTCGCAGTATCATCAGATGCACGCGACAGGTCACTGTTTCATTTTGCGGAACGGAGAGCGTCCATGCGAACGCGTCTCATCATCCTCGCTGCCGTCATCGCGCTGGCCGCCGGCACGTTCCTCTGGCTGGGTCCGCTCGGGACATCGAGCCCGAACGTTCTCCTCATCTGTGTGGACACACTCCGGCACGACCACGTCGGTTTCAACGGATACGAGCGGCCGGTCTCCCCCAACATCGACGCTCTGGCGGCGCGCGGTCTCGTCTTCCCCGAGGCGTACAGCCAGTCCGGCTGGACGATGCCCTCGATGGCGACGATGTTCACGGGCCTCTACCCGAGCGATACGGGCGCGACCGATTTCCACAGTGCATTGGATCGGAGCCTGCCCACGCTGGCGAGTGTCTTGAGAGCCGCCGGCTACGACACGAGAGCGTTCGTCAGCCACATGCTCCTCACCCCGACCTACGGTTTCAACAAGGGGTTCCGGAAGTACGACTACTCCGTGCTCCAGGTCGGCCATCCTCATAACGTCTCGACTGCCGACCGACTGACGAACCTCGCCATCTCGGACTTGGACGCGCTCGAACCGCCTTTCTTCATGTGGGTTCACTACTTTGATCCTCATTTCGAATATTTATCTCATGACGAATGGAACACGTTCGGCGATAGCGACGTCGACCGATACGACCAGGAGATCGCATACACCGATCGTGAGATCGGACGGCTCCTGAGTGCGCTCGACGAGCGCGGAATCCTCGACAATACGATCGTCATCTTCACATCAGACCACGGTGAGGAGTTCGGCGAACACGGCGGGGCGTACCACTACACATCGTACGAGGAGGTCATGCGGGTGCCGCTCTCGATCACGGGCCCGGGCATTGCACCGGGCGTGAGCGACGTCCGCGCGCAGCAGATCGACTTCCTGCCGACCGTGCTGTCTCTTCTGGGAATCGGCGAACAGCCGGAGGGACTGCCGGGCATCGACCTTCTGAACCCGCCGATCGCCGAGCGCGCCGTGTTCATGGAGCGCGACCGGCCGCCGGGCCATCGCCAGCGCACGATCATCGACGGCGACCTCAAGCTCATCGCTATCGCGCCGGCTGATACGAACCTCATCCCCTGGGCGAGCCGCGGCACGTTCGCCCCGGTCCAGAACGTCCACACCGGGACGTTCATGTACGATCTCTCGTACGATCCCGACGAGACCGACAACGTCTACATCGAGGGCGCGCCGCACACGGAGCGGCTGCTCGCGAAGCTCAACGCGTTCATGGAAGGTCGGGGTGCCGAGAGCGACAAGGTGCAGATGGACGACGCCACGCGCGAGAAGCTCGAGGCGTTGGGGTACGTGCGGTAGGAGGCGTCACGTCACTCGATGGTGACGCCCTTCTCTCCGCTGAGAAGCCCACCGATGACAACGGGCTTCTCGCCGCGTGACGCGAGCGACGCCTGGACTTCGTTTGCCGCATCCGCCGCCACAACCAGCACCAACCCAATACCCATGTTGAGTGAGCGGTAGGCCTCGCGGTCGGAGAGCTTGCCGATAGAACAGAGCAGGTTGAAGATGGGGAGCGGATCCCACGTACTCTTGTCGATGTGGCCCTGGCAACCCTCGGGCAGGATGCGCTTGATGTTGTCGTAGAGGCCGCCGCCGGTGATGTGCGCGAGACCGTGGACGGCTGGGTGACCCAGGAGCGGACCGACGGCCGTCAGGTATTCGCGATGGACGGCAAGCAGCGCCTCGCCCACCGTGCTGCCGAGGTCGGGATGGTCGGTGTCGACCGTGTACCCGGCCTCATCGAAGAGCAGATGCCGTGCGAGCGAGTATCCGTTTGTGTGGAGCCCGGTGGACGGTAGCCCGATGAGAACGTCGCCGGGGACGATGGGCTGAACTGCGTCCAGCTCATCCTTCCGAGCGATGCCGATCATGCAGCCGACGAGGTCGAACTCCCCCTCGCAGTAGACGCCCGGCATCTCAGCCGTCTCCCCCGCCACGAGACTGCACGCGACCTCGCGACACGCCCCCGCCATTCCGCCCACCGCCTGCGCGACCATCTCGGGCGCGATCTTCGAGGATGCGAAGTAATCCGCGAAGAGCAGGGGACGCGCGCGTGAGACGAGGAGATCGTCCACGCAGTGATTGACGAGGTCCGCGCCGACCGAATCGTACCGACCGGCCATCGATGCCACCTTGATCTTCGTCCCCACGCCGTCGACGGTGACGGCGAGCACGTCGCGCCCGCACTGCGCACCAGCCAGGTCGTAGAGACCGGCGAACGCTCCGTACTGGCCGCAGACGTTCTCATCCCATGTGGAGCGAACCGCCTCCCCCATGAGCTTCACGGCATCCAGGCCGGCGTCGATGTCGACTCCGGCGCGGGTGTAGGCGTCGTTACGGTCCTCAGGGCTCGGTGGCAAGGCTGCTCCTCGAGTCAGGCGTGAGTGTTTGGTCGTCGAGAGATACTACTCCGCGTCCCGACGGAGCTTCAAGCGCGCTATCTTCTTCAGAAGTCCCTGTCGGCTGAGACCTAGTGCCTCCGCCGTCTTCGACTTGTTCCAGTTGTACTCCTCGAGCATCTGGAGAATCACACGGCGTTCGATGTCCTCAACCATGTCTTTCAGGTCGAGGCTGGCACCGTGCCGCGATGGCCTGACGGTAACATCGCAGGATCGTATCCGCTCCGAGAGATCCTTCTCAGAGATGTTCACCTCGTTTCGAGCGAGGGCGACCGCGCGCTGCATCTCGTTTTCGAGTTCGCGGACGTTGCCCGGCCAGTCGTAGTTGACCAGACGCCCCATCGCACCGTCCGTGAAACCCCGGATGTCCTTGTCGGACTCGGTCGCACAGGTGTCGAGGAAGTGCTGCGCAAGCAGCGGAATGTCATCCCTTCGGATTCTGAGCGGCGGCATTTCGACGCGTACGACATTGAGGCGATAGTACAGGTCATGGCGGAAACGACCCGCCTTCACCTCCGCCTCGAGCGATTTGTTCGTCGCAGCAATGATCCTGACATCAACTCTGATCGAGTCGGTTGCGCCGACTCGACGGACCTCGCCATCCTGCAGTACTCGAAGGAGTTTCACCTGAAGCGATGGCGGCATGTCGGCGATCTCATCCAGGAAGAACGTACCGCCGTCCGCCGCCTCGAACAGACCCCGTTTCTCCTTGAGGGCGCCCGTGAACGCACCACGGACGTGGCCGAAGAGTTCGCTCTCCAGGAGCTGTTCAGGAAGCGCCGCGCAGTTCTGGGGAACGAAGCGCTCATTCTTGCGCGGGCTGTTGTGGTGTATGGCTCTGGCTACCAGCTCTTTGCCTGTGCCCGACTCGCCCTCGACGAGAACCGTCGCCGAAGACGGAGATACGCGTTCGAGGAGCGAGAACACCTTCTGCATCTCGACGCTCCGACCGATAATGTTCGAGAAGGAGTACCTCCCGTCCACCTCCCAGCGCAGCGTCTCGATTTCCGCCTCGAGCTTCGCCCGAAGCTCAATGTTCTCGAGCGCTGTCGCCGCCTGGATCGCAAGAGCCTCAACGAAGCGGATGTCATCATCGGTGAAATGTGCATCGCGTGTACGGTAGTCGAGGTAGATGTGACCCACTGTGGCGTCGCGCCCCCTCATTGGCACAACGAGTGCCCTCCTGACGCCTAGCTCGCGAACAAGTTCGGGCATCGGCCCTGTCGCGCCAGTAGCCTCAATGAGCACAGCCTCGACAAGTCCCTCCCCTAGCCCCGAGCAGACACGCCGTACGGATTCCGTGACACCCTCCGCATCAGGAACGTCGCAGAGCTCCGACACAACCGAAGATGTTCCCGCTCCTAGCCGCACGACAACCGACACAACGTCCGCAGGGATCTCAGATGCTGCTATATCTGCGGCTTCGCGAGCCAACTGATCGACTGACTCTGCGCACGCAACAGCCCTGCTGGAGCGACATAGCGATGCCAGTCGATTGGGCTCCATCGCAAGCACGGGACGTGCGTCAGAAGAAGCAGCGTCGATCCGCGCCAGCACCTCACGTGTCCGCCGTATCTCTCGGCGCGAGGACAGACGAGTAAGTATCGACAGTGCTTCGGCTGCTGCGTCTCTTGCCTCTGCTTGCCGTCCGAGCGCCTTCTCAGCTTCAGCCAGCTGCCGCAGCGCCATCGCTTCCTCGAAGCCCGCGCCCAGAGCACGCAGGCTCGTTGCCGCATGATCGGCGAGTTCCCTGCTGCGCTCCGGTGCGTCGAGTGAGAGCGCGATTTCCGAGAGCACACGTCTGCAATTGCATTCCTCCAACGTGTTGCGAAACCCGATTGCCAACCGCAATCCCTCTTGCGCGACGCGCCGCGCGTCGACTGTGTGGCCAAGGTCAATCAAGGCCTGTGCCTGTCGACGGAGCAGCTCCGGAACATCGTCGCGACTTCCCGCGCCATCCATGAGTTGGCGGGCTCGCTGGAACAGTCTGTGCGCCGCGCGGGGCCGGCCAAGTTCGTGCTCCAGCACGCCTCGATTGCTGTACGACAGCGCGAGACCCCATTCATCGCCACACTCGCGGCTCCACGCCATGCCTAAGCGAAGAGACCGGCGAGATCCATTGAGATCGCCACGCCTGAGCTGAAGCAATCCCATGAGATTCTCCGCCAGTTCGAGTGCATATGAGTGATGGAGCTGAGCGCCTCTAGCAACCACTGAGATGAGTTCCTCCTCTGCTAGTTCCCAGGACCCGAGCGAGTAGTCAGCCAGGGCAATGTTGAATTGGGAAATCAGCTCCGCGTGCGAATCTCCGACAGAACGAGCGGCGTTCTCAGCCTTGACATGCCATCCTCTTGACTCGCTCCACTTGCACAGGGCGAGCAGTGCGTTGCCTATCGCGTTGTAGCAGACACCGGAGAGTCTGTGGTTCTTGCGGTCCCCGAGGTGCTCAATAGCTCTCAGTGCTGCACTCTGTATCTCGTCGAACTCGCCGCGCATCTGGTGGACAATGCACCACCCTGTTAGCAATCGTGCCTGCCACTCACTGCTCGATTGCGCAACGGGAGATTGCTCCGCGTTCCTCAATATCTGCTCAGCGGCATCCGCGTCACCACATAGGGCCTGTGCTCGACTCTGATTCCACATCAGTTCGAGTTCGATCTCGGAAGGAGGATTC
>CAZNHF010000053.1:7258-14689 GCA_964572375.1 uncultured bacterium | reverse complement strand
GACCGTCTTCGAGAACGGCGTGCTCAAGAGCTACCTCACGGATCGCCGCACGGCCGCGAAGCTCAAGCACGCGGCGACCGGTAACGGGCTCAAGGCCAAGCGCCTCATCATGTCGAAGGAACTCGGCAAGGTCCCGGCTCCAGAGATCACAAACTGGGTCATGGACGGAGGCGACCGTTCGTACGATGAGCTCATGGGTGAGATCGGCAACGGAGTGCTCGTCGACAGCATCATGGGCATCGTCATGGCAAATCTAGCGGCGGGCGATTTTTCGGGCAACATTCTGTACGGGCTCAAGATCGAGAGCGGGAAGACCGTCGGCCGCGTGAAGGACACGATGATCTCGGGCAACGTCTACGAGCTGTTCCGCGACAACGTGGTCGATCTGTCGAGGGAGGTCGTCCGCGCCGGCATCATGGGCGGCATCGGCAGCCACTGGTATCCGTACATCGTACTCAAAGACGTTTCGATCGCGGCGAAGGCCTAGCTCCCGACCACACCTGCTGCGTCCAAGCGATTCACACGGGGAGGAAGAATGCACACACCACCGAAGGCGGCACTGTTGCTGACCGCCATGGTGCTCACCCTGGTCATCGCGGCGGCACCGTCCGCGGCGAAAGACTACTACTTCCCTGAAGTCCGGCTCGACATCACGGTTCGGGAGGACGGCGGGTTCGAGCTGCGGGAGGTGCGGACGTACGAGTTCGAGGACGACTTCACGTTCGCCTACTACGACGTCGAGAAGCGTTCGTCGACTGGAGACCGCGTCGATATCACCGATTTCGTGATCGGTGAGAACGGCGTCGAGTACTCTCACGGTACGCCGCGGGTCCTGGACGACCAGCGACCCGCCGGCATGTACTACGTCGACTACGACTACGAAGGTCGCTATGCGAGGGCCAAATGGTTCTATCGGGCCGACGACGAGCGCCGGATATTCGACATCTCTTACACGGTCCGCGACGCGGTCGTCGTGCACGATGACTTCGCCGTACTCTACTGGAAGTTCGTGGGCGAGAACTGGGCTGTCCCGACGCGGCGAGTCGAGGGCACCATCCATCTGCCGCCGGGCGCGGATATAGACCGGGTGAGGGCGTGGCTGCATGCGCCGCTCACGAGCGAATACGTCATCAAGGATGCGCAGACCATCACATTCTGGGTCGACCGTCTGCCATCGCAACAGTTCGTCGAACTCCGGATCCTCTTCCCGCCGGAGCTCGTTCCCGGATCGAGCCGGCGTGAGCGCGGCGACGTATGGACCGCGGTGTTCGAGGAGGAGGGCGACTGGGTCGAGGCTGCGAACGCACGCCGGGCCGCTGCGCAGGACTACGTAGCGCGCAGGCAGCGTATCCATCGCGCGGGCGGGTTCGCGGCCGTCGCTGTGGCGCTCGCTGCGTTCCTGGCGTGGCTCGGGCTCTTCGTGGCGTTCGGCAGAGAGCATAAGGTAGCGTTCGATGGCGATTACTACCGTGAGCTTCCATCCGACCGTTCGCCGGCCGAGGTGGGCTACATCTACCGGTCGGGTGATGTGAACGCCGACGACATGGTCGCAACGATGCTCAACGTCGCCCGGCGCGGGTACATGACCATCACCGAACGCGCCGAGGAGCGTCACGGGTTTCTCAATATGCTCGGCGGCGGCAAGGACTACGTGCTGGAGTGGACGAACCAGGACGTGTCCGACCTCGCCGACCATGAGGCGAGCCTCCTGATGTTCCTGTTCGGCGCCGAGTGCGTCGAGGGCAACAGGCTTTCGCTGAACGAATTCAAGCGAGAGGCGCAGCGGCATTCAAGCCGGTTCCTCGCGTGGTTCCGGAAGTGGCAGAAGCGCATCATAACCGACGCGCGGGCGAAGGGACTCCTCGAGCGCAAGAGCTCTCAGATGGCCGTGCTCGCGGTGGTGATCGGCGTCCTGGGGCTTGTTGCAGGAGTGCTCATCACCGCGTTCACGCAGAATCTGCTGGGTCTGGGCACGATGGTCACTGGCGTTCTCGTGATCGCGCTCTCGATGCTCATCAAGCGCCGGTCCGCTGAAGTAGCGCTTGAATTCAAGCAGTGGAAGGCGCTCCGGAAGTACCTGCTGCACTTCTCGACGCTGGACGAGGCGCCGCCGCAGTCGCTCACGATCTGGGAGCACTTCCTCGTCTACGCGACATCGCTCGGCGTGGCGAAGGAGGTCCTCAAACAGCTCGAGCTGATCCTGCCCTCGATGGAGCAGGCGGCCGGGAGACCGTTTGCGGCCGGTTGGTACATCGGGGCCGCGTCGAGTCTGGGTGACGGGATGAGCGGGATCTCCGGCCTGGCCGAGGGCATGGCGAGCATGGTCTCGGTCGCGGGCAGCACGATGAGTTCGGCGAGCGGCACCGGCGGCGGTGGGAGCGGCGGCGGGGGTGGTGGAGGTGGTGGTGGTGGAGGTGGGGCCGGGTAGTCCCTCGCGCCTGACATTGAACGAGATGCGGGGGCTCCGCATGGCCGACCGTCCCGAGTACACTGAGATAGAACACACTGCCGACGTCGGGATCGCGCTCGCGGCGCCGGACCTTCGGTCCGCATATGCGTGTGCTGCGGCCGCGGCCTTCGACATGGTGGCCGACCTCGACCGCGTGGCGCCCGATCTGAGCTTCGACCTTCGCGTCGAGGGACGGGTGGGCGACCGCGAGCACCTGATGGTGCGCTGGCTCTCCGAGCTTCTCTACCTGCACAGCTCCGAGCGGGTTCTGCTTTCGGAGTTCGAGATCCTCGAACTCCGAGGTGTCGATGAACGCGTGGCCGACAATGGCCGCGGGTGTGGAAGTGCAAGCCGGGGCGTCGGCATCGATGACGGCTCCCGCTCGCTGCTTGTCGCGCGTGTGAAGGGTGAGCGGTACGATCCCCGGCGGCACTGCATCAAACTCGAGATCAAGGCGCCGACATACCACCAGCTCGCAGTAGAGCAGGAGGGCGGGCACTGGTCGGTCCGCATCATCTTCGATACGTAGCGGCTGTCCGAAATTCAGCGCGCCATCTATGGCCGCGACTGCACTGAGGGACATGATGAGCAAGCGGGACACGACGCCGGAGCTCAAGCAGATCACGGAGTTCATATGGGAACTCCCGCGGACGGGCGGCATGCGCGTTCCCGGGAGGATCTACGCGGACGAGCGGCTCCTGCCCGATATTCTCCGTGACAACGGGACGCTCCAGGTGACGAACGTCGCGCACCTGCCCGGCATCGTTGGATACTCGCTCGCAATGCCCGACATCCACTGGGGGTACGGGTTTCCGATCGGCGGCGTCGCTGCGACAGACCCTGACGAGGGCGGTGTGATTTCGCCGGGCGGCGTGGGCTACGACATCAACTGCGGCGTGCGGCTCGTCGCGACCACGGTCCCGCGGGGCGAGGCGGCCTGGCGCATCCGCGAGATCGTGAACGCGCTCTTCCATGATGTTCCGTGCGGCGTCGGTTCCAGCGGCGCGATCGGGAAGCTCTCAACGCGGGACGTCGGCGCGGTCATGAAGGACGGCGCGGCATGGGCCGTAGGGCAGGGCTACGGGATCGAGACCGACCTCGAGCACACGGAGGAGTCCGGCCGCCTCGCGATGGCGGATCCGGAGGCGGTCGGCACACGCGCCGTCGAACGAGGACGCGACCAGCTAGGCACGCTGGGGTCCGGCAACCACTTCCTCGAGATCGGGTATGTCGACCAAGTCTATGATGAGGATGCGGCAAGGGCCTACGGTCTCGAACCGGGAATGATGACGCTCCTCGTTCACTCCGGGTCGCGCGGACTCGGCTATCAGGTCTGCGACGATTCGCTCGACGTCATGCAGCGCGCGGCCGTCAAGTACGACATACGGCTGCCCGACCGCCAGCTTGCGTGCGCGCCCGTGCGCTCACCAGAGGGGGAGCGCTATCTCGCGGGCATGGCGTGCGCAGCCAACTATGCGTGGGCCAACAGGCAGATCCTCATGACGCTGGCGCGGCGCGCCATCGCGAGGGTCTTCGATGCGAGCGAAGCATCACTCGGACTCCGGCTCGTCTACGACGTCTGTCACAACATCGCGAAGATGGAGAGACACGCTGTAGGCCGTGGCGAGCGCACGCTCTGCGTCCACCGAAAGGGCGCGACTCGCGCGTTCCCGGGCGGGCATCCCGATGTTCCGTCCCGCTACCGCACGGTCGGTCAGCCGGTTCTCATCCCGGGCGACATGGGAACGGAGTCGTTCGTGTGCGCGGGCACCGAGCGAGCCATGGCCGAGACATTCGGGAGTTCGTGCCACGGGGCGGGCCGCGTCATGTCCCGCTCGAAAGCAAAGAAAGCGGCGCACGGGCGTGACCTCCGCTCTGAACTCGAGGGGCTGGGAGTCTGCGTCATGGCGACGGGAAAGACCACGCTCGCCGAGGAGATGCCGCAGGCGTACAAGGACGTGGCGTCTGTCGTCGACGTCGTCGACCGCGCCGGCATTGCGCGGAAGGTCGCTCGCCTCAAGCCGCTTGGCGTCGTGAAGGGATAGACAGGACGGACACGTGAAAAACAAAGAGATCGCATCTCTCTTCCATTCGACAGCCGACATCCTCGAGATCCTCGACGCGAACCGCTTCCGCATCAACGCGTACCGTCGTGCGGCCCGAGTCGTCGAGGACCTGACCGTCGACGTCGCGGAGCTCGTCGAGTCCGACGAGCTGACGGGGCTGCCCGGCATCGGGCAGGGGACCGCCGACGCTATCGTTGAGTACCTCGAGACAGGGAAGATGTTCGGCTACGAATCCGTGAGGGAGGAGGTCCCTGGGAAGCTCGTCGAGCTTCTCGATATTCCCGGGCTCGGGCCGAAGACGATCGGTCTGCTCTGGCGCGAGCTCGACGTCCGGACGCTCCGGCTGCTCAAACGGGCTCTGCGCAGCAAGAAGATACTCGAGCTTCCCGGGATGGGCGCGAAGAAGGTCCTCAAACTCCAGGCAGGCGTTCGCGCGTACGAATCCCGCAGCGGACGTGCGCTTCTGGGCGTGGCGCTTCCCGTGGCCGAGGTGATCATCGAGCGGCTTCGGGGGGTCGAAGGTGTGAAGGACGTGAGCCTCGCCGGGTCGGCCAGGAGATGGCGATCGACCATCGGCGATCTCGACATACTCGTGGCCGGCTCCGACCCGAAGGCCGTCGTCGAGGCGTTCACGGAGATGGAAGAGGTCGGTGATGTGCTCGCGTCCGGCGGGACGAAGGCGAGCGTTCGCCTGCGCGATGCGCTCCAGGTTGACCTCAGGGTCATCGCGCCGTCAGAGTGGGGCGCCGCGCTCATGTACTTCACCGGTTCGAAGGAGCACAACGTCAAGCTTCGCAGCATCGCGCGGAAGAGGGACCTCAAGCTGAGCGAGTACGGTCTCTTCTCCGGTGAACATCGGATCGCCGCGAAGACAGAGAAGGCCGTCTACAGCAAGCTCGGGATGCCGTGGATCCCGCCGGAGCTCCGCGAAGACCGTGGCGAGGTGGAGGCCGCGATCGAGGGCGAGCTGCCGACACTCGTGACGTCCGAGGATATCCACGGTGATCTCCATCACCACTCGAACTGGAGCGACGGGTTCGCATCCATCGAAGACATTGCCCGTGCGGCGAAGACGCGCGGGTACGAATACATCATCGTGAGTGACCACTCGCAGTCGCTCCGCATAGCCAACGGTCTTTCCGAAGACCGGATCCTCGAGCAGGGGGAGGAGATCGACCGGGTCAACAGGAAGCTGCGCGGGATCACTGTGCTCAAGGGCACCGAGGCGGATATCAGATCGGACGGGACCGTCGATTTCCCCGACGAGATCCTGGAACAACTTGACGTCGTCATTGCCTCGATCCACTCCGGGTTCGAGCAGTCTAGCGAGCGCACAACCGGTCGCATCATTTCGGCGATGGGGAACCCGAACGTCGATATCATCGGACACCCGACCGGGCGACTGCTCGGACGCCGCGAAGCATACGCCGTCGACCTCGAAGCCGTCATGCGGGCGGCGGTCGACACGGGCACCGCGCTCGAGATCAACTGTCACGACGAGCGCGTCGATCTTGACGACATCCACGCGCGGCGCGCCGCGGAGATGGGGGTGAAGCTCTCGCTCGGTACTGACTCCCACGATCCGTCGCAGATGTGGATGATGGACATCGGCGTGCACACCGCACGCCGCGCGTGGCTGACGCCTCAGTCAGTTCTTAACACGATGGCGAGAAAAGCCCTCCTGAAGCACGTCTCGCGGGCACTCTGACCACGTCCGGTACCGCGGGCAAGGTTCTTGCAGAATGTAGTAGGTTGTGGTATCATCGGTCTTGGTCGATGCATCGTGGATTGCGCGTCGGCTCGTTTTGAAGCAGACTTTGACGGTTGGGCTATTGACAACCGGTGAAGTCTGTGTTATTCTTGTATCACATCAGGGAAGTGCACGGCCTCCACGGAGCCGCGCCTTTCGCATCGACCTTCGAAACCAACTGCGAGGTGCATCATGAAGTTGCTCAAGCGTATGTCCGCGGGAGTTCTGGCGCTGCTCCTGAGCGCCGCCTTCGCCCTCCCCGCGATGGGTGTCATCGCATGTGGCGCGACAGGCGAGGTTGCCATCGGTCAGGGTCAGGACTACTACGTGTACACGATCACCGTGAACTGGGACTTCGAGGGGGGCGAGTCGCCCGACCGCGTCATGCTCAGCCTCGACCATCTTGTCGACTGCCCGTTCTACGATCCGGATGATCCGATTCAGCAGCTGTACATCGTTCCGCAGACGTCGTGGAGTCCGACGGCCGGGGAGTGCATCAATGCCACCGGTCAGCCGGTGGACCAGATCAGCTGGGTCGGCGGCATGGCGATGGATGACCCGGACTGCTGGCTCCCGACGCTTCACATCTCTTGGGAGAACAGCGGGCTGACTGCCGACTGCGAACCTGAGACCGCCGGGAGCGCTCAGTTCGTGTTCAACTCCTACGGCATGCCTATCAACGACCAGATGTACTACGGGGCGCTGATGATCAAGGCCGGTCCGTACTGCATCGAGTGCGACTACTTTGGTCCGATGCCCGACTGCAACACGTGGGCTCCGGTCGAGGTGACGCGCTGGGGCACGATCAAGGCGCTCTACCGGTAAGACCGACAACGGTCGTCGCGCCATTGCGCGTGACCACACCAGGAAATCAGGAGAGGGGACGTCTGACGACGTCCCCTCTTTGCGTTTATCTGGCGGTCGTTGGCCTGCACGCGGCACGGCTACATCGAGCGGAGTGCGGCGACGCGTTCCTCCACCGGGGGATGCGTCGAGAAGAGCTTGTTGAAGGCGCCCTTCTGCCCCTTGAGCGGATTGGCGATGTAGAGATGCGCCGTGGCCTTGTTCGCGACCTCGAGAGGCTCTGGGTCTACGGATATCTTGAGGAGCGCGCTCGCCAGCCCCTCCGGGTAGCGCGTCAGGAGCGCTCCGTTGGCGTCCGCCAG
>CAZNHF010000053.1:0-7158 GCA_964572375.1 uncultured bacterium | reverse complement strand
GTGACCGCGATAGCGGCGTGTTCGGGGTCGCGCCCCGTCGCGAACGCATTCGGCGCGCTGTCATCGATGATATAGAGCTTCGGTGTCGGGATGCCCGCGGCGATGGCCAGTCCCTCGACTGAGTGGTAGAGGTGCGGGTGGTCCTCGAGCCGGGCCGGTCGCGCCTTGCTGATGGCGAGCGCGATGCTGTCGCTGTTGTAGTAGCTCACGAATGCGCCGACGCCCGCGATGACCGCGGCGAGGATCGGTCCCGCGTACCCGAGGGACGTCGTCTCACCGAAGATCCAACCGAGGAAGATGACGAAGGCGACAAAGAGAATGAGGAGGACGGTCGACTTCACCTTGTTCGCGCTGATCTGTTCCCACATCTTGTTGTGCTCCGGGTTGTCGGAGTGAAGAAGAGGGCGCGCTCCGCTCCGGGACCGGGCAGAGCTGGCGCCCTCTTTGTCGTCACTGCTGCAGGTTTGCGGTCACCCGGTTACCAGTGCGCGAGCGTCGTGATGCAAGCGAGCACCAGAAGCACCGCCGGAATGACAAGGTCGGGCGCCTTGCCCTCATCCTTGAACCGCTTGCGGCCGAGCAGAAGCGCTCCACCGGCGAACAGGTACAACAATGCGAGGATGACCCTCACGGTGTTGCCGAACATCCGTGCCTCCCGGGGTGACAGGGTGCCGGTGGGCGCCCTGTCGTGCCGCCGTCCTAGAACTTGACCTGCACCGGCTCGCGCTCGGTCTCGTCGACCTCGAAGTACTCGCGTACCTTGAACCCGAACATTCCGGCGATGATGTTCGAGGGGAACATCTCGCGCTTGTTGTCGTACTTAAGGACGGTGTCGTTGTAGAACTGGCGCGAGTAGGCGATCTTGCTTTCGATCCCCGAGAGCTCCTCCTGCAGCATCAGGAAGTTCTGGTTTGCTTTGAGCTCGGGGTAGGCCTCCGCGACGGCGAACAGGGTCTTGAGCGCACCCGTCAGCATGTTGTTCGCGTCCGAGCTGTCCTTGACGGCCTGCGCGCCCATTAGTGCGGCCCGGGCCTCGGTCACCTTCTGGAACACTTCCTTCTCGTGTCCGGCGTAGCCCTTCACCGTCTCGACAAGGTTCGGGACGAGATCGACGCGGCGCTTGAGCTGCACGTCGATCTGCGACCAGGCGTTCTCGATCCGGTTGCGCAGCTGGATGAGCGAGTTGTACGTGCCGATGACGTACAGGACGATGATGACGAGGACGGCTATAAGGATGATCATGGGCTTCCCCCTTCGGTGCCGCGGCCTGACGGCTGTGCGGACCCTGCGGCTCAATTGCCAGTGAGGACTCTCCGTCTGCTCAGTTATAGTGCCGCGATTCGGGGCGCGTCAAGAGGGTTTGAGTGGGGCGGTCCAGGTTCCGCAGCCTCGGACCCGTCTTGCGGCCCTGCACATTGGGTCAACGGTCGATTCTGGCGCGCCTGAGCCTGAGCGAATTGGTCACCACGGAGACCGACGAAAAGGCCATCGCGGCGGCCGCGTAGACCGGTCTCAAGAGAATGCCGAACGCCGGGAAGAGCGCTCCCGCGGCGAGCGGAATACCCACGGCGTTGTAGAAGAACGCCCAGAAGAGGTTCTGACGGATCGTACGGATGGTCCGTTGCGACAGCCGGATGGCGCGGACGATGTCGCCGAGGTCGTTCCGCATGAGGGCGATATCGGCCGCCTCGATGGCCACGTCCGTGCCGGTGCCGATCGCGATGCCGACGTCGGCCTGCGCGAGCGCCGGTGCGTCGTTGATGCCGTCCCCGACCATGGCGACAACCTCGCCACGCGCCTGGAGACGCGCGATCTCCTCAGCCTTCCCGCCGGGCATGACCTCGGCGATGACCTCATCGACCGCGAGCTCCGCGCCCACGGCATCGGCGACAGCGCGCCGGTCGCCGGTCAGGAGTACGACCCGGATGCCCATCGCCTTGAGCGTCGCGACCGTCTCCGCTGCGTCGGGTCGCACGGTGTCCGCGACAGAGATGGCGCCGGCGAGCGGACCCGCGGATGAGTCCGCGTTCGGCTCGACGACGGCGGCGTTGATACTCGAACCGGACGTGACGAACACGTGCGTCGCGGCCAGCTCTCGTCCACTCGTGAGTTGGTCGGATGCCAGACGCTCGAGCGCCTCCGACCATACGTTCTCCGCGACGAGATACTCGCGCGTCCCGATGTGTACGTCACGACCTTCGACGCGTGCGCGGAGACCGCGACCGGGTATCGCTTCCACCGACTCGGGTCTGGGGATGGCGATGTCGAGCGACTCAGCGTACGCGACGAGCGCGCGGGCGATCGGGTGTTCGGATCTCGACTCGGCGGAGGCCGTGATGCGCAGAAGCTCGTTGCTGTCCGTACCGGCCGCGACTCCGACGCCGACGACCGACAGCTCGCCGCGAGTGAGCGTCCCGGTCTTGTCGAGAACGATGGTGGAGACCCGGTGTGTCGTCTCGAGCGGTTCACCGCCCTTGATGAGGATGCCCATCTCCGCGCCGCGTCCCGTGCCGACCATGATGGCGGTCGGTGTGGCGAGGCCCATCGCGCAGGGGCAGGATATGACGAGGACGGCCACGAAATTGAGGAGCGCCGTGACAAGCGCCGGCTCCGGGCCGAAGAAGAACCAGATCGCGAAGGTCAGCACGGCGATGCTTATGACGATGGGAACGAAGATGCTCGCGACGCGGTCCGCGAGTCGCTGGATGGGCGCCTTGGAGCCCTGCGCCTCCTCGACCAGCCGAATGATCTGAGCGAGGACAGTGTCGCCGCCGGTCCGCGTCGCCTTGAACTCGAACGCGCCCGTGCGGTTGACCGTCGCGCCGACCACTTCGTCGCCCGGCTTCTTGTCGACCGGAACGCTCTCGCCGGTGATCATCGACTCGTCGATCGTGGTAGCACCGTCAGTGATGACGCCGTCGACGGGGACCTTCCCGCCGGGCTTGACGATGACGGTGTCGCCGGGTCTGACGTCGGCCACGGGGATCTCGATCTCGTGACCGTCCCGCACGACAATGGCGTTGCGCGGAGCGAGCTGTGCGAGTCGCGTGATGGCGCGGGACGCGCGACCCTTCGAGCGCGCCTCCAGGTATCGACCGAAGAGCACGAGCGTGATGATCATCGCGCTCGTGTCGTAGTAGACGTGGATCATCTGGCCGGCGGATGAGAAGAGCCCGGGCGCGAGCGTGGCGACGAGACTGTACCCGAACGCGGCCCCGGTTCCGACGGCGACGAGCGTGTTCATGTCGGATGTGCGGTGGCGTGCCGCCGCAAGCGCGCCGCGGAAGAACGTGGCGCCCGCCCAGAACATGACCGGCAGCGTCATCAGGAGCAGAGCGAGGTGTCGTGAGCCGGTCGGCACGCGCGTGACGAACGGGAAGAGCCCCGGCATGCTCCCTACGAAGATGAGTATCGACAGGACGGCCGCAACGGCGAGCCTTCGTTTGAGCTCCTCGAGTTCGCGCTCCTGACGCTCGAGCCGCGACTCGGTCGAGCTCTTGCCCGCGTCACTCTCTTCGTCGCCCTCAAAGCGGACGGCATAATCGCCGGCCCGGGCGGCGGCGCTAGCAATATCCTCGTCACTTACCATACCCTCAACGGACTCCAGGACCATACCGCCCGTCGCGACATTGATGTTGGCGCCCAGGACGCCCGTAAGCTTGAGAAGCTCCCGTTCGACGCGCTGTACGCAGCTGGCGCAGAAGATGCCCGTGACCTCTGCGGTGCGGCGCTCGGTCGGGACGCTGTAGCCCGCCGTCGAGACCGCATCGACGAGAGCGGACAACATGGTATTCTCTCCCGGACCTTCAGCTTGATCCTGCAGACCCTCCGTGGAGAATGTAATCCTCGCCGACTCGGTCGTGAGGTTCACGTCCGCCGAGATGACCCCGGGTATCGATGCCAGCGCTTTCTCGACGCGGCCCACGCATCCTGCGCACGTCATGCCTCGTACCGGCAGTGTGAGATCGTTCGTCCCTCGTGCATTCATGTTGGTCTCCTTGACACGTCCTTGCGCCACTCCTTAGGATGCAGACACGCGCGGATTGGTGCGGCGCGAGGTTGCGCGCTGCCGCCCGGCGTCGTGACCGTCCGCGCGCCACGGAACGGGAATGGAGGAGGGGCATGATAGAGAGCATCACGGTCAGAACATCCGAGCGTACGTCGATGGTCAATATCACGAGGGACGTAGCCGCCGCCGCGCGGTCCCTCGGTGTTACGGACGGCGCAGTCGCCGTCTATACACCGCACACGACCGCCGCGGTCACGATCAACGAGAGCGCCGACCCGGACGTCGTCCGCGACGTCGTCCGGACGCTCAACGAGGCGTTCCCGGTGCGCGGCGACTATCTGCACTCCGAGGGCAACTCGGATGCGCATGTCAAATCATCTCTCGTCGGATGCTCCGAACTCGTGCTCATCGTCGGTGGTGAGCTTGCGCTCGGGACGTGGCAGGGCGTGTTCTTCTGCGAGTTCGACGGGCCGCGCACGCGCAAGGTGTACGTCTCAACGGTCGGCTAGCGCCGCGCACGCGCAAGGTGTACCTCTCAACGGTCGGCTAGCGGAGCGCGACCACTAGTCCACCGCTTGCTCGTCCGCCGGCACAGCACCTCGTGGCTTCGTCCGTTTCCAGAGGAGCCACGCCGCGAAGAGGGCGAGGGCGACGGTCGAGGCGAGCCCGCCTTCGGGTCCGTACATCGCGCCGGAGACCGTCGATTCCTCCGTCACCTCCACGACCTCGAGGATCCCGTAGATGGGAAGACCGCTGACCGGCATCGAGAAGAACATTCCCAGAAGGAAGTTCCACGCGAAGTGGAAGCCGATCGGCGTCCAGAGCGACTTGCTCCGGTAGTAGAGAGCGCAGAGCAACACACCGATGACCCAGGTGTTGAACAGGCTCATGAACCCGGCACCCGGGTTGGCGAAGTGGAGCACGGCGAACAGGAAGGACGAGACGATGATGGCCGCGATGCGCCCGGTCTTCTCGTCCAGCCTCTGCAGCACGTAACCGCGGAACATCAGCTCCTCGTAGATGCCCACAACGAAGAACCCGATGAGCGAGAGGATCATGTAGATGGGAACGGTCTGTCCCTCGGGGGCCGGGCGGGTGAACCCGACGATCTCGATCTCGCCGGACCATATCGAGACCATGAACGCGACAGCGAGCAGGAGCGCCGCGATGCCGGCGCCCTTCCAGAAGCTCAGACGCCAGCCGGGTTGGAACGATATGCCGAGCGCGCCGAACCGCCGCCCCTCGACGAACCGCACGAAGAGCCACGTGTAGAGGATCGTGAAGATCCCGACGGCGATGATCAGCGGGAAGAACCACGGGCCGAGCGCTTCGAGCACGGCCTCGACGTCCATCGTTCCGAGCGCCGGGTTGATCGTCGGCTCCGCGGCGACGCCAAACGCCACCAGGAACGAGAACGCGATGGAGCCGACAATCGACAGCGCCACGAGCGTAACGATGTATCCCGTGAAGTAGAGGAACACGCCGAGAATCGGATGGATGCGGACGTGCTCCGCGGGGGCCGTCATCGGTACAGCGCCTTGATGCCGCCCCAGGAGGTATTTTCGACACGGCCGGTGGGCGCGTCGATGTCCTCCCACTTCACGATCTCCCAGAGCGTCTCGCCGGAGGGGCCGACCTCATCCGGGTCGACCGCGAGCGTGAACCTCGAGGCGTCATGTGCCCACAACGTCAGCTCATTGGGCAGGTGGACGTAGAGATCCACCGAGTACACGTGCTGCCAGTGCGGTTCGTCGCCAGGGTTCGGTGGGGCAATCTGCACGGGGTCGCCGATCTGCGTCAGCGTGAGCTGCACGCTGATGATGTCCGTGCCCGGACCGAACATTGTCTCGGCGATCGCGGTCTCCTCGGTGAAGCCCCAGTACGACGGGAGAGGGTTGCCGGGATTGTTGAGGTCTTCCGGATTCAACCAGAACTCGAACTCGTCAGCGAGACAGTCGGCGAACGCGGTCGTGTCCATCTCGGCGTACGCCTGGCGCAGCTTCTCCACGGTGTTCGCCCGCGACGTGCGAAGCGGGTAGTTGCCCGTGCATTCAGCGAAGAGAATCTTGATGTCGGTCCAGGTTGCGGCGTCCGACCGGGCCGTCGCGCCGCCGATGTCCTCCCATTTTGAGACGCTCCAGAGCTGGTCTCCCTGCGCAGTCGTGTCGGCAGGATGCGTGGCGAGTCTGAATCTCGCGAGACCCTCCGCCTCATGCACGGCGCCGTCGATGACCACGCTCAGCGAGTAGTCCTGCAGGTACTCCCACTGGACCGGATCCTCGGGGTTGGGTCCGGGAATCTCCACGGGCGGACTCTCCTGAACAAGTGTGAGCGTCACGGATTCGACCGACGTGCGTGTTCCGAACGCTGCTTCGTGGATCGTCTGTTCCTCGCTTCTGCCCCAGCAGTCCGGGCCTCCAGGGTGCCCGTCCGGGTCAAGCCAGAACTCCATTTCATCAGCGAGACACTTCAGATACTGTTCGGCGTCCTTCGCATTGTAAGCGTTCTCTATCACATCGATGACGCCCTGCTTCGTCGAGCGATCAGGGTCCGCAACATCCTCGCCTGGCCCGGCGGAGTTCGAACACCCCGACAGCACCGCTGCGCTGATGATGGCTGCTGCGACCATTGCGAGCTGCGTGGAGCGCGGGCGGTATCTCCAGCGGCGGCCCGCCAGACTGGACATCACTTCGACTCTCATCAAGGGGTCTTCCTTTCCGGACGATGGGTCGGGCACGCACGGCGAAAGGTCTATCGGTACAGCGCCTTGATGCTGCCCCAGGTCGACTCCTCGCCGCGCTCGTTCTGCTGGGCCTCTTCCGCTGCGGCGCCACCGGGCGAGTCGATATCCTCCCACTTCACGATCTCCCACAGCGTCTCGCCGGAGGGACCGACCTCATCCGGGTCGGCAAACATCTGGAATCGCGATGCCGCATTGGCCCAGAGCGTCAAGTCGTTGGGGAGACACACGTAGAGGTCGACTGAATAGACGAGCTCCCAGCCGGGGGGGTCACCCGGGTTGGCGGCCTCAATCTCCACGGCAGCCCCAAACTGCGTCAGCGTGAGCTGAACTCTGATGACGTCCGTGCCCGGACCGAACATGGTCCCGGCGATCGCGGTCTCCTCGGTGAAGCCCCAGTAGTCCGGGA
>CAZNHF010000052.1:0-14825 GCA_964572375.1 uncultured bacterium | reverse complement strand
CATCCGACCAGGCACCGTCGGACAGGAAGCGGAAGCGAGCCTCGATCGGGTTGTCCATGCCCGTGAGCACGAACCCGTACGAGCCGATGTCAACCCACGTGCCGCCCGGGATCTGACCGTTGTAACCGGCGTTCATGTCGACGTAGGCGCCGCCCTGCTTGGCCTGCACGTACGTGAAGTCGTAGCCGGCCTCACTGTCATAGTAGTGCGCGAACGTCAGGACGGGATAGTAAGCGCCCGTGACGTCGGTCGCCGGGATCTCAAGACGATCGTCCCAGCTGTTGCCGTAACCACCGTCGACCGTGAGACCGACATCACCACAGTACCAGTGGTCGGTGGCATCAAACGGCATGTAGCTGTCGATGTGGAAATGAGGGGTTGCCGTGGCGGTCTCGTCAATCATGACAAAACCCGTGGCATCACTCATGTCCCAGTACGCGTAGAGCGTGTTCGCGCGCTGCGGTGTGCGCATCTCATTCGTCGAGTACTCGACCTGGATCTTCGCGGAAGCCATGCTAACGCAAAGGACCAGAACGGCCAGCGAGACTATGATCGTCCTCATTCTCTCTCCTCCAGCTCATATCTGCGGCTTATGAACCAACCCTGTCACCAATTCGACCGCTCGTTTGCCGGTCGTATGAGGGGCCGCACGGTGTCACACACCTTCCGGCTCCCCTTCTGCAACTCTGTGTGCCCTCCTTCGAGAACGGGTCTGTCGTTGTGCTCTCTCGTGTTAGCTGTTTCTCTGAGAGTCCATCGCGGGGCCGCGGCCTTGCGCCCTTTTCGACCGGGTCCGGCGTAACGCGGACCGATGCACCGCGCAATCAGCGAGGCCGTACGCCCGCTCCGCTGTGAGGTCAGTCCCCGGCCCCTCTCGCGAGGAAGCCGCGAAACGCCCTTTCCGTGGGTGTCTTCGACCCGGCGGAGTCACCGCCATGAAACCCCCGAGAACCCTCGGTGTCTGAGAAGTAGCAATAACCTGTCCAATTGGACTGCATCGAGACGGGAGAAGTGACCATGACCCAGACAAGGCCGCCTCTGTGGGAATCGCAGGCTGCCAGGAACTCGCCTCCGGGGACGGGTGCGCGGGAACGAAGCCCCGGCGGGAGCACGCGCGAACGAAAAGGCCCGCCGGACGAATCCGGCGGGAGCACGCGCGAACGAAAAGGCCCGCCGGACGAATCCGGCGGGCCTCCTCACTGCTTCGATCGGGCAGCGCCGTCAGACAGACGCTCCCGGGTGCTTCATTGAGCTACCTGTACATGGCCTTAATGGAGCCCCAGCTGCTCTTCTCAACCGGGCTGCCGAGCACACCCTCGAACCAGGTATCGTCGAGGTTGATGCCAGCGCCGCCGGCAGCACCCGGACCGCAGCCGTTGTCGGTGGTGTTGAACGTGAGCCTGTACTGCACGGTGCTGGCCGGCAGGAAGTCATCCAGGACATCACCGGTGAGACCCGCGGTGCCGAAGCCACCGCATCCCCCGAAGTCACCCCACCAGCTGCCGATCGAAACCCACGCGCCGCCGTCAAAGCGCACAGCGTTGTTCCAGTAGTCGTTGTCGACCGTCGGAACCTCCGCGTGGATCGCCATGCGGAGCGTGCAGGTCGTAGCATTCGTGATATCCACGACCGGCGTGATCAACGAGTTGTTGAGGTTCGACGGAATCAGGCTGGTGTCGGCGTCGTCGCCGCACCACCACGACGGAACCACGTTCGACGAGCAGACGTCGTTGACGAGATGCCAGTAGTTGCCGGCTGAGCCCGGAACACCCGGGACGCAGGGGCTTCCGCTGTTCACATCGTCGAAGAAGTACACGGCGCCGCCGTAGAAGTCGAAGATCTTGATGTTGTCGACGTGGTAGGCGCCACCGACCGATGCGTAGAGACCGTCCTCATCCGACGTATTGCCGTCGGAGATGAAGCGGAAACGCGCTTCGATCGGGTCGTCGAAGCCTGTCATCACGAAGCCATAGGAACCGAGGTCGACCCAGGTGCCGCCGGAGATGATGCCGCTGTAGCCGGCATTCATGTCGACGTAGGCGCCGCCCTGCTTCGCCTGAACATACGTGAAGTCCCAGCCAAACTCACTGCTGAAGTAGTGGGCGAACGTCAGGACCGGATAGACCGCTCCGGTGACGCTTGTGGCCGGGATCTCGAGACGATCATCCCAGGCGTTGCCGTAGCCGCCGTCGGTATCATAATCGAAGTTACCGCACCACCAGTGGTCGGTACCATCGAACGGCATGTAGATGTCGATGTGAAAATGAGGAACCGCCGTGGCCGTGTTGTCGACCGTCGTGAATCCGGTCGCGTCACTCATGTCGAAATAGGCGTACTCAGTGTTCAGACGATTCGGACCACGGAACTCCGTAGCCGTATCGGTGTTGAGCGAAGCCAGTGCCGTGCCGGCAACCAGAAGAACGGCCAGCGCAATAGCGAGCGTTCTCATCAGCTCTCTCCCCTCCTCAAACAGAAACCCGTGTGTGGGAGCAGGACATCTCCGCATGGGAGAGACCTGCTTCCGTGCGATCCCGAGAATCCTTAACGGCGACGCCCGGGAGAAACAGGGCAACCACTGTGGATCGGGTCAGCTCAGATCCACGCCGCAGTCGCCCGACACTAGGTGCATAGGCAGACCTCCTCAAACCTGGTCTTCTCGCTGCGATCCTGCTCACTCGAATGCCGCTGCCCCCGCGACATGTACATAGAACTATCGAGGTCATGCTAGCACATCGTATACTCTTTGGCAACTATAAATGTCAATATTGGTCAAGTATTCATGTTAGCGTCCGCATGCACCTATCATGGCATGCATCGGCGGTCTACGGCCATTCGAGGCGCCCTGCGCACTCACGCAAGCCCTATCCCGTGGGGTCACCGCGGTATGCGAGCGCCTCCAGCGCGTGACGGCGCGACACTTCCGGCTCACCGTCCAGATCCGCCACGGTCCTCGCCACGCGAAGCGCCCGGTGATAAGCGCGCGCCGAGAGCGCAAGTCTGCCTGCCGCGGACCGAAGCGCCGTTAGCGCACCCCCCGTGAACGCGCCCGATCTTCTGAGCTCCCGGATCGAGACGCCGGCGTTGGTCGTCCCGACACCTCCGGACGCGAACCTGTCATGCTGTGCTGCGCGCGCGGTCGCTACTCGCCCTCGAACGACGGACGAGCTCTCCCCGTCGGTCGCACTCTCGAGTTCGTCCATCGTCGGCCTTGTGACGGCGACTCGGATATCGATTCGATCGAGAAGCGGTCCGGATACGCGCGAATTGTATCGTCGCAGCTGCGCGCTCGTGCATCGACACGCCCTCTTCACGTCACCACTGTAGCCGCACGGACATGGGTTCATGCTCGCGGCGAGCGTGAAGCGAGCCGGCAGCCGCGTCGTCCCCGATGCCCGGACGATTGATACGACGCCGTCCTCCATCGGTTGTCTGAGTCCTTCCAGCGCGTCGCGTCGGAACTCCGGCAGTTCGTCGAGAAAGAGCACGCCCCCGTGCGCAAGACTCACCTCACCCGGCCGCGGTACGCTCCCCCCTCCGAGAAGACCCGCGAGCGACGTCGAATGGTGCGGACTGCGGAAGGGCGGTGACACAACGAGCGAGCTTCCGGGTTCAAGCAGGCCTGCCACGCTGTGGACCATCGTCACCACGACGGCATCCTCCCTTGCGAGCGGTGGCAGAACGTCGGCGAGACGCCGGGCGAGCATCGTCTTTCCCACACCGGGAGGTCCGACGAAGAGGATGTTATGACCTCCCGCAGCCGCGATCTCAAGCGCGCGCCGGGCGACGAGCTGTCCCTTCACATCACTCAGATCCTCGATCGGTTCGGCGACCGAAGGTCTGGCCTCGATCGGTTCGTCCGGCGGGCCGCCCCCCAGGATCCTCACGGCCGAGGAGAGGCTTCCCGCCGGAAGCACCTCGATGTCGCGGACCACGGACGCCTCGGCGGCGTTGCCCGGCGGCACGATGACAGCCGACAAGCCCTCCCGCCTCGCGGCGATCGTGATCGGGAGCACGCCGCGGACCGGCCGGGTCGAGCCGTCGAGCGCGAGTTCGCCGACGACGAGCAGCCGAGGAAGCCGGGCCTGATCCGCCTGCCCGGTCGCCGCGAGAACGCTCACGGCGATCGGCAGATCGAACGAGGCGCCCTCCTTGCGAACGTCCGCGGGCGCGAGGTTGACGGTCACGCGATCGTCAGGAAAACGAAAACCGGCGTTCCTGATCGCGGCGCACACGCGGTCCTTGCCCTCGCGTACCGCGCTGTCACCGAGACCGACGGTAGTGAACGCGGGCAGCCCGCGCGAGACGTCAGCCTCGACTCGTATGATGGAGCCACGGACGCCCGACACGGTGCCCGAAATGACGGCACTCAGCATGGTCCCCTCCCCTCACTCCTCCCGGAAGGCGCCCGGGATGTATCTGAGCCCGAGGTCGAGCCCTCCGCATGACAGAACGATCTCGATGACGTCGAAGCGAACGGGCGCACCGTTCGCGCCGCGCTCCGCGAGATAGCCACGAGCGACGGAGCGGATGTGCTGCCGCTTCGTTCGTGTTACAGCCGTCGCCGGTGTGCCCCTGCGGTCTCCGCGTCTCGACTTGACCTCCACGAACAAAACGCGGCTTCCGTCCCACGCGACGATGTCGATCTCTCTGCCGCGGTGGCGGTAGCCGCACTCCAGGATGCGCGCGCCTCGCATCTCGAGGAAACGCGCGGCGATGTCCTCACCGAGCGGCCCGAGACGGTCTCGTGACATGATGCTCTCCGAGGGGATGCGAGTCCGTGTGTATCAGGGGATACCGCGTGACCGAGAGGATGCGAGTCTGCTTGTATGAGGGGGATACCGCATGACCGAGGGGCAACTACGTCGCCGGGCCGAAACCCGACGCCAGCCGGACATAGCAGCGCTTGTAGAGCTTGCGGAGCTTCCCGAGTTCGTGTGGCGCGAGTTCTGCCTTTCGCATCGCCACAGCCTTCGCGGCAAGCTCGAGAGCGTCGGCGTCGGGCGCCTCCATGAGAGCCCCGCGGAGCTTGCGGTAGAGATCGGACGGACCGCCCGAGGACTCCTCCACGATGTGGAACGACATCCGATGGATGGGACACGGACCCATACGGGTCAGAGCGGAGATGTGATCCTCCGTCCCGTAACCCTTGTGCCGGGCGAACCCGTAGCCGGGGTAGACGCCGTCCATCTCCACCATGATCCGGTCTCTCGTGACCTTGGCCACGATCGAAGCGGCCGCGATCGGCGCGGAGCGCTGGTCACCTTGATGGAGGGCGGTCTGCGGCCACGGAACCTCGGGGATCTTCTGCGCCCCGTCGACGAGAACGTGACCCGGCTCGAGGCCGAGTTCGCGGACGGCGTCCGCCATCGCTCCCATCGTCGCCCGGAGAATGTTGATCTCATCGATGACGGCATGCGACGCGCTCCCGACACCGACGGCCACGGCCTCCCGATGGATGACATCGTACAGCTGCTCGCGGCGGTCCGCGCTCAGCTTCTTGGAGTCGTTGAGGCCGGGGATCACGCACTCCCGCGGAAGGACGACCGCTGCCGCGAATACTGGACCGGCGAGCGGCCCGCGCCCCGCCTCGTCGACGCCTGCCACGAGTTCGATGCCCTCATCCCAGAGCGCACTCTCGTGCCGTCTGAGACCGGCGAGCCGATGAAGCTCGCGCGCCTCGCGCTTCCGCACGCGGAGGAGTCGTGCCGCGATCTCGCTGACGCCGCGTCTCGGGTCGCGCTCGAGCTCCTCCCAAAGCGAATCGCCGGGCTCCGGTGGAGCGCCGGCGACGAGTGCCTTGATCTCGCGGATACTCAAGGACGGCAGGTCGATGTGTTGGTTCTTCTCACGGGCCATGCGCCGTGGGTCCCGTCGTTGGGGATGCTTCGGGGTGCAGGGCGAGCCCGCCGACTGAATCGGCCGGCGGGCTTACCGGATGTTCTCTACCTGATGTCTCGCGCCTTGGTCTTCGCCGACTTGCCGGTCCGCTCTCTGAGGTAATAGAGCTTGGCCCGTCGCGCCTTGCCTCGACGTGTGACCTTGACCTTCTGGACGTTCGGGGAGTTCACCGGGAAGACTCTCTCTACGCCGATGCCCGACGCAACACGCCGCACCGTGAACGTCTCGTTCACACCGCTGCCGCGTCTGGCGAGAACCGTGCCCTCAAAGGCCTGCGTTCTCTCCTTCGCGCCCTCCCGAATGCGTACGTCTACACGGACCGTGTCCCCGATGTTGAACTCAAGGACATCCTCGCGCAGTTGCTTCGCCTCGATCTCGCGAATCTTCTCGTTCATGTCCATTCCCCCACGATTGCCGGGCCGGTTGTTGTCTTCTCGGTCCGCCACGATGCGGGTTGCCCCGACCGGCTCGGCCCGTGTCAGCTGTTGCCCTGACCAATTTCTTCTTCTATCAGCTCCAGGATCTTTCGATCCTCGTCGCTCAGTTCGACCTTCTCCAGGAGTTCGGGACGTCTCACCCGCGTCGCCTTGAGCGCCTCCGTCCTCCGCCAGACCCGGATCCTCTCGTGGTTTCCCGAGAGGAGTACCTCCGGCACGGCGTCACCTTCGTACACCTCGGGACGCGTGTAGACCGGTGGTCCCAGGATTCCCTCGAAGTGCGAATCCGTTTCGGCGGACTCCATCGCTCCGAGGACGCCCGGCACGTGGCGTGCTACCGCGTCGACCACGATGGCCGCCGGAAGCTCCCCACCCGTCAGGACGTAGTCGCCGACGGAGACCTCGTGCGTCGCCAGCTTGCTCACCCTCTCGTCCACACCCTTGTATCTGCCGCACACGAGGATGAGTCGCGGACGCTCCGAAAGCTCTCGGGCCAGCTGCTGGTCGAAAAGCTGTCCCCTCGCGCTCAGGAGCACGACGGCCGCATCGCCGATCGACGTCGCGGCCTGTCCGAGTACGTCTCTCACCGCTTCAAAGATCGGGTCGGGCTTCATCACCATCCCGCTTCCGCCACCGTACTGGTAGTCGTCCGCGGTCCGGTGCTTGTCCCTCGCGTAGTCCCTGATGTTCGTGAGCCTGACGTCGATGAGACCCTTTTCGCGGGCCTGCTTCAGAATGCTCTCGCTCAGTGGCCCCTCGAACATCTCAGGGAAGAGCGTGAGAATGTCAATCCTCACGTGTCCCTCCCTCGCCGGGGACCCTTGGGCTATCTCAGGCCCTCCAACAGGTGGACGGTCACCCTGCCGCCCTCGATGTCGACGTCGCGAATGACGTCGTCAATCACCGGAAGAAGCAGCTCACCGGACTCCGTCTCGACAACGAAGATGTCGCTCGCCCCCTGGTGCATCACATCGACGAGCCTGCCCAGCTCTTCGTCCTCGTCGGTCACGACCGTCATCCCTACGAGGTCCTGAACGTACCAGCGGCCCTCGTCCAGCGGACCAATCTGCTGGCGGGTCATCCAGATGACCCTGGATCTAAGCTCATTCGCATCGTCGCGGGTCTTCCGACCCTTGAACCCGATGATGAGCCGACCCTTGTGCTTGCGCACCCTCTCGACGGTGAGAACGAGTTCCTCGCCATCGGTACCACCTGTGGTGCGAAGCTTCATGGCCTCAGAGACCAGCCCCAGTAGGTCGGTCTTGAGGTCGACGACAACTTCTCCTACGATGCCGTGCGGCCTCATTATGACGCCGGCCTCGACCCACATGTCGAGCTCCCTCATCGGGTCTCTCCATCAAAGTCCGACCGGCGGACGCCTGGCTAGTCGATGATCTCGACCGTCGCCTTGTGTTCGGCCTTCGTAGCCGCGGCGCCGACGATGGCACGCATCGCCTTGGCCGTGCGACCATTCTTGCCGATCACGCGTCCCTTATCCTCGTCCGCGACGCGAACCTCGTAGACGACCATGTCACCCTTCGTGGTCGCAGTCACCTGGACCGCGTCGGGGTTCGTCACGAGACCGCGCGCCACGTACTCGACAAGATCCTGGAGCGAGAAGTCATCATGCCCAGAGGTCTTGGTCTCCTCGTCGAACATCGCGCCAACCTTTCCGGAAGACTGGAAGGCGAGCGTCCGACCGGGCCTTCGGGATTTCACCCGCTAGCCGTCGGTCTTGGTCTCGTCTCCTTCAGCGCTCCCCTGTACGTCCGCCGCTGGTTCATCGGCGGGCTCGGGCTCAGCTGTGGCGTCATCGGCCGGAGCCTCCTCCACAACCTCACCCTTAGCGGGTTCGACGGCCGCCTCGCCGCTCTCGTCCGAGGTCTCAGCCTCGGTCTCGACGACCGCAACAGCCTCGGCCGGAGCCTCGGCAGCGGGGACGACGCTCTTCTTCGGCGCCGCCTCAGCCACACTGGCATCCTTGTCGGCCTCAGCCTCCTTCTTGGACTTCTTGTCGTCCTTCTTGCGTCGGTTCATGGCGGCCCTGGCTTCGCCCTTCTTCCGAGCGTCCTCTTCGATGTGCAGGAGCTCATCGTAGGGGCGACCCTTCTTCATCTCGTTCCAGGTCTCCATGAGGCCGATACGCGAGAAGAGCGCACGGACCGTCTCGGACGGCTGAGCGCCCTTGCCGAGCCAGCCGATCGCCTTCTCGGATTCGACATTGATCACCGCCGGGTCCTTCAGCGGATCATAGTAACCAAGCTGCTCAATGAAGCGCCCGTCTCTCGGGGCGCGGGAGTCGGCGACGACGATCCTGAAGAACGCCATGTGCCGTGCACCCTTACGCTGCAGTCTAATGCGAACTGCCACCCGTAATCCTCCTCAGAGTAACGTGTCGTGCCGCCTGCCGGCGTTGCCGCCCGCAGGGCAGCCCCTCACCCCCCGAAGGGCGTGAGTCCCGGGAAGCCTCTACGACCCCGCTTCCCGAACTGCTTCATCATCTTCTTCATCGACTCAAACTGCCTGAGCAGACGATTGACATCCTGGACGGTCGTGCCGCTTCCTCTGGAGATACGCTTCCTGCGGCTGCCGTCGATGGTGCCAGGCTTCCGTCGCTCGTCCGGCGTCATCGAGTTGATGATGGCCTCGACCCTGCCGAGAGCCTTGTCATCCACCTCCGACTGGCTCAGCTTCCCCATGCCAGGTATCATCGACATGAGCTGGTCCATCGGCCCCATCTTCTTGAGCGCCTGAAGCTGCTCGTAGAAGTCCTCGAGGGTGAAAGTCTGCTTTCTGAGCTTCTCCTCAAGTCTGGCGGCCTGCTCGACGTCGGCGGTGTCCTGGACCTTCTCCACAAGGGTGACGATATCACCCATCCCGAGGATCCGCGATGCGACGCGGTCCGGGTGGAACGGTTCCAGGGCATCCAGTTTCTCGCCCACGCTGGCGAACTTGATCGGCCGACCCGTGACCGCCCGCAGCGAAACGGCCGCGCCTCCGCGCGTATCACCGTCCATCTTCGTCAGCACGGCCCCTGTGAAGTCAAGCCGGTCGACGAACTCCTGCGCCACGTTCACGGCGTCCTGACCTGTCATGCTGTCGAGCACGAGCAGGATCTCTGCCGGCATGGTCGCCGCCTTGATCCGCTCGAGCTCCTGCATGAGCTCCTCGTCCACGTGGAGACGGCCCGCCGTGTCCAGAATAACGACATCGGCCCCGCGCACACCGGCCTCTTCGACTGCCGTGGTCGTGATCTCGACCGGATCGGCGCCGGGGCGGCCCTTGTGAACCGGCACATCCAGCTGCAAGGCCAGCGTCGAGAGCTGATCCTGTGCAGCCGGCCGGTACGTATCGGCCGCCGCGAGGAGAGGGTGCTTTCCGCGCTGCTTCAGGTATCTCGCCAGTTTCGCGCAGAAGGTCGTCTTACCCGACCCCTGCAGTCCAACGATCATGATGACCGCGGGCGTTCCTGTCGGGATCCTGAAGGGCTCTCCCGTGTCGCCCAGGAGCTTCACCAGCTCGTCATGGACGATCTTCACCACCTGCTGGCCCGGAGTCAGGCTGTTGAGCACGTCCTCGCCGACCGCGCGAACTCTGACGTCGTCGACGAACTTCCGAGCGACCTTGAAGTTCACATCGGCTTCGAGGAGCGCCCGCCTGACCTCACGCATGGCCTCTTCGATGTTGGACTCTGACAGTCTGCCGCGGCCGGTCAACGACTTGAACGCACTCTGGAGACGGTCCGAAAGCTGATCGAACATGCGCAGCCGCCAACCTTCCCACGGGATCCGCGCGCCGAGGCCGCACACCGAGGCGACAACGACGAATAGAGAGGGTCACGAACCCACGACACACAGAGCCAACACGGCCCGCTCCGGAGCAATAACATCCCCTGCCCCGCGTGGACTCTTCCGAGTCCCGGGCCTACAAGTGGCACAGCCCTGAGAATATACCAGTAAGGCAGATATCACGCAAGAGGAAAAGCGGACAGAAGTCTCCTGTACCCCGAACTGAGGCTACGAGCCGCCATAACCGGTTGAGTCGCATGCAGTTGCGCTGGAACCACATCGAAGATGAAGCTGTCAGCGGCCGGCGGCCTTGAGCCGCTCCCTCATCCCCGGGATGGAGCTCTTGAGCGCGGCAAGGAGGAGGTCCACACGTGCTCCGTCGAGCGCACCCGACCACTCGTCCATGAAGGTCTTCTTGAACTCGACGGCAAGACAGCACGAACTCTCGGGGAAGCGCTCGTGGACCCATCGGGTGAAGTGCCCGCCGGTGAACTTCACGTTCTCCCGAACGTCCAGCGGCTCTCCCCCGGTGTCGTGCCCGGAGAGATCGCCGATGAACCGGTCGATCAGTCCGCGCCAGCGCGCGCTGTCGGTGTTCCCCGTTCCGACGATGATGACAGGGTTTGCCGCAGGATCGGCGGGAGCGCCCCGCGAACCCTCGCGCATATAGTTGTAGCTGTGAAGATCGAGTACTACGAACGCCCCGTGCTCCCGCTCGACCCGCGTGAGGAGTTCTTCCATCGTACGGTAGAAATCGTCGTAGAGTTCGAGCGAACGCGCGAGCTCGACATCCCCCGGCGGCTCACCCCAGACTGTGAGCCCCCATGCGTCGTCCGGGGTCAGATAGACGGCCTTCTCTCGCGAGCGGTTCACATCCACCTCGAACCTCGAAGTGCCGACGACCAGCCGCGCGTCACCGACGACCGTGAGCCGTCCCGTGTACGGGTCCTCCTCACGGAGTCGGTCCGCTTCTGTGATGTACATGGTGTCGAGCAGCGAGGAACGGACGGCGTGCCCGTCGTGGATCGCCGTTGCGACGATCGGACCGAATCCCTCGAGCGTGAAGTGCGGCGAGGGATGCGTCCCGGGAGTCGGAGTCTCGGAGGAATGCGTCACGGGCGTGCGCGCTCGGCCGCGTCGCGGATGGCGCCGACCGCGGCGCCCGGATCTTCGGAGCAGAATACGGCGGAGCCGGCCACGAGTACCTCTCCCCCGTTCGCCGCGACCATCGGAGCCGTCGCGACGGAAATGCCGCCGTCGACCTCGATGAGCAACTCAAGCCCGCGCTCGCGCTTCCAGTCGGCGACCTGCTTGAGCTTGGGCATGACGTCGGCCATGAAGCCCTGCCCGGCGAATCCCGGGTTGACCGTCATGACGAGCACCATGTCGATGGCGTCGAGCCACGGCTCGACCCGCTCGGCCGGGGTCGGAGGGTTGATCGACAGACCGGGGCCAGCGCCCGCCTCGCGGATGCTCTCGATGAGCGACCGTGGGTCCTCGACGGCCTCTGCATGGAAGACGATGTAGTCGGCACCGGCGTCGATGAACGAGCCCGCGTAGCGCTCAGGCTCGGCGATCATCAGGTGTGCGTCGATCGGCAGGCTCGTCGCACGACGGACGGCCTCGACGATGAATGGACCCATCGTCAGGTTCGGAGCGAAGTGCCCATCCATCACGTCAACGTGGATGAGATCTGCGCCGCCTTCTTCGATACGCTTGAGCTCGTCACCGAGCCGCGTGAAGTCGGCCGCGAGGATCGACGGTGCGATCCGAATTCGTCCGGTGCCCATGCTCCATGCGCTCCTTCCCTGCTCAGCGGCGCGCCGAGCCGCTACCTGCGGTCGCGCGGCCGCGCGCTATCCCTTCCCGATACGCAGCGTGATGCCGTCCCCCTCATGGACGCGCGCACCGGCAGGAGGTTCCTGCACGATGACGACGTCGCGAAGCGCTCCGCTCCGGCTCCGTCCACGTTCGTACTTCGTCGAGCGCACGACGAGACCGAGTCCCTCAGCGATGACACGCGCCTCTTCCGGGGTCTTGCCGATGAGCGCCGGCATGACGAGTTCGAGCGGCCTCGGGCCGAGGCTCACGACGAGCCTGAGCCCCGTGCCGGCCGGGAGAACGGCCCCCCCGCCCGGATCGCTGCCGACGACGGTCCCGCGTTCGACCGCCGGTGCATGGATCTCGACGATCTCGGAGATGGCGAACCCGGCGCTCTCGGCGTCTATCTGCGCCTGCCGTGCCGGCATCCCCGCGAGTCTCGGAATGGTCCTCAGATCGAGTCCCGTGCTCGTGACGATGGCAACCGTGCGACCCCGCTTGATGTCCGTTCCGGGCGCTGGTATCTGTTCGAGGACGCTGCCGGCCGGAACATCCGGGTCGGGGCGTTCGGTCTCGATGCGAATGCGCAGACCCACGGATTTCGCTGCCGCCCGCGCTTCGACGAGCGAGCGTCCGATGAGGTTCGGCGCCGGAACAAGGTCGCCCTGCCGGACGAGAAGCGGCATCACGACGTAGTTGACGAGCAGGAACGCCACGAAGAGAGCTGCGGCGACGGCCGATGCATAGAAGCCAGCCCGCCGGGCGATCTGTCTGGCGCGCTCGCGCCCTCTCAGTTTTTCGCTCACCGTCGCTGCCCTTCGCCGCGCTTCACCAGCCGCACCGCGTACGCCCCATCGATCGCATGCTTCTGCGGAAGGATTCTAACATGCTTCCCATCGACGAACATTGTCGGAACGAACGACATCGGGTTGCCGAGCTTGAACTCCGGTCGCTTCGCGAGGAATCGCTCGACGACGAGGTCGTTCTCCTCCGGCTCGAGGCTGCACGTGCTGTAGACGATCCGCCCCCCGACCTTCACCAGTTCCGCCGCCTGGAGTAGAAGCCTGAGCTGGCGGCTCGACTGGGTGGCGAAGATGCCGCGAGGATGATACCGCTCATGGTCTTCGACGTAGTCCCTGGCATGCGCGCGTGCCTTGAGGTCGAACTTCCAACGGGAATCGGCGCGTCGGGCCAGCGTCCCGGTACCTGTGCACGGGGCGTCGACCAGCACCGCATCCGCCTGGATGGGATCCACCCGCGCATTGGGCTCAAGCCGTCTGTGTCTCCTCAGCTCTGTCTCCTCCGCCGGACCACCAGACGCTGGATCGGTATACATCACTTCGCAGTTCGTCACACCGAGCCGCCTGATATTTGCTTTGAGCATCTCGATCCGCGACGGGGAGACATCGTGCGCGATCAGGTGACCGCGGTTGCGCATGAGCTCAGCGATGAACGTCGTCTTGCCGCCGGGAGCAGCGCAGAGGTCGACGACGCACTCGCCCGGTTCCGGAGCCAGGAGATGAACAGACGCCAGCGTCGCCTCATCCTGAACCTGGAAGAGGCCGGTCTTGAAGCTGTTGAGCCTGGTCAGGTCGCCGCCGCCTGCGATTTCGATGCACTCCTGGAAATACCTGCCCGGGTTCGTCTGGACACCCTCCGCCGCGAGCGCCTGAGCGAGGGCGTCGGGCGTGCAAGCCAGACCGTTGGCGCGGATGACCATCCGCGGGACCTGATTGTCGTACTCGCAGAGCAGGATGGTCTGCTCAACACCGTACCGCTCGATCCATCGCGCGACGAGCACGCGAGGATGCGAGTGGACGATGCTGACATGACCGACCGGGTCCGACTCGATGGGGGGGAAATCCGGTCTGAGACTCGTGAGGATGTTCCTGAGCACGGCGTTGACGAGACCCGCCGTCCCCTTGTGGCCGAACTTCCTCGCGAGCCGCACCGATTCGTTCACCGCCGCGTGCGGCGGGATGCGGTCGAGGAAGTCGATCTGGTAGAGCCCGAGGCGGAGCGCGTTGCGGATGTAGACCGGCAACGCTCGGAGGCCGCCCTTGACGTACTGGTCAAGGACCCAGTCGATCCTCCCCTTCCATCGGACCACGCCGTAGCAGAGATTCTGGACAAGCGCCTTGTCCAGCGGAGAAAGGTCCGGCTGCGACAGGATGCGGTCGAGCTCGACGTCGATCGGCTCGGTCGTCGACTCCCAGTTCGAGAGCGCCACGAGCGCGCGGTCACGGGCGGCCATCGTTCACCGCCTTCCCGCCGTTGCCGAGCATCTCGATCGCTGCGCGCACTGCTTCGAGGTCCACCGTCGTGTCGCGGCAGGGTCCGTGCGGCCGCTCGTTGAGAATCCCGTACACCGGGAGTGGATAGCTGTCGCGGATGCCGCTCGTGAGGTCCATCTCGCAGGCGACCGCCACGATAGCATCGGGCTTCTGCTCCTTGATCACGCGACGCGCAAGCGTGCCCCCGGTCGCAACCGCGAGCGCGAGTCCGTGCTCCTTCGCGAGTTCCAGGAGCCCCGCGATGACGCAGCGGCCGCATCCGCGGCAGTTCTCGATGAGGCCTCCCGTGATCTTGTGAGGACACTCTGTTGCCTGGAGACAGTGCGGGAGAAGCAGGAGGATCCGTTGCGTTCGCACTTCGCCCCGCGCAGCCTCGACGAGCGCATTGTTGACAGCGATGAACGACCGCTTCACACGGTCACGGTCGATGCCAAGGATGGCGGCGAGCGTGAGCACCGGAGGGGACAGAATGCGTGTTACGGTCGCGGTGATGCGCTGCCCGAGAAGCATCCGCCGCCCGGTCAGCGTCGAGATGGCGACGAGCGTCAACCCGGACGCGACCACGACCGATGCCAGGAGCGCCGCAA
>CAZNHF010000051.1:13660-14956 GCA_964572375.1 uncultured bacterium | reverse complement strand
GGTCCTCGGTCTGAGCGACCGGGATGATGCCCGTGTAGACGACGATCTTGCCTCCAGGCATGCAGAACGCGTTGATCGTCTCATCATCATCGACGACCGTGAACCTCCAGTCGTAGAAGCGGAGATCGTCGGACATGCCCACATCGATTAGGAACCGCTCGGCGGAAGCGGCGACTCTCTCGCCGATACGTCCGACGAGCGTCGTCGCTGCAGGATCGGTGGAAACGGTCACGCCCCCCAGGAACTCGTCGTAGTTCTGCGCTGCGGCCGTGACCATGTCGGCCTCCGGCACAAGAGCAAGCTGCGTGCGACCGGTCATCGGTACGGTCGCGCATCCGACGGTGAGCAGTGACACTGCGGCGAGTGCGATGAGTGCTCGTATCGTCATGGGCTTCCCCCCTGTCCCGGACCCTTGTGAGTTGCCTGCGCCACCTCGCGGCCGGGCGCGATGACGTACGCGATGAGCGCGAAGAGGACGGCCACCTTCCTGTCAGTCCCAGGCCAACGCCGGCGCGCAGGAAGTGCCTTCGGAAGAGGTGTACCGCAGAAGGCGGGCTATGCCAAGTCTGAACCTCAGAACGCGGCTATTCGGTCATTTCTCGGAAGAGGAACCAGCCGCCCGACCGGTCGCCAGCGTCCCGCGGGGCGCGATCATAATAGAGTTCGAAGAGCCTGCCACCCTCCGTGCGCACGAGGAAGTAGTCGCGGCCGACGCCCCACGAACCCCGGCTCTCCGCGGCTGCAGCGTGCGAGGGACGCATGTTGTGCATCATCTTCCCGCGTCTCGCGTAGTCGTGCCACTCCCTGATGAGCTCGACGACCCGATACTCCTCGCCACGCCACACGAACCCGTCGGGACACCCGAGACGCTTCCGGGGCCCCCGGCGCTCCTCGTGGAGCGGCTCGATCGGCTCGCTGATGAAGCTGAGAGGTTCCACGACATCCCTTTCCCGAAGTGGGGACTGCCCGACCAGGAAGACCTCCCGGCCCGAACCTGCGGAGACTGCCCGACCGGGAAGACCGCCCGATCCGAACCTGCGAAGGTTGCCCGACCCGAAGCGGCCGCGACTCCGCGAGCTAGAACAGCGAAGACTGCTCGACACGCATCGGTTCATACCGGCAGACGCTGGTCGCGATACCCAACTGGCCGCACGCTGCCGTGAATGCCCGGTCCAGCTCGCGCGCGTTGACCGCCGTGCAGTAGTACTGGTCACCGAAACGACGTTCGTACCGGGCGCGGACGCCGGGGAAGTGTTCGTCGAGCTTCGCATAGTAATGCTCGCGCTGACGGTCGCG
>CAZNHF010000051.1:0-13560 GCA_964572375.1 uncultured bacterium | reverse complement strand
ACGGTCGCGTGAACCCTCGCGAGCCGCCGGAGAACGTCCAGGTCCCTCAGCACGAGGTCGCTCTTCGTGAGGACGTGCACCGGGAAGCGAAACTCGGCGAGCACGGCCAGCGCTCGTGCCGTCAGTCCGATCTTCGCCTCGAGCGGCATGTACGGGTCGTGCATCGATCCGGTCCCGACGGTTCCCTTGACCCGTTTCGAGGCGAGCTCCCTCCGCAGAAGCTCGATGGCGTTCGTCTTCACCTGGATGTTCGTGAAATCGTCGATGCCGTAGCATTCGCTCCGCGAGTCGCAGTAGATGCACTGATGCTGGCAGCCGCGGTAGAGGTTCATGTTGTACATCAGACCGAACCACTGGTCCGGCTGAGGCACACGCGACAGGAGCGTCTTCGCGCGGATCTCTTGCATGATGGTCCTTCGCATCGGCTGGTGATATGAGGTGACTCACGACTTCGCTCGTCATGCAGTTGGATGGCTTTCGGGGGCCGTCCGTTGAAGACCTTGGCGAGAAGACCTGAGTTCGATGAGGGCGCCGGCGACCCAGGTGGGAGGCGCCGCGCCGTAAGCCCTGGTCATGTCCGCCGCCGCCATCTCGTGGACAACCGCGCTCACCGGGCCCGTCAGATGCCTGACGACCTGCCCGACGTCGCGCGCGTCGCTCTTCGCCTCGACGCAGTGCCGATTATACGCCGCGTGGTCGCCCCGCTCGAGGATCGCGAGTCCATCGCTCACGACGCGCCTCGCAAGCGCCAGACCTCGTTCATCAGCCGGCAGCACCGTGTCCGCAGCGTCTCCGTAGCCGATGCCGTGGTGAAACGGGTCCGCCGTCGCCAGCAACGCAGCGCCGTTCGCGAGCTCCGCAAGCTCCACGATGCCCGGGAGTGCGTCGGGTCGTCCCCCTGCGAGATACGGATATCGCACGATGAGTTCAGGACCACGCATCCCCCGTCTCTCGAGTTCCCGCTCCCACAGGAACAGAAACGCGTCGAGTGAGAACTCGGCGCGCCAGCCGTCTCTCCCCTCGACGTCGGGTCCTTGAATCCCCCATGAATCCTCGCGCGACGGATCGCCACCCTCGGCGACACGCCTTCGGGCATCGTCGAGCGCGGGAGTGAGCGCGTGGAGCACTCCGATAACGAGGGTGCGGGAGACTCCCGAATCCAGGGCCGCGTGAACGGCGGCGGCGGTCAGATGGCCGCACGCCTCAAGACCAAGATGGGGAAAGAGAACGGCTCCGCCTGAGGAGAGGGTCGAGGCGAGGTTCCATGCGCGGCCGGCATCCAGAAGCCGGTCAAGCCCGTTCACGCCGATGCGGTCGCGCTCGAGCCGTGTGCGCTCTTTGAAATCGGGGAGTCTGCTCATAGCACAAAAAGACTAACCGAGCCGGATGACGTAGCGATCGAGCCCTTCGATCTGACCGAGCCGCTCAACAGGAAGACCGGTCTTCTCGAGAAAGCCGAGGAAGTGGCTGTTGTCCGGCAGGATGCGTCCCTCGAAGATCTTGACCCCGGAGCTTCGCGCGATGCGAGCGAGATGTTTGAGGAGTCCCGACCCGATGCCGCGCCCCTGATAGACGTCTTCGACCGCAAACGCGAGTTGCGCACACGACGGGGCGCTGTCGGAAATGATGTCGTAGCGACCGACACCAACGATCTTCTCGTTGTCGCCGTTGCCGAGGACGGCAACAAGCGCGACACGCTCTACGAAATCGAGCTCTGTATACTGCGTCAGTTCCTCCTGCGACACATCCGTCTTCGGCTCGTGGAAGCGGAAGTAGATCGTACGCTGCGTCAGACGATTGAAGAGATCGAGAATCCTTTCCCGATCGTCCGCGCGGATGGCCCTGATCTGGATCGTCCCGACGTCAGAGAGCGGAACGATTGCTGCGTAGTGTCTTGGCTCCATGCTGAGTGACTCCTTCGGTCATGGACGCGGGTGGACGGGACGGCCAGCGCATGTTCGCTCGAGGCGCGAGATGACCGCCACTGCGACGATGATAACCCATGAACGAGACGAGCGCGAGCCGGATTCACACCGACTCGCGCTCAATGACGTGCCACATCATACCGAAGTGCGTCGTTCCGCCGCTCGAAGAGCAAACGCCGGAGCGGCGCTACTCGAAGAGCTCTACACAGTCGTCCTGCATCAGCACCCAGAACGTGTACACGCCGAGCAGGGTGCCCAGCGGGACATCGAGAAGACCGAGTCCACCGACGATCATGGTCAGGATCCGTGCCCATCCCCGACGACGGAGAAGCCAGATGCCGGCGATCACTCCCGGCGCGGAGAGCGCGAGGAGCAGGACAGCGAAGAACGTGCCGATGATGGGCAGGATCACCGCGGCCTCCGGGTCTCCCGAGACACACCCGATTGTCGAGAGCAGGGCAAATAGACCCAGCCCGACGAACAGCCCCAGGGAGTGGTAGACGATATAGAACACGCCCAGAAGCGTGATGTGCTTGCTCATCCTGTGCTCGACGGGAACGCGCTTCGTCCCCACCGGTGCGGCGCCGCCCAGCTGCTGGGCTGAGAGATTCGTCTGTTCAGTCACACATGCCTCCCTCGAAGACCGTCATCCGGACGCGCCGCGAGCGCTCGGATGGACTCGCTAGGACAGCTCCTCGAGGAACGCCTCGAGCAGCATGTAGTAGGTCAGGAAGTAGTCCTCGACCCTGGCCATCGTGACGCCGCCGGCGAAATCGAGATCGCTCTCGAGCACCGGATCACCGTCGTCGTCGATCGAAGCGGTCGAGTAGCGCTTTGCCCTGTTCCAGTCGTTGACCGTCCGGAGAGTGGCGTCGGTGCCGGAGACCGCGAAGTTCATCTGCATGCTGGTGTTCTCATATGACCCTATGAGGATCAGAACATTGTAGCCCAGCATCTTGACGACGACGTCGCCATCCTCATCGATCTCTATGCCCGTGAAGCCCAGTTCCTGCAGCACCTCGCGGACCTCCCACGCATTCATCGACTCGATGATCTTGACGTCCTGCGCCTGCGCGGTCACACAACTCACAGCGATGAGCACCGTTACAACCAGAAGCAGCGTCCTCATGTCCCCCCCCTCGCTTGAGGATTGTTGGTCAGCTCTCCATTCCCGCCGGTCTTCGACCGCCGCGGGTTCCGGACTTCACTCTTCGTTTATGCCAGATGAGAAGCAATCACTGCAAGAACCTTTGCGCCGCGGCGCTCCGCGTCATACGCGAGCATGAGATGCTCCACGGCCCGGCGGATCCTCTCCGGGTCCCGGACGTTCGCGTCTCTGCACTCCTCGCTCACGTCCACGAAGGGAAACGCCTCCGCTACCACCGCGAGGTTCCCGGCCACCGCCGCGTACGCTTCCACGGCTTCCTCAAACTCGCCATCCGTCGCCCCCGCCAGACGCTCGTTCGCCTCCCGGAGGAACGAGACAACATGACGCCTGCAGCTCTCCCATACGGCCGCGTTGTAGGCGGCCCCGATGCCGGAGGCGGCGCCTCGATCGAGAGCGTCGGCCCACGTGTCGTACGCCGCGAGGCCCATCGCGTACTGCGGAAGCACCCAATCCTCGCCCCCGTTCGCGACTGCGACCGCGAATTCGAGCGCGTTCCGCACGGTCGTCGCATCGTCGCGGGGCTCCTGCGGGTGCACGACGACCAGCTCGACACAACCGATGCCCGTGTCGCCCAGCTCGCGCCACGGTTTCGGGCCGGCGCCTTCTTCGGCGGTGCAGCCCTGGTAGTAGTAGCCGACGTCGTCGTATCCATTGATGACGTAGAACTCCGGGACATCCAGCTCCCATGCGTAGCACGGGACTCCATCGTCGACGGCTCTCCGAGCGGCTTCCCACGCGCGCGTCTGCGCGGCCTCGAGGTCACCGCTGCCCCGGTAGCCGAATACCATGATCGTCCTGAAGCCGACGCCGCTGCCGAGCGTGAGTATCACGTTGGACTTCCACGCGGTCGGCCCGCTCGGGCAGAGGTCGCGCGAGACATTCAGCATGAATCCGTGTCCCGTCGCCCCATAGAGCCAGGAGGCCGACATCGGGATGCCGAGGTAGTTGAGACACCCCTTCAGACACCCGAGATGTGATACCCAGAGCGGCTCCCAACGAAGACCCTCGAGGCGTTTCATCGCTTCACCGCCCTTTGGCTTGTACCGCCACATACGGCGCCCATCACCGCACTACCCTCCCGAGCCGCCGGCGTACGGTTCGAGCGCCGTCGTGATCGCGAGGTTCGCAGGGGTCGAGATGCCGAACTCCCGGCCGCGCCGAACGATCTCACCGTTGATCCACTCGAGCTCGAGCTTCCGTCCGGCAAGGACGTCCTCCAGCATGGAACTCGTCGCGTTCGGTCCCACGCGTGTCATGACGAATTCGAGCGCGCGAGCCGCAGCGTCACCGGTGAGAGGAACGCCGCTCGCGGCGGCAACCGCTGCTGCTTCCCTGATGACGCTCATGGTGAATTCACGTCCCTCCTCGACCGCAAGCACGGGACCGAGCGGTGAGCGCGCACGCGCCATCACCCCGCCGGTCACGCAGACGATGAGAAGCTTCTCCCAGAGCGCCGTTTCGATATCGTCACGGCGGCACGCATCGAGACCGGCCCGGGACAGGGTGTCAGCGACCCGATCGACCGCATCGACATCCACGGCGGCCAGTCCCCCCAGTTCGAGCCCGCCCGCAACGCCACCGCTCACGACGACCCCCGGGCTCCTGAGCAGAGTGCGAGTGTACGAGACGCACGCGAGCACACGGTTCTGGCTGTACAGGCCGGCGACAAGCCCCGGCGCGGCGATGCCGTTCTGGATGGTCATCATGTGCGTCAGCGGACCGACGAGCGGCGCTGCGCTGCGCGCGGCCTCAACGAGATCGTACATCTTGACGGCCAGGACAATGACGTCGGCGACGTCACCCGCTGCGATGGCGCCGTCGACCACGCGGACCCGGGCGACGCGTCGCTCCCCGCTCTCGCGCACGATGGCGACACCGCTGGCATTGAGCTCAGCGGCACGCCCGGCGCGGACGATGAGTGTCACGTCCTCGCCCGCAAGCGTCAGCAGCCCGGCCAGAAAGGTCCCCTGACCCCCTGCCCCTACAACGGCGATCCGCATCGATCAGCTCCGCATCTCTTCAACGTTTCGCTCCGCGCGCGGCAGACTCGTTCTACAGACAAAGACGAGCGCCGTAGGTGTCCTTCTGATGCCCCCGGTAGCAGCGATACGCGCTCTGCGCCTCGCGGATTCTCCATCCCCCGTCAGTGAACCGGTCGAGTTTGAACTCGTGCCAGGAACCTCGGACGGAGTCGTCGAGAAACCCATCCTGGATCACGGTGACCGTCGTCCTTGGCATCGACTCGCCGGGAGGGTCGACGCGAGAGATCTCGACGAACGCTGCGTTCGGATGATGAAGGTACTCCATGACGACGAGGATGGGATTGCGCACCCAGTCGTCCCCCGCCGCCGCCGCCGCTTCCACGAACGCGTTGAACTCCGTCACGTCGACTTCGCTGCTCGACTCCACCACGAGCTCGCGCGGGGCCTCGTGAACAGCGGAGGTCTGAACGGTGACCGAACAGGAGGCGCAGCAGAGCGCCATCGCCGCAGCGAACAGGCACACGGACGGCGAGGCCAACGGTGTGCGACGTCGCATGGATCCCTCCAGAATGGGCATTGTTCGATGATACGGCATGTGGGGGATTGTGACAAGATGGGGTCGGTCGGAATCGCCGAGCTGCCCAGCGAGCCACGCTCACATCGTCTTCCTTCCGGGGGGACTACTTCCGGTCCTTCTTCCAGTACCCGAACTCCGGCTCGAAACAGGTCGCGTCGATGTCCACAACGCGCTCCTGAATGAAGGCCTGTGCATCAAAGATGGCCTTGTTGTAGATGCTCGGGGCAAGCTCTTCGAGGAAGAAATCCAGAAGAAGCTGCGCCTGCAGATCGCCGATCTCGTCTTCGAACCGTTCCTCGAAGTACGCCCGGATCGACTTGAGCGCGTGCTTGCGCCTGTCGTCGGAGAGTTCGATGGTCATCGTTCAAATCTCCTTCACCGCGGACGCGTCCGACGGCTCTCAGGTCCGGCGCAGGTAGATGCAGTGATCGGCGCCGAGTCCGGTCAGACGAAGCACGTGGAATGCGGCGCTCCTGAGAAGACCGCCGCGTGTGTCGAACTTCCGAACCCCGCGGATGTACGTGCTCATTGTCTCATACGCAACAGATTCGAGCCCGCACCGTGACGCCATCGCAACGAGCCCCGTCCTCGTGAAGATGTTGAGATGTTCCGGATGGTGGAGCATCGACCACGACTCGAGTCCGCTGAACCGCGCATGAACGCACGAAGGGCTCGGCGTTGTCATCACGAACAGGCCGCCCGGCTTGAGCCGCTCGGCGAGCGAGCAGAGGAACGCGCTCGGGTCCTCGACATGCTCGATGACGTTGAACAGCGTGACGGCATCGTACTCACCGGTCAAGGTGGCGGCCTCGTCCTCGACCAGTTCAACGCCGACCACATCCCGCGCAAGCTCTACCGCTCTCCGCGACATCTCAACTCCGGTCGCCTCGAGCCCGAACTCCGTGCGCGCCAGCCTGACGAAGTACCCGTTGCCGGCCCCTACGTCGAGAACCCGGGCTTCCGGCGCAAGCGCGGCGAGTCTCCCGAGGACGCGCCGCCATCTGAAGCCCCACTCCTCTTCGATCTCCGTGAGGGTCCTTCGGTTGACCGCGTAGGCGTTCTCGCTGTCGCAGTACTCGGCGACGAAGGTACGGTCCGTGACGAGGGTACCGCAGTCCGGACAGACGTGGACCGCGACGCCGCCCGCTTGGAATACACGCGGAGCGAGCGCATGCCGGGGGTCGGCAGCGCACGGTCTGAGCTCGAGTTCGCTGAGAACCTCGTCAGACACAGATCAGCCCCAGAAGGGATTGAACTCGTGGTAGACCCAGATGCACAGAGCCGAGGAGATCACGATGACGGCAACCCCGAGAATGAACGTCATGTTTCGCAGGACCGTCAGCCCCGGCGCCTTTCCTCGCTTGATGGCGAGAGCTGTCACGACGGCCACTGCGAGGAGAAACCAGCCAAGAATGGCGAGCCATGAGCCCTGGAAGGCAAGGAAGTACTCTGTCGTGTATGTGAGGACGAGGGTCACTACGAGAAGTGCCAGCGAGATGATCAGGATCGCCGCATTCCGACTCCGCGATTCAGCCATCGGATCCTCCTGACTTCACGAGGTTGACACCATCACCGTTCGTCGAGCTCGAGCGCCCACGCGTCCGCCTTGAGTTTCAACACCGGCGCGAACTCCACCCAGTACACATTCCCGCCGGACAGGAAGAAGAGGTATCGGCCGTCCGGCGAAACAGACGGGAACCGGGCGGGAGAAGGGAACGATATCGCATCGTGAACGCTGACCGGCTCGGACCACTCCCCGTCGACGCTCTGGAACGAGACGAAGATGAAGAGTTCCTCCTTCAATGAGGGGCGGCTTGATGCGAAGAGGAGGACGCGCTCATCCGCGGTCACCCACGGAGAGTAGTCGATGAACTCCGAATTGATGTCCGGTCCGAGAAGCTCCGGTTCGGCCTGCCCCTCGAGTGCGGGGCGCGCGCGATAGATGCCGCGGTTGAAGCCGACTCCGTCGAGAGACCCGGTGAAGTAGAGAGTTCCTCCTGCGGTCATGCACGGTTGTGACTGCATCGTGGCCGTGTTGACGGGCGGCCCGATGTTGACCGGCTCCCCCTGCCCGGTCTCGGTCAGGGGAAGATACCAGATGTCGAGACTGCCGTGCCCATCGCTCCTGGCGCCCTGGACGTAGAGCCGCGAACCGTCGGGCGAGAACGCCGGCGCTTGAGCGCCCGACACGTCGATCTCGAGCGGCCCGGGAGCGGACCATACACCGTTTTCATAGGTGGTGGAGATGATCGAAGGGGGAATGACCGGCCAGCAGACCTGCGCGAGATCGGGGCTGAACGCGGGCGACCCGTGGAGTCCGTAGCCCGCCCCGGAGACCACCCCCGGAGCGAAGATCTCCGGTGTGCGCCCCGGCGGTTCAAACCCCAGGTACGCGTGCGGCGGCGTCTCATCACCACCGCAGCCTGCCAGCGCTGCGGCGCAGACCGTCGCCAGGACCGCCCCCGCGAATCCACGGAAGTTCTTCGGCCGCTTCCCTCGCAAGACGAATGATCCGCGCTCCATCACCCTGCCTCCGCTCTCGTTTCGTTCAGCCTGCGTCAGAGATCATACGCCGCCGCACGCAACTCCGCGAACAGCTCCGCTAGAAGCGGCGGCTGATAGCGGGCGTTGAGTCCGCTCGGGTTCGGGAGCACCCAGATGCCCGTCTCGCCCAGCATCTCACCCTGCCTGCCGAGCCCCGCTTTCGGCGCGTCGAACGCCGTCCGGTAGGCGCCGATACCCAGCACTGCGACGAACCGCGGTCCGTACTTCCCGACCTTCCGTTTGAGATTGCCGCGCCCCCGCCTGAGTTCCTCGGTGCTGAGCTCCTGCGCCACTGCCGTCGCCCGCGCGACAAGATTGGTGATTCCACAGCCGTGCTCGAGCAGGAGCGACTGTTCCGACGGATCAATCATTCTGTCTGTGAATCCCGAATCGCGGAGAGCCCGCCAGAAGCGGTTGCCCGGTCGCGCGAAGTGAAACCCCACGGCGGCGGAGTAGAGCCCCGGATTGATGCCGCAGAAAAGCACACGGAGATCCGGCGCGATGATGTCGCCGATCTTCTTGCCGCTCGACTGCTTGACTTCCTCTACGGTCGGTCGCGTGCGTCTCATGGAACCTCCTCCATCAGTCGCCTTGCTTCGTATCCCAGAGCTTGAGGATGTCATCGCGGAGCTTCTCGACCCGTGGATCGTCCGGCTTCTCATCATGCAGACACCTGAAGAACGTCGCCTCGGGGTGCTCAACAACATCCAGAAGTCTCATCACAGGGTCCCTTGGCTGCCTTGGTCCGCGGCGCCGCACGCACCCGACCGTACGCACCGGCAGAACCCGTGGTAGATCCCGCAAATGCCACCGAAGATCGAGATCATCCCCCAGAACAGCGGCCTGAAGATGATGTGCTGCCAGACGGGCTGCGAATGCGGCAGCAGGTAGATGCCCCATGTGAAGAGCACGCATCCGACAACGATGCAGGCGTGACCGAATACGATCAGCGCTGTCCGCCCGGGCTTCACGCCGAGATAGACAAGCGCGGCGCCGATGAGAAGCGGTGTCACACCACCGATCCCGCCGTGCTGGATAAGGGCATAGAGCCCGAACGCTCCAAGAACAAGTCCGACGGTAATGCCAACCGGATTGCGCCGCATCTCTCCTCCTGGACAGGGGAATCGCATGCTACCTCTCGCATCAGCTCGGCGAAACGCGGGTCGTCCGCCGTGGCCGCGGCGATGAGGGGCTCAGCGTATCGCGTCACACCCGGCGACCCTACGACGGCGTTGCGGATCGTCTTCCGAATGTCCTCGAGCATGATCAGTCTCCGGCCCGCAGGAGCTCCTCGACCGACCAATCGGCCTCGAGCCAGAGTCCGAGCACGGATGTTCCAGGGAAGCTCGCAGCCAGAAGCCGCACGGACTGCTCGAGCTGCCGCTTCTGCACAACGTCCTCCGCCGGGTTGCCAGCGCAGTCGACGTGTGCCGCGACAGCGATGACCTTCGAGCCGTGCTTGTTCACGGAGATGCCAACTCGATGGAGGATCGACGTCTTCTCCGACGAGTCTCCAACCTCCGCCAGCAGGCGCACCGGCCCCGCCTCGGTGACCGAGTCCACGTACGGCACGTCGAACCGTTCTCGAAGGTAGTTGATGACGGGAAGCTGTACACGCCCGTCCATGCAGTTGACCGTTGTGACGAAGAGCAAGGCACCCTTCCTTCCGCTAGCTGTGCGCGTCGCCCTTGCGCGCCAGGACGTAGATGACCCAGGGCGCGATCTCGGTCTCGTTGACCCACTCGACCGGCTCCTCGCCGGTCGCCAGTGGTCGCTCCGTCGCGACGACCTCGAGACCGGCCTCATCGTACAACTTGAGGTAGTCCTCGTGCTCCCACACGACGTCTTCGATCGGACGCTGGTCCGGAACATCCAGCATCACGATCCTGACGGTGTCCCCTGTCCGGGCCTTCTTGTTCTCGGGATAGTCCTTGGTCGAAAAGGAGGCCCACTCGTTGACATAGATCTCGGGCGACGAGACCAGATTGATGATACGACCGTCATCGTTGAGGAGATCCCTGAGCTGATTGAACAGAAGCAGCTTCTTCGGCGCCGTCGCGATGTTGTCGAACGTGAACGCCGAGAGCACCAGATCGAAGGTCGAGCCCGACAGGCTGCTCAGGTCCCCGTCGGGGATGACGCGATAGTCTCCGTCCGGATCGGCCTCGCACGCCTCCGTGACCATCTCGTTCGAGATGTCGATGCCGATAGCGTCGAATCCGTGGTCTTCCAGAAAGCGGGTCGACCTCCCCGTTCCGGACCCGAAGTCGAGCCCGCGCTTCCCGCTGACATGCTCATCGAAGATGGCCTGAAGGTCGCGGAACGCGAGATGATACGTTCCAGGGAACTCGAGTGTGGTGTACGACCGCGCGCGGAGCGCATCGGCATAGGCATTCTCCAGCCTCATCCTCTGATCGACGCGTCGGATCAATATTGCAGCGAGCGTCGTGAGCGCCGCGGCAACAGGAAACAGGAATGCTCCGATGAGTATGGGCGCGGAACGGCTGCCCGTGAGCAACCACCCCACATAAATGATGGTCCCCAGCCAGAACATCGCTGCCGAGAACATCATGAGCTTCCAGGACTGCGCCTGTCGTGCCATCTCGCCTAACCTTTCTTCCTGACCTTCCATACCTCTTCCGACGGCCACTTCCGCGACCACTCATACGAGAAGTACGGATAGGTCGTTATCGCTCCCTCGGGCGCTTGAATCTCGATAAGGTCCTCGATCTCGAATCCGCTTTTTCGCAGAAGCCGGACCCACTCCCCGTGCATCTGGTGGAATTCGACGCCCGGATCATCCGGCCACTCCATGCGGTACATGCCGAACGCCGGTCGCAGCAACTGCTCTCCTGCCGGGAGGCCGTCCTCATCGGGGACGGTGAGATCGAACAGGTGTGAATTCATGAGGAACACGAGCCGACCGCCGGGGCGGAGGAGCCGCGCCGCCTCTGGAACCCACTTCGCCGGGTCGGCCCAGATGCAGACGCCGTACTCGGAGATAGCGAAGTCGAAGCTCTCATCCGGCAGCGGCACCGTCTCGGCGTTGCCGTGGATGAGCGGGAACTCGGTGCCGTGCTCCTTCTGGAGCCGGCGCGCCGTCGCGAGCTGCACGTCTGAGTTGTCGATGCCGACGACTCTGGCGCCGCGGCGGGCCAGCCAGGCCGAGACATACCCCGTGCCGCACCCAAGTTCGATCGCGTCCTTGCCGTCGAGGTCGCCAGGCAGAAGTCCGAGTTCCAACTCCGGGACGCCCCAGACACCCCACGACGGCTCGGATTCCGCCCAGTTCCTCTCGCCGGCGGCGACAAAATCCGCCGCCATCACACTCCAGGCCTCGCGATTCTTCAGAACATAGTCGGGAAGGTCGCTCATCGAGTCCGCCTCTCGCGTCGGCGCACGGGAATCGGTTCATTGACTGTCGATGGTACTGGTGATTCTACAGGTGGGCGCGCGTCCGGGCAAGCTCGACACCGTCAGATGAGAACCGGCGGCACTCCCGGCCTGAGTACGGAGAGGCTACTCCTCGAGATAGGAGTGCCATCAGCAGGTAGATGTCACTCGTCCACGGCCCGATGCCCGGCATCTTGATGAGCTCCCGCCTGACATCCTCATCGCTCAGCTCCGCGAGCCTGTCGATGTCGAAAGAGCCGTCCTCGATGGATGAAGCAACCGTTCGGCAGTAGCGCATCTTCTGTCTACTGAACCCGATAGCGTGGAGCTCGGTGTCGTCCAGCTTGAGGAACGCGGGCGGAGTGAGTTCCGGCACCGCCTGCGGATAACTCTCGTCCCGGCGATGCGGTCACCGAACCGCGCCCGCTCGGGCGATATCGTGATGAGCACTGCCGCGAGGATTCCGAGCGTCGGGAGGTTGTCCACGACACGGAGGATGTTCCTCAGGAGGGCCCGGATGAGCCCGACCCCTCCTCCCTCGACCGCGACGACGCGCAGACCGACCAGACGCTTGCCCGGCGTCGCACCGGCGAGCCCTTCGAAGAACACGAAGTACGCGAACATCATCCCGAGAAAGGAGATGCAGAGCGGGTCGGTGACGAACCAGCCGATGGCCCAGTGATGGTCCGCGGACGACATGACCCAGGTACCCTTGATGAGCCTGGTCAGAGGAAAAAAGGCGGCCGACAGGACAGCAAGGTCCAGGACGACCGCGAGAAGACGTGGGGCTACTCCGGCGTACTCCGTCCTCGACTCCATCTCGCCTCCTACCTCAACGAATCGAGCTTCTCCGCGAACGCACCGGCCCACTTCCGGGCGATCTCCGCGTCGGTCCTGTCCTCGAGCTTCCCGGGTCCAAGCGGCACCTTCCCGGGAAACGCGTCGCACAAGAGCGGCGTGAGGCCGTTCTTCTCGATGATAGGGTCGAGGAATTTCTCCCGCGCCCCGCCCGGCTTGTCGATGGCCATCGCACTCGAGAGGAACACGCCGAGCGGCATCCCCTTAAGGTCGCGCCGCGCGAGGAACGACTTGCCCTTCCGATAGACCATGAACATCCGCACTCCGGTCCCGAGAACGACACTCGAGTATCCGTCCAGACCGCCGACCTTCTCGCGTTTCAGATTCACGACGTCGACCTCGCGGCCCCGTGACCGAAGTGTCTCGGCGACGACGTTCGCGTACATCTCGGTAGCACCGCCGGCCGTGATGTATGCGATCAGTGTCCTGTCTTGCATGCGCACTCCTCCAGAACGTCAGATCTCGTCCGACAACGTCACCGCGAACTCGCAGGCGTCGTCGCCCTTGAGCACCGATCGGACAATCTCAATGGTGACCGGCTTCCCGGTGGCTCCTTCCCACTGCCGCCGGAACCATCCGGACCCGCAGTAGCAAAACGTCGTCGACATGCCGTCGTCGAGACGCTCGCGCACCAGCGGACAGAAGCAGTATGCCTTCCGCCGCTCCGCGTCGGTCTCAGCCTTGTCGTAAGCAGCCTGGTCACGGGGCTTCTTCGTAGAGTAGATGATGCGTCCCTCGCGTCGAGGCCGGTCGCCCCATCCGGGATCAGCGTCCATGAAGTCGAGAACGGCGTCGACCGCGCGCACACTGTCCCCGGTGGCGGCCTTCGTATCTTCGTAGACCTTCTTGAGCTTCGCGACCTGCGCGTCCGGGAACACATGGGCACAGCTCGACACGATGTCGTAGCGCTGGCGCTCAGAAGCGACCTCATCGATCGTCTCAACCGCCGCCTTCACCCAGCGGAAGCGTTCATCCAGCCCCGAATCGACACTCAGCGCGTCGCTCCCCGCCATCACCCGCTCCGCGAGCTCATCCCCGAGGACACGGGCGGCGCTCCGCCCAAGGATCGATTCCCAGGCGTGAATGACGAACTGCAGCTCGACGCCGGTGTCG
>CAZNHF010000050.1:0-15179 GCA_964572375.1 uncultured bacterium | reverse complement strand
CGGTCTTGCCGGTCAGCTTCACACCCCAGTTCGGTGACGCGATCGAACGCGAGTAGAATTCGCTGAATGTGCCTGAGCTCTCCAGGAAGAACGGGCGCTTCTCCTCGTAGTAGAGCGCGTACTGACGGTTGACGTCGAGTTGGAACGCGTCCGCCTCGACCTGCGAGAAGTCGGGATTGACCGCGGCGGAGAACGTCAGGTTCGGGGTGATGCCCCAGCTGCCGGTGATACCGGCCTCGTACTCGTCATCCATGTCACCGAACTCCCCGTCGGGGAAGTCCTCGCGAACCTGCGTTCCTATCGCGGAGACGGTGGGCGTGATCTCGATGTCGCGCCCCGGCGTCGCTCCTTCGAACCCGATGAGCTTGTCCATCTGGCAGCGGTAGCAGTTGTCGTCGCGATTGCGCGGGTAGAGGCTGATGTGATACCTGACGTCGCGCGGCCAGCTCCGGACAGCGTCGACACCCCAGATCTGATCACCCTCAACGTTCTGGAAGCGGATGGCGTTGAACGGAATGGCCATCTCCACGCTGTAGCCCCAATCGTGGATCTTGCCGGCCGAGTCCCAGATGGCGTCCCATGAGTTCCCGTCGCCGTGGACACCGCTGGCGGTCTCCCCCTGAATGCCGAGCGGGTTGCAGGCGAACTCGTACCCGCCGCGCTGGTCGTTGTACGTATCAATGCCGATGACGATCCACTCGTCGTCCCACATGCCGTCGTGGTCGCAGAGGTGGGCGACGATCTGTGACGGGTCGGGGTCGTACGCTCTCCATCCGACATAGAAGTAGTTGTCGTCGTAGGCGAGCAGCATGTCGGTCTGGACGGGCGCCGGGATGTTGTAGCCCGGGCGCACCTCGTTGTTGACGCCCATCACGAGCGCATCGTCCCACGCGGCCTCGTCGAGAACGCCGTCAATGACGAAGGGGGTCGCGACCCGCGGGACGCGCTGGGGGATCTTCTCCTCGCGTTCGATGGCTCCGCTGACGGTCGGCAGAAGGAGGGCGGCGCAAACGAGCGCGGCCGCAAGCAACGCTTGAGCAGTCCGGTTCATCATGTCTCCTGGGTGCTGTTCCGAAACGTTGCCGCGCGGGTTCCGGCGCCACGCGGCACGGCTTTCTCTGAGCAGCTGTATGGACAACGGTTCGCAAGGTTCGACACGGAAGGACACATGGAGGTTGAGCGGACGACGACCACAAACGGCGCCGTTGAGGCACGATGACGGGGAATCCCGTGAGAACGAGGGAGCCTCCTAGCGCGACTCCCACTCCAGCGTCTCGAGATGCTCTCTGAGTTCGCCGGCGGTGCGGAACTTCTTGAGGATGAGCGACCGCTTGAGGCCGCAGCAGATCTGCTTGACCTCTGGAGGCTGGTTCGCATAGTGCTTCCGGCCGCCGGTCACATCGTAGAATATCCGGATGAGGTCGCAGACGTCGTCGCGGATGTTCGTCCAGCGCGGCGCACCCCATCGGTACAGGTCTACGAGCTTCACGTCGAACCCGAGACCGGCGCGGGTCACGATGATGTTCTCCGTGTGGAGGTCGCCGTGATACTCGCCCAGGTGGTGGATGCTCTCGATGCCGGAGGCCAGCTCGTGGAGCAGGTGGAGAGCCTGGAAGGCGTCGAGCCGTTTCCCCGGCTGACGTCTGAGGAATTTGCTGAGGATCTCCCCCTCAACGTACTCCGAGACAAGGAACGGCACCTTCCGCCCCGCCCACTCCATCAATTCGCGGGTATGGTACTGGATGAGAATAGGACAATGCCTGAGACGGTGGAGCTTCTGTGCGTAGTACCTGAGCGCCCTGTTCGAGGGGTTGCGGTGCGGAAAGAAGAACTTCGCGGCGCGCTCGATCCCCGTTCCGCGCTCCCGGACGAGGTACACCTCCCCCTCCCATCCGGCTCCCAGCCGCGACACAACCGTGAACTTGTCGGCCAGAACGGTGCCCGGTTTCAGCTGAAATGCAAGAATACGCCCACGTCTGTCGAGCTTCGCCATGACTCCCCCCCCTGATGTCCCAAGTATAGGCCGGATCGGGATGCCGGTCGAGCGGATAGCACTTGTGGTCGGAGCATCCTCCCATGTAGCCTGCAAGCATCAGCGAAGATGACCCGTCGCTCGCATCCGGAGTTCAGCTGTCAGGCCGAGCTCCCACGGAGCGCAGGAAGAATGGGAGGTTGGTTTGGCGATCCGCTTCGTACCCAAACACCAGTTGAAGAGAGGACTTCCGCCCGGCGAACTCATCCATGACGGCGCCGCGCCCGCAGGACCCGTGAATATCTCGGTCATCGACTACTCCGAGGACGCGTTCGAGGAGCGACCGGCGCAGGGGCCGGACGACTGCGTGCCATACCGTGACTCCGCGACCGCGACCTGGATCGACGTCGACGGGGTCCAGGACCTCGGCATCATCGAGCGCTTCGGCGAGATCTTCGGGCTGCACCCGCTGACGCTCGAGGACATCGCCAACACGCACCAACGACCGAAGCTCGAGGAATTCGAGGACTACATCTACATTGTTCTGAAGATGCCGCGCTACGACCCGGAGACCCGTGAGTTCATCGACGAGCAGGTATCCTTCGTACTGCGCCCGGGCTGCGTGCTCTCATTCCAGGAGCGGCCCGGCGATGTATTCGACGGCATCAGAGAACGGATCCGCGGCGGACGCGGCCGCATCCGCAAGGCCGGCGCCGACTACCTGATGTACGCGCTCGTTGACGCGGTGGTCGACGGATATTTCTCGCTGCTCGAGGCGATCGGAGAACAGGTCGAATTCATCGAGGATGAGCTGGCGCGCGAACCGTCGCAGGAGGTCATGCGGGCGATCCACAATCTCAAACGCGAGACGATCCTTGTTCGCCGCGCCATATGGCCGCTCAGGGAGGTCATCAGCGCGCTCTCGAAGAACGAGTCCGCGCTCATCGAGAGCGCCACGATGCTCTACCTCCGTGACGTCTACGACCACACGATCCAGGTCATCGACACGATCGAGTCTCTCCGGGACATGCTCTCCGGACTCCTCGACCTCTACCTCTCGAGCGTGAGCAATCGAATGAACGAGGTGATGAAGGTCCTGACCGTCATCGCGACGGTGTTCATTCCGCTCACGTTCGTCGCGGGCGTCTACGGGATGAACTTCCAGCATATGCCCGAACTCGCATGGCGGTGGGGCTATGCGGCGGTCTGGGGCGTGATGCTGACCATACTCGCGGGGATGCTCGTCTTCTTCAAACGCAAGCGCTGGTTCTAGGCGCGCAAGCCTCTGCTCCAATCGAATACCTGTGCCCTACTTCTTCTTGAGGATGGCGCGCCACCCGGTCGGCAGCTGCATCGTCGGACGCCGCGGTGTGCGGACGATCCCGACCGGTTCGGTGACGTAGAAGGCTTCCGGCGAGTGCTTCCTCACGACAGCGAGTATCCGCCGGAGCTGCCGCCGCTTGCACACGAGAACGAGTTCCTTGACCGGCCCGGAGCGCCCGGAGCCCTCGAAGATCGTCACGGGGAACCCCATGTCCCGGATCTCCGTCGCGATCTTATCGGGATTGATACGGGTGAGAACGCGAAACGTCACGTGACCGAGTGCGATGCGCTGCTCGATGAGAATGCCGACAACGTTGCCTGTCGAGAAACCGAAAGCGTAGAAGGCGCCGAGGATCGGCCGCGCGGCCACGCGAGGGACGATGGCCGCCATCACGCTGAGCCAGAGGCTCACCTCTACGAGCCCCAACGCGAACGCGATCGACCTTCTACCCTGAACCGTGCTGATGGTCCTCACCGTACCCAGGCTGACGTCCACGATGCGAACGAAGAAGATAGCAGCGCCGAGCGTCAGCGTGTTTGCATCCAGACCAAACATCTGAACTCCCTTCGCAGGGCCGACTCGCCCCACCGCTACTCCCGGGGAATCCTCCCCAGGAGCTCACGGATACGCATGTCGACCGGCGCCGCCGCGCCGTCGTAGTTCGCCAGCACGACGGAGATGTAGCCGCTCTCGGGAAAGATATCGAGATTCGAGTTGATACCGATGAAACCGCCTCCGTGCCCGACGACCTTGCCGGCAGTCGAAACATCGATGCTGAACCCGTAGCCGTACGGCACCTCGGACTGCGCAACCCACATCTGCTCAAGCGACTCGGGCCCGACGAGTTCACCGCTCACGAGCGCGACGGCGAACCGGTGCAGGTCGGGCGCGGTCGAGAAGCCGCCACCGGCCGGACCGCCCTTGATGACGTGCTCATAGAGATTGTTCCGCCAACCCCACTCGCTATCGGCGTCGCGATAGTATCCCATCGCGAGGTTGTCGGCCGGAGTGTCCATCTCATAGCAGTCGGTCCGCGTCATTCCGGCGGGACCGTAGATGTTCTCGCGGATGTAGTCGAAGTAGCTGCCGCCCGTCACGCTCTCGATCACGACACCGAGAAGCAGCATGCCCGTGTTGCTGTACTGGAACTGCTCACCCGGCTCGAAGGCGAGCGTGTCGCCCCGGACCAGCGGCTTGAAATCATCGACGACGCGGAAACGCTTCCTGGCGCTCATGTCATAGGTGTCGTTGAAGTAACTTCCCAGTCCGGACGTATGCGACAGAAGATGGTGGATGGTCACGCGGTCGGTGATCTCACGCGGAAGCCAACTGCCATCGACGTACGCGCTGATCGGCTCGTCGAGCGTGAGCTCTCCCCTCTCGACGAGCTGCATGACCGCCGTCGCCGTGAACATCTTGTTCATCGAACCGAGATTGAACCGCGTGTCCATGTTGTTCGCGACGTGGAACCGCTTGCTCGCCTCACCGCACGCGCGGTCGTAGAGGATGTCGCGTCCGCGCGCAACGAGGACACTGCCGGAGAGGAGGTCTCGGTCACAAAGACCTTCGACGAACGCAGCAATCTCCGCCATGCACTCCGCCTCGCTGAGCGCCGGTTCCTCGACGTCGGACGGCGTCCGCGCGTTGGTGAAGCGGAGCCCCGCGATGCGCCTCTCATCGTCGTCAGTGAAGTGAAGCGCGAACCCCTTCCACGCCCCGTACGTCCGGTCCTTGAGGATGACGATCGTCTGCCCTTCTCTGGGCGGGTCATAGATCCGGATGCTGTGGAAGTCCACCCCGCCGGTCTCACCAACGAACTCCATGTAGACGTCGCGGTGCATCTCGAGCGGGGCCATCTCGAAGAACTCGCTTGTAGCGTGCTCGGCGAAGAAGGACGGCACAAGCTCCGGATCTCCTGCGTTGATGAAGTCGATGAGGGCCTGGATGCGCTCGCCGTCGATACCGCCCGGCATCTCGGGGACGTCCGTGTATGCCTCCTGCGCGACCGCCGCCACCGCCAGCATCATCGCAATCGCGACGACCGCGGCTCGCACGAAGTCCCGGTGAATCGTCTGCATCATCTCTGTCCTCCTGGGGCGCTCCACCCGCTTGCCGCGCCACCGGTCCGCGTGACTCGAATATCCGCTCAGCCTGCCATACCCGCTGCGTCTGCTATGCCCGCTCAGCCTGCTTGCCGAGATACTCCTCGAACGTCCCCCAGAACGGATCGGTCCCGGGGTGGACAAGGTCGCTCTCCACGCCATCTTCGACCACGCGAACGCCCTTCTCGACGGGCACGAGCTCGCCGACATCCGATGCCGGGATCCCCGCGTCAGCCAGGGCCTTCAGCACTTCAGCGACTCGCTCCGGACGGACCGTCCCCACAAGCGTCCCCTCGCTGATGGAGCTCATCGGCTCCATGCCGAAGAGTTCGCAGACCTTGAGGGCGACGTCGTCAGCAACGATATCCGCCTTGTTGATGACCATACCCTTCCCTGACGCCCGGGCGATCTCGAAGAGGGCGCCCCAGATGCCGCACTCGGTCGCGTCGTGCATAGCCGTCATGCCGCCGACGTCCGAGCAGATGCGCGCGTCCTCGACGACCGACATCGAGAAGAACATGTCCTGCGCCTTCTGAGTGAACTCCTTGCCGTAGCGTTCGTCGATGAACTCGGGGAACTGGACGGCCATGAGACCGGTCGCCTCGATGGCCGGGCCCTTCGTGATGATGATGCGGTCACCGACCTCCGCCTTGCGCGGATCGATCAGCTCGTCCTTTGAGCCGACGCCGAAGACCGTCGCACCGCCTACCATTGGAAAGCTGCATCCTGCGTATCGCGCTGTATGACCCGACACAACGGCGATGCCGAGCCTCTCGGCCTCCTCGTGAACCGTCTGCCAGATGGTCGTCAGCTCGGACTCGCGCAGCTCGGGCGGCAGGTTAAGATCGACCGCGAAGAACCTGGGCGGAATGCCGCTGACCGCCACATCGCTCGCGAGGATGTGGAGTGCGAACCAGGCAGCCCTCTCCCATCCGAGCGCGGGCGCGATGAAGAACGGGTCGGTCGAGAGGACGATCACCTGGTCGCCGATCGTGATCGCGCCGAAATCGACTCCGTGCTGCGGACCGATGAGAACGTCGGGATCGCTCGCCCCGAGCCGCGGGAAGATGACTCGGTCGAAGAACTCGGGGGTCACCTTGCCAAGTGTCGGTAGCCGCTCTTCACTCATCCGTGCACCTCCTCAAAGGTTCGTTGGCATCTGCATGACCGGGAGTATACCCTGAGTGGCCGGACTCGTCCACGCGAGGACGGTATGCGAGCGCCCGATGAAGACCATGTGTACGGCCAGTCGGATATTCCACAGAATACCCCGCTCGTCAAGCATCCCTATTCGTGTTAGAATAGTGTCTGTATGCTCATTTGCCGCGCGAACCCGATGTCTGGCCTCTCCGAACCGACCGGAGGCACTTGATGCGAATCCCCTGGACCACACTCAGGCCTGCCGTCCTGGTGGCGGCGTGCCTGCTCCTCATCATCGCGGCCGGCGCCGCCAACGCGGAGGAACGCGCGATCGGCGACACGCTCACCGTCGTCATGCGACCGATCCTATCCGTACCCGTGGTCCGTGCCGACGGCCAGAGCTTCACTATCGAAGCGAAGGCATCGTCAGGCGCGACGGGCTGGTCAGCAGCGCTCGAGCGCGGTGGTCTTTCCTACTCGCTCCCGCTCACGAACGTCTCATACGAGTCCTCCTACGAACGCTGGTTCATGACGGCGACCATCCCGGCGGGAACGCCCGAGGAACTCTACGACCTCCATGTTCAAGCCAACGGAGGGATCGACGACGTCACGAAGCATTCGGTGATGGTCGAGGACGCGTTCGCGAACGACTACTACTTCGTCCACATCACGGACACGCACCTTCCCACGCATCTCTTCTACAACGACAGCGGCGCCGACTCGGACACGACCGAGATGGACGACATCCGGGCTGTGATCAACGACATCAACATCATCAACCCCGCGTTCGTTCTCATCACGGGTGATCTGGTCAACGAGGGCGAGCTGGAGGAATTCCTCAACAAGCGCTACTTCACAAGGGCGAAGCGTATCCTTGGAGAGTTCGACGTCCCGCTCTTCCTCACGGCCGGCAACCACGACGTCGGCGGCTGGAACAGCACACCACCGCCCGATGGGACCGCACGCAAGACATGGTGGAGGTTCTTCGGCTGGCGCTATCTGAACGATCCGCCGCCGGGCGAGACCATCTACACGCAGAACTACTCGTTCGACTACGGCCACGCGCACTTCGTCGGCATCGAGGCCTACAACAACTACGACGACTGGCGGAGATCGACCTACGGGGACGACAGCTTCACGACGCGACAGATGGCGTGGCTCGCCGACGACCTGAGCCTCGTGCATCCGGTCAAGGCCGTGGTGCTCTTCTACCACATGGACTTCCAGAACCAGCTCAACCTCGGGAGCCTCGGCGTGGACGGTTCGCTCTACGGGCACATCCACTCGAACTCGGGGGCCACCGGCGCCACACCGTTCGACCTTGCGACGAAGAGCGTCTGCGATGACAACCGCACGATGCGCCTCATTCGTGTATCGGAGAACGTCGTCACACCATCTGCCTCCATCTATGCCGGCGGTGGCAGCGGCTATAACCTCCGCGTCAACTACGATGCCGCGAACGACGGGACCCAGACCGAGATCACAGCCACGATCACGAACGGACAGCCCGAGGACTTCGAGCATGGGCGCATCAAGTTCCACGTCCCGGCCGCATCGATGCCCTACGAGGTCGATACGGGAACGATCACTCACTCAATCGTCGACGGCGATGTCGCAACCTACTACGTCAGCCTCAACATCACGTCGATGAGCGTGACCGACGTGACGATCAGCGCGGACACAGGCGTGGGTGATGTCCCGGTGGCATCCCTCACGCTCGCCGCTCCTGCGACCCCCAACCCGGCAACTGCGGGCGCTTCGATGAGGTTCTCGCTCGGTGCGAAGGCTCGTGTGGTCGCGGATGTGTTCGATGTTCGCGGCCGACGCGTGGCCGGTCTTCTCGACGCGGAGGTCGAGCCCGGCGTGCAATCGCTCACATGGGATACGAGGGATGCGAGCGGGCGCAGCGTCCCGGGCGGTGTCTACTTCATCCGCATCGCTTCGGAAACTGAGATGCTCTCGGAGAAACTGGTCGTGCTGAGATAGGATCACGGGGTCTGCTCGGCTCGGCTCGGCTCGGCTCGGCTCGGCTCTGCTCGGCTCTGCTCGGCTCTGCTCGGCTCGGCTCTTCCCGATCCAGGTGATTCAGAACGATCACGGGTGGTGCTTCGGCGCCACCCGTTTCGTTTGAGCGCGAGCTGCGACTCCTCCGAGCTCCGGCCCCGCCTGTCTGTTCACCAGGCCGTCCTTGAGCGAACAGAACGGCAGAGGAAGTCCTTGACGGATGGCCGTTTGCACGCCTAAGTTGAGCCGTCTTCAACGCATGTGAGTCATTCCGGCAAAGGCAGAGGTTCCCCGAACCTAAGGAGCGTTGCCCATGGCACGTAGAGCGAACGTTCTTCTCGTCTCGCTGCTGGTTCTCGTGGTCGCCATCGCGAGTTCAGCGAAGGACCCCGCAGAGACCTCGACTGTCCGTCTCGACGAGGACAGAGCAGTTCCCGGCACCGTCTGGTACCAGGGATTCCTCGCGGATGTCGACACGGGCGACCCCATCAACGACACCGTCGAGATCATCGCGCAGCTCTTCGACTCAGCCGTCGACGGAACCGGACTCTGGGGTCCCGAGACGCACGGCGGAATCCCCGTCGTCGAGGGTTGGTTCAACATCGAACTCGGCTCCATTGAGTCACCTCTCCCCGACTTCGCGACGCCCCCGTACTATCTCCAGCTGACCATCAACGGGGAGCCGCTTGATTCGAGGATGAAGCTCGCGAGCGCACCGACCGCGATACGGGCCGGTGACGTTGATGGCGGCGGTGGCGGCGGCATCGGCGGCAGTGGTGACGCAGGCTACATCTCGGTCTTCGCATCCACGACCGACATCGGCAACTCCGCGCTGCTCGAGACATCAGGCAGACTCTCGCTTGGTACGACGACCTCCGATGCCAAGCTCCGGGTGGAGAACGCGGGAGGCCTGCCTACGGCGAAGCTCGTCAACACATCCTCAGGCGTCGATGCTCCGGTTCTCCATGTCGAGCGCACTGTTGGCGGATTCCAGGAACCACTGCTCTATCTCAGGTCGCCTGGGACCTCTGGGAGCTTCAACTTCTTCGAGATCGACGTCGATGACGGGCGTGGCGACACGACGCTCTTCTACATCGACGGTTACGGCGGTCTGAACACTCTTGGTGGAATCTGGTCGGAGACGAACCGGACCGTTGGCATATACTCCGAGACGAGCGGCGCCGGCTGGCTTGAGAGCGGGGCAGTTGTCGGGAAGTGCACCGCCATCGACAACTGGGATGCCTGCGGAGTCTACGGCGATGCCTCGGAGTCGGACGGCTACGGCACGGGGGGATCATTCTGGGGCGGCAACACGGGCGTGGAGGGACGAGTGATGTCGAGCGACGCCGGGTCCGTCTACGGCGTCTTCGGCCAGGCGGGCGCCGGAAACTCATCCGCCTCGACGGGAGTCTATGGCATCGCGAACGGGTCCGGGACGAACTACGGCGTGTATGGTACTGCCGACTATGGCACGGCGGATTGGGCCGGCTACTTCGATGGCGACGTCCACTCCACGGGCGCGATCACGTCGGCCAAGAGCGGCTTCGAGATCGATCATCCGAGCGACCCTGAGAACGCCTATCTGCGGCACGCCTACGTGGCGAGTCCGGAGATGAAGACCGTGACGGACGGTACTGCACTGCTCGATGCGGAGGGCCGTGCCGTGATCGAGATGCCCGACTGGTTCGAGGCGCTCAACATGGATGCGCGTTACCAGCTGACCGCGATCGGCGCAGCGGCCCCGAACCTCCATATCGAAAGTGAACTATCAGGCGGTGAGTTCACGATCGCGGGCGGCGAGCCGGGAATGAAGGTCTGCTGGCTCGTCACCGGTGTCCGCAGGGATCGCGCGGCGCTCGCAGACCCGCTGACGGTCGAAGCCGAGAAGCCGTTCGCCGAACGTGGGAAGTACGTGAGTCCCGCGGCGTTCGGCGCATCGGACGACATGGGGATCGGCCACCGCGAGATAGAGGACCCACCGAGAGACCGCTAGCACCACGTCCGCGACTAGCACAACAACCCACAGCACAAACGGACGAGCAATGGGGCTTCCTTCACGGGGGGCCCCGTTGCGTAGGCCCCCAGCACAGTCCATATGAACACCCATTCAGCCATATCATTGACGGCATGCTCATATCTGTGATATAATAAGGCAGATAAGGGAGCGAACACGATGGAAATGCGTCGTCGTGTCGAGGCCCATCTCCACCCGCGATAGAACCAACCGCGTGAACACCGTCCTTGTCCGCTCCGGTCCGGTGATTCCTTCGCACCGGCGTATCGGAGCCACGGAGGTCACCGATGCCCAGGATCGCCCCCCTGCCCGCCAGGCTCCTCTTGGCCGCCATCGCTCTCATGCTTGTGGCGATGCCTGCCCTGGCCGCCGAGCGATACGAGCTTGTCCTCGCCGACCGCAGCTACGTCCCGGCCGAGATGAAGATCGCGAGGGACCAGGACTCCTACCTCGTCGTCCAGTTCTTCGAGATCCCGACCAAGGCGGAGCGCGAAGAGCTCGCCCGGAACGGGATCACGCTCCTCGACTACCTCCCCAACTACGCCTGGACCGCCCATGTGAAGGGCGGGGCCGTCAGCTCGCTCGAGCCGGGGGTCGTGAGAGCCGTGGTTGAGCTCAATGCCGCCGATAAGCTCGCCAGAAGCGCCGCGGGGCAGTCGATCGTGCGTGCCTTCGTGTACGAGGGCGCCGAGAACGCTGAGGACGCGCTCTCCGGATACGGACGGATCCTGGGGATGGATGACAGCGCGTTCGTCATCGAACTCAACACCGATGCGCTTGATCTGGCCGGTGAGAACATCGTCAAGCGCGTCATGGGACCCCGCCCGGAGAAGACCACGGACAACGATGAGATCCGCGCCAACATCAACGCCGACGAGGTGCAGGCCGCCCCTTACGGTCTGAGCGGCGCAGGCCTCACCGTGGGCATGTGGGACAACGGTTCGGCCGCGACGAACCACGACGACTACAACGACCGTCTGACGGTCGGAGACGGCTGCTCGATCGGAAGCCATCCCTCCGCGGTCTGCGGCATCATGGCGGGTGACGGCACGCGCAGCACAAACTACGGCGGGTACGCCGGTCAGTGGGCCGGCGTGGCGCCCGGGGTCGACATCGCCTCGTACAGCTGGCCGGATGACGCCGCCAACATGGATGCTGAGCACGCCCACGCCATCACCAACTACGACATCATCCTCTCGCAGAACTCGTGGGGCTGGGGGTTGTGCTCCGACTACTGCGAGTACTACGGCGAGTACGATGACTGGAGCCAGAACTACGACAGGCTCGTGCGCGGAAGCCAGGGGAAGAAGCTCACGGTCGTTTTCTCCGCGGGTAATGATGGCGATTGCACGGGCTGCGCCTCCTCGATCCCCGACTACCCGTACGGGACTATTCCCGGACCGGGCTCGACATCAAAGAATGCCATCGTCGTGGGCAGCAACGATGCGGACGACGATGACCTGAGCTACTACAGCAGCATGGGCCCGACGCTCGATGGACGCCTCAAGCCCGATGTCGCGGCTCCCGGCTGCAAGAGCTACGAGGGCATCACGACGACCTACACCAACAACAACTACACCAGCTCGGGCTGCGGCACATCGTACTCCGCCCCCGCCGTCTCGGGCTGCGTCGCTCTTCTGGAGGAAGACTACGTCGACCTCTTCGGCGGCGAGCCCTGGCCATCGACCGTCAAGGCCCTCCTCATCCAGGGAGCCGAAGACCAGGGAAACAACGGTCCCGACTTCCAGTTCGGCTACGGCCGCGTCAACATCCAGAATACGGTCGACATCGTCCGCGCTGACGGCGGAGCGTACGACCTGATCAAAGAGGACACGCTCTCCCCGACCGAGACATGGGAGTACGACATCGACGTCACGAGCGGCCGTCTCCTGGTGACACTGGCCTGGGACGACTACGAGGGCGACTACGGCGCCGGCGGCACCATGCTGGTCAACGACCTCGATCTCGAGCTCGAGGCGCCCGGCGGCAGCATCTATCGTCCGTGGGTCCTCAATCCGTCCAGCCCCTCGGCCAACGCCACAACGGGTGTGGATCACTTGAACAACGTCGAACAGGTCGAGATCAGCTCGCCCGCGACCGGCACGTGGACCGTCCGTGTCACCGCGACGGTGATGCCTGAGGCCGACCAGGACTTCAGCGTCGTCACCAGCCACGGTGCCGCGGCGAGCGACCCGCCTCCGGCCACGCCGACCGGTCTCGATGCCGACCCGGGCTCCGGCGAGGGTGAGATCGACGTCAGCTGGAACGCGAACTCCGAGCCGGACCTCGACTACTACGTGCTCGAGCGGGCGGACAACGCGGGCTTCACCGGTTCGGTGACCTTCAACGTCTACTCGACCTCCTACGACGACTCGGGTCTGACTCCCGGACAGACCTACTTCTACCGTCTCTCGGCGGTCGATGACGGCGGCAACACCAGCGGCGCGACCGGCACGCAGTACGCGGTCGCGACGGATCTGGCGCCGGCCATCCCAACCGGGGTCGTTGCCGTGACGGGCACGGATGAGGGCGAGATCGACGTCAGCTGGAGTGCCAACACCGAGTCCGACTTCGACCACTATCGGCTCGAGCGGGACGACGACGGGTTCTTCGGTCCCGGCTCCGACCCGTTCGACACGCCGGCGACGTTCTTCCCAGACTCGGGTCTCATCCCTGGCGAGACGTACTACTACCGGTTGATCGCCGTTGATGCGAACGGCAACGAGAGCGCACCGAGCCTCACGGCGAGCGCCGATGCACAGGACCTCGCGCCGGCAGCCCCGACCGGCCTCGCCGCGACGACGGGCACGGATGAGGGCGAGATCGACGTCAGCTGGAGTGCCAACACCGAGTCCGACTTCGACCACTATCGGCTCGAGCGGGACGACGACGGGTTCTTCGGTCCCGGCTCCGACCCGTTCGACACACCCGCGACGGTCTTCCCGGATTCGGGTCTCGTCCCGGGCGACACGTACTACTACCGGGTGATCGCCGTAGACGCGAACGGCAATGAGAGTGCTCCGAGCCTCACGGCGAGCGCCGATGCACAGGACCTCGCGCCGGCTGCGCCGCTCGGACTCGACTGCGAGCCCTCCGCGACCGAGGGGGGCATCGATGTAGCGTGGGATGCAAGCCCCGAGGCCGATTTCGATCACTACCGCCTCGAGCGCGACCTCGACACGGGATTCGTAGGCGCGTCCTCGTTCGACGTCTACACGGAGAGCTACGAAGACACGGGGATGACGCCCGGCGAGGTCAACTTCTACCGTGTGTTCGCGGTCGACTTGAACGACAACGAGAGCCCGGCGAGCGATGTCTGCTCGTCGCCGGCTGCAGACCTTCCGCCCGACGCTCTGACGAACCTCCTCGCCGAGCCGGGAGTCGACGACGGCGTCATCGAGGTCACGTGGGATGCCTCGGGGAACGACGACTTCGACCACTACATTCTCGAGCGCGACACGGACCCCGGCTTCACGAGCCCGACGGTCGTCACGGAGAGTGTGAACTTCCACACGGACTCCGGTCTGGCAACCGGGATAACCTACCACTATCGTGTGTTTGCGGAGGACTTCGGCGGGAACGTCAGTGACGCGAGCAACCCGGACTCGGCGATGCCCTACGATGCACCGCCCGACTCGCCGACCGGCCTCGTTGCCATGAGCGGACCTGGCGAGGGCGAGGTCACGGCCACGTGGGACGCCAACGCAGAGCCGGACTTCGACCGCTACACGCTCCAGCGCGACACGGACCCGGCGTTCGGCTCGCCGTTCGAGATGGACGTCTACACCGAGTCGTATCTCGACGCGGGTCTGATACCGGGGCAGCTCTACCACTACCGGGTGCTCGCCATCGACGCGAACGCGGGCGTGAGCGCTCCGAGTGCTGCCGACACCGCCGTGGCTCTGAACATCGCACCATCCAGTCCCACCGGCCTTGTGGCGGTTCCTGGCGTCGGAGATGGTGAGGTGGATGTCAGCTGGGACTCCAATCCCGAAGCCGATCTCGACCACTATGTGCTCGAGCGCGACACGAGCGATGTGTTCGGCGCGTTGACCGTGACGGAGGTCCTCGCGGGAACGTCGACAACGCAGACGGGACTCCCGGCCGGCACATACTTCTACCGCATGTTCGCCGTCGATGCGGGGACGCTCTCGAGCGTCGCCAGCGACACGGTGAACGTCACGATCGAGCAGACCGGTGTCGAAGACGAGATCTTCGTCACGTCGGTCTCGCTCATTCGACCAAACCCGTTCACTTCCGAGACCAGCATCCGCTACACGGTGCCGACCGGCGGAAGCGCGACGAGCATCCGTCTGTACGACATCCGAGGGCGACTGGTGAGAACGCTGGCCGATCGGTCCAGCGACGGCGGTGAGTACGAAGCCGAATGGGATGCACGCGACGAGTCCGGTCGTCGCCTCCCCGCGGGCGTCTACTTCTGCCGCGTGGAGATCGGCGAGTGGAGCGAAACGCGGAAGATGGTTCTGATCCGCTAGCGTGTCCCCGTGAGGGGGAGGAAACAGCCGAAGAAGAAGATGACGAGAGGCCCACATCTGTGGGCCTTTCGTCATCTCCGGGCACGCGTGGCGCTTCGGCCGCTCCGAGACCGGGTTCCGGCATTCC
>CAZNHF010000049.1:0-15222 GCA_964572375.1 uncultured bacterium | reverse complement strand
CAGGCGCTCGAGGAGCTCTTCCAGATGTGCGGCATCCCGAACATGAGTGTCGAGGTGCCGTGTGATTCGATCGAGACGAAGCGCGCCAGCGAGCACCTGCTTTTCAAAGTGAAGGGTCCGAAGTACGTGCGCTTCGCGCGCGAGGCAACTCCGGTCGTCACCGACATGAAGACGCCGTATGCGTTCGGCAAGGCAAACGTCATCCGCTTCCGCAAGACGCAGCCGAAGTTCAAGGACGCGTTCGAGCACACACTCGCCTCGAAGTACAAGAACGAGAACGAGGACATCTCCATCATTGCGTGCGGACCGTCCGTGCCTGAGGCGATGCGCGCGGCGTGGATGCTGAAGGCCGAGTACGGTATTGAGACCCGCGTGCTCAACGTGCACACGGTCAAGCCGCTGGATACGACTGCCGTCATCAAGGCCGCCGCCGACACCGGCGTCGTCGTGACGGCGGAGGAGCATCAGATCGGCGGATTCGGCAACAAGGTCGCCGCCGCTATCGCCGGGAGCGCGAAGGTCTACGGCAAGCCCGTGATCGTCGGCATGATCGGCGTCAAGGACCGCTTCGGCGAGTCCGGAGCGCCGTGGGAGCTCGTCAAGGAGTTCGAGGTCTCCGCCGAACACATCGTCGTCGAGGCGAAGCGGCTCTATGATCTCAAGATGAAGAAGATGGCCGCTGCGACTCCGAAGCCGGCGACGGCCGCCACGAAGCCGGCGGCGAAGAAGAAGGTCGCCACAAAGGCCAAGGCCAAGCCGAAGGCGAAGAAGAAGGTCGCCACAAAGGCTAAGTCGAAGCCGAAGGCGAAGAAGAAGACGGTCGCCACAAAGGCTAAGTCGAAGCCGGTGGCGAAGAAGAAGGTCGCCACGAAGGCTAAGTCGAAGCCGAAGGCGAAGAAGAAGACGGTCGCGCGCAAGAAGAAGTAGCCGGCCGGTTCGATGCTGAATCAACAAGAGGGGCGCCCCCATGGGCGCCCCTCTTGCCATTGCGTTCGTTGCGGACGACGGTTCCGTACTGAAACACAGCAGCTCTACCGCCCTCGCGCTTCCCGCTGAGCATGCTTCCGCGCGCAGCGCATCATTACGTCTATCGCGCGTCTAGCGGACCGTTTGTGCTTATGGTCCGTCACGCGAAGAGTGACTCCTTCATAGCGCCCGGTCGCGCGGTCGCGGCGCTTCCTGTCGAACGTGACGCGCTCAGCCGAAAACCGGATTGTCTCGCTGAAACACGGCCCGAACCCGGGACCGAGTATGACGTCGAAGCTCGTCGCCCGGAAGCTGAGTCGAACGACCGGTCTGCCCGCGTAGATGAACGTGACGCTCGATCTGCCGAACCGCACAAAATCGCCGCCCATCCCGTGCTCCTCGATCAGATGGTCGACGATCGACCTCGCGATGTTCCTGAGATCCCACCGCTTGAGTCGAACCGTGACGCCTTCGAGCTGCCCGAACACGTTGCGCGTGGCGTCCGGGAGGATGTTGCGGTAGACGAAGTCCTGTACGTTCACACGTGAAAGGGAGGTCGGAGCGTTCCTGATCAACAGGTCTGTGAGCAGCTCAGCGGCCTCCGCCTCGTGTGCATGGAGAGTCCGCGCAAGCGTCTCCGCGAAGGGTTCGCCGAGCCCCTGTTCTCCCCGTGCCCCGAGTTCGTAGGCCACAGCCTTCGCGGGTTCGATCAGGTTGTAGCCGGCTTCGAACACGAGGTCCGAGATGCGCCCGACCGGCAGCATCGCGCTCACCTCCTTGAGGCCACCTCGGCCGGCGATCAGCAGTACGTCCCGGGCGAGAGCCTGCACGTCGTTGTCCGGCCCGTCGACGAACCCCAGACAGATCTCGCCGTCCATGGTGTTCTTCTCGTAGATGGCCGCGGCGCGGATCTTGCCCTGGCGGGGGAGGATGAGCACGCGTCCCGCATCGACAAGCCGCCGGACACGCTCGCGTTTGAGTTCCAGGAACTTCCAGTCGACTCCCAGAAGTCCGCTCGTGTCGCGATAACAGTCGGTGCCCCGGACGAACCCGAGAACGTCGTCGAGTTCGCCGAACGAAGCGAGCCGTCCGGCCAGGCTGCCCGTGCGGAGGCTCTTCCCCCATATCCAATGCGTCCGTGCAGCGAGCCAGAACCCGCGGATCTCGCCGAGATGCCTGGACGCCGCGTTGCCGACGCCGGTTGCGTAACGGATGCTCTTCGGGTCGTGCTTCATCGCCGCGCGGAAGGAAACGCGGTTGATTTGCTTCGTGAGTCCGCGCCCGTGCAGCTTCGGATGGAGTCTGAGCCCTTCGAGCCAGACCTCGCCCGGGGAGAGCAGTGTGACCTTTGACACGCCGACAGGTTCACCGTCGAGCACGACGGTGAGGAGCCCCCCGTTCGGGTCCTCGAGCCACTTGTCCCACGCGTGCGGCAGGTAGTCGAGTCCGCCCCATATGTGTTTCGACATCTCGATGATGGCGTCACGGTCGGACGCGCGCGCCTGCCGGATGACGAGCTTGACGTCGCCACCGTCCGGTTCCGCGATCTTCATTGCCGGTAGTCTGCTCATGGTCCTCGCGTCCTGGAATCGCCGATTCCGATCACGATGTTTCAGGCGCGGCACGTCGGTCCGCCGCGCTCGAGGCTACAGTCCGAGTTGGTCGATCGTGTCGAGGACATCCCGGGCGTGGCCGATCACGGTCACCTTGGGCCACACCTTCCGGATGACGCCCTTTGCGTCGATCAGGAATGTGACGCGCTCCGCGGACTTGCCCGCCGGCTTGAGCACGCCGTACGCCGACGCGATCTTCCCGTCGGTGTCGGCGAGCAGGGCGAACGGGAGCTCGTGGTTCGCGGCGAAACGTTCATGCGAGCTCACGCTGTTCGTGCTGACGCCAAGCACCGTCACACCGCGCTCCCCGAACTCCGGCATCGCATCGCGGAATGACTGCGCCTCGCGCGTGCATCCGGGCGTGTTGTCGCGCGGATAGAAGTACATGACGTACGGCTTCTTCGCCATGTCCTTTCGCGAGAGGGTGGCCCCGTCAGCGGTATGGGCCTTGAACGTCGGTGCCTTGTCTCCCTGCTTGAGTGGCGTGGACATAGAACCTCCCGAAGGCATGTGTGCCGGATAGCGTTGGCCGGCGTCATCGGATGGACGACGCCGGCCACGATCGCTGTCGCCGGAAACGCAGAGCCATGGACGACACAAGACAGGGTCTCGTCTGGTCGCGGTCCAGCCGACGGGGCAAGGACTTTCATAGCCTTAAGAGACATGAAAATTGTACCGGATGAGAGGTACTCAATGCAAGGAAAAGCGCCGTGGCGTGGGCAAGAAGCGGACACAGAAGCTGTCGGCCTGGCAGGAATATGAGGCGCCCAGGAGCGCCGGCCAACCAGCTCGCGAACACGCCCGGCTGTGATCGGGGGTGAAATACAACAGCGGTGGGCCACCGGCCGATTCGGTGACCCACCACCTGGCTAGAGGGGGGCTATTGGCCAATCCCCGCCCCCTGGGGAATTCAGGTATTCAGTCATCGCTGGCCGCGGACCGGGCGCGGACGCGCCGGCAAGTGAGGGCCAGGGGTCATTTTGGCCGACCGGCTGAGCCCCCGTGGAGGGGTTGCCGACACCCGCCCCGCGGCACAGCTGCTTGTGTCGTTCATGTTGGCGTTGGAGTCCGCGACCCACGAGGGAGGGCGACTCCGCCATCCTCCCTGCCACCTGACGGAGGCGTGGGGGGACGACGCAGGGCGCGGGCTTCTTGGGCGAGTCATGGGTTTTGACACACCATACGGCGCAAGGGTTGAAGGACGGATTTCCCTACCCCGTCGACCGCGAGAGGTCGCGGATGGCAGTCCGGTGAGTTAGGCGCGGGCGCGCGCCCGGGTTCCATATCGAGCGTCGCGGCGGCGCATGGACGCGAGGCGCTGTCTGTCGAATTCCGCCGTCTCCCCGGGAACCTCGAAGACGGATGGAGTGTCGCCGAGACGCGGCGACTTGATGAGATTGCGGAGCGCTCCGAACCCCATCACACCCTCTGACCACATCGCATGCTGGTCGCGGCGGGCGCCAAGCTCCTTGAGCGAGTCGTTCGCGTGGAGCGCGAAGAGCCTGTCGAGACCGGGACCGCGCTCGGTGTCGTCAGCCAGGCGTTCGACCTCCTCCGCCTGTCGCATGTCGTATCCCATCGCCCATAGATGTGCGGTGTCGAGCAGAACGCCGACACGATCCGCAGGGAACGGCTTGACGATCTCGCCGAGCTCCTGGAGCGTAATACCGATGGCGGTTCCCATCCCGGCGCCGTTCTCGATGGCGAGCCGGGCTTCGCCACGAGCCTGATCGAGAGCAGCCGCGATCATCGTGTGAGCGTTCTTGATGCCCGCCGCGAGTCCGGCCTCCTTGTGGTTGCCGGCGTGGACGACGACGGGTCCGGAGGCAAGATCGGCCGCGCGCTCGAGCGCATCGACGAGAGCGCGGGTCGAACGGCGCTTGAGTTCGGGATCCGGGCCGGCAATATTGATGACGTAGGGGGTGTGGACCAGCACGGGAGAGATCCCCGCATCCCGTGTGACCGCCACGAATCCATCCCGGTCATCCGCGTCCAGAAGTCCCGGGAGCCACGTCATGGGGTTGCCCGAGAAGATCTGCATCGTCTCGCAGCCGATGTCGCGTGCGTACTCGGCGGTCGCGGTCAGCGTTCGCTGCTTCGGAACATGGATACCGAATCTCATTCATTCCTCTCGGTAATCGCCGGACAAGACGCGGGGGCGTCAGAGGTTGTGAGCGTCAGTTCACATCACTCCGATGACATCCTCGAGGCTCGGATTGTACCATGGAAGGGTGATTCACATTGAACACATCCTTGCTAACTGGTATAATCTGCCATAGGTTACGGCGGTTCCACCCGGTAGGCGGAACCGCCGCACAGTGCCACTCGGCCAGGACGGGTGACCCGGTCTGGCTCACGGATATTTGTATGCATCACACAATGGGGGGGACCCCTGGTTCAGCTGGCGGTGAGCCTTCTGTGGGCACAGGAGCTCGACCGTCGAAGGAGGGCAAGATGGCTCTGGCTCTGGATCGAAGGACACCGCTGATGGCGGTCGCCGTTTTCGCGGTCCTTCTCATTGCCGGCACCGCCCTGGCGGGCGTTGTCACGCAGCGCTACGAGTTCGCCGAGCCAACGGTGAAGCTCGTCGACGGCTATTACCGCATCCTGATGGATGGCGCGTGGCATCACGGCGCTCCCGGAGCCCCCGTCCTGCCGATGGTCGCGGCAAGAATCCTGCTCCCGCCGGGCGAGGTCGTGGCCGATATCTCGGTCATTCCCGGAGAGCTCATCGTTCTCGGAGACGGCTACACCGTCGAGCCGGGTCAGGCGCAGTACCCGCTGAGTTTCGAAGGTCCGTACGAGACCTTCGGTCCCGATCCCGCGATCTACAACATCCGTGGGAGCTACCCGGACAGGATGATTGACGACCCGACGGTCGGGACGTTCCGCGGATACGGCATCGCCACCTCCGCGCTCCACCCGGTCGAGTATCAGCCCGTCGATGGTCGTCTCGCTTACTATGCGAGCATGGAGGTCGTCGTGACGACGGCCCCGGACCCCGATCAGGGCCGCACGGTCGTCGAGCGGATCCGCCAGGACGAGGCCACGATCGCGCGCCTTGGTCACATGGTCGACAATCCGTTCGACGCGGCCGCGTATCAGTCGATCAACCGCTCCGCTCCGGTGTCGCGCTCGCTCGATGCGGGGCTCGACTACAGCTACCTCATCGTCACGACGGACAGCTGGGATGGCTACCTTGGCGACTTCGTCGACTACGAGACGACGATGGGTCACAAGGCCGGCATCTTCCTGACGAACTGGATCGCGCTGAACTACGGCGGCACGGATGAGGCCGAGCAGATCCGCAACTTCATCATTGACGCCTACAACACGTGGGACGTCGACTACGTACTGCTCGTCGGCGACGCTCGCGACGCCAACGGCGTCCAGCACCGCGGTCTCTACTCGAATACCGACTACGGTGAGAGCGACGCCGACATTCCAGCCGACCTCTACTACGGCGCGCTGGACGGAACGTGGAACACCGACAATGACAGCTACTGGGGTGAGCCGGGCGAGGACGATCTCTACCCGGAGGTCGCAGTCGGCCGCGCCTGTGTGAGCACGGTCTCCGACGTCCAGAACTTCGTGACGAAGGTCACACGGTACATCAACTCCCCGGTCGTCTCTGAATCGGATGAGGCGCTCATGGTCGGCGAGCTCCTCTGGTCGAGTCCGCTGACCTACGGCGGAACGTACATGAACGAGGTCCGGTACGGTTCGTCGGCCAACGGCTATACCACGGTCGGTATGCCGGGGACGATGAACACCGGCACGATGTACGACATGAACGGGACGTGGACGAAGACGCAGCTCATCACGGCCATGGAGAGCGGTCTGAACATCGTCAATCACCTCGGTCACTGCAACACGACCTACGCGATGAAGATGACGACCTCCGACGTTCCGTCGTTTGACAACGATGGAACGGTTCACAGCTACAACTTCGTCTACTCGCAGGGCTGCTACTGCGGCGCATTCGACAACCGCGACACGTCGCCCGGCGTCTATGTGGGAGACTGCTTCGCCGAGGAGTTCACGGTCGATGACGACGGCGCTGTCGCCGTTGTCATGGACTCGCGCTATGGTTGGGGAGACCCGGGCGGGACCAATGGGTCCTCGCAGTACTTCCATCGCGAGTTCATCGACGCCATGACAGGCGAGGGCATCCACCCGGTCGGCGAGGTAAACGACGACTCGCGCGTGGACGTCATCTGGGCCATCAGCTACGGCGCCAACCGCTGGTGCTTCTACGAACTCAACCTGTTCGGCGATCCGGCCATGCATCTGTGGACGGGTTCCCCGGTCTCGCTCAATGTCTCGCATCCGAGCGGCATGGTCGTCGGTCAGCCCGACGTCGCCGTGGTCGTGACGGACGCGAGTCGCGCACCGGTCGTCGGTGCTGACGTGACCGCCTACTATGATGACTACTCCGTCTACGCGACGGGCGTCACGAACGGCGCTGGCCAGATTACGCTTTCGCCCGACCCGGTGGTTCCCGGCACGCTGCACATCAAGGTCTTCGGGCACGACCACCTCGTGTACGAAGGCAGTCTTGATGTTGCCCCGGCGGCCGGTCCCTTCGTTGTCTACGACAGCTACACGGTAGACGACGACACGAGCGGTGAGAGCAACGGTAACGACAACCAGATCGTCAATGCCGGCGAGACGGTCGAGCTTCCCGTGACGCTCGAGAACGTCGGAACCGACCCGGCGACGAACGTCCGCGGCACGCTCTCGACGGCCAGCGGATTTGCCATCATCACGGATGACTACGAGGTGTTCGGCTCCATTCCGGCCGCCGGTACCGCGCAGTCGGGCGACGACTACACGGTCGCCATATCCGCCACCGCTCCGGACGGCGAGGTCGTATCGTTCGATCTCGACATCCTTTCGGATGACAAGGCGAGCTGGCTCTCCGGGTTCTCGGTCCAGGTCTCAGCGCCGGCGCTTGCCTACGCGAGCCACGAGTCCGACGACACGCCGGGCAACGGCAACGGCTGCCTCGAGGCCGGTGAGACGTTCGATATCACCGTTTCGATGACGAACGGCGGCAGCGCGATGGCGACGAACCTGAGCGCCGTACTCACCTCGATCGACCCCTACGTGGTCATCACGGATGGGTCGTCGGGTCTGCCGTTCCTGAACCCGTCCGCGACGGGCGACTTCACTGGTCTACAGGCAACGCTGACTCCGGATTGCCCGGGATTCCGCGAGGTGACGTTCGACCTCGACATCACGGGCGACTGGGGCTACACAACAAGTACGCAGTTCTCGGTTCTCACCTCGGGCGGCGACTTTGCCGATGACGTCGAGGCCGGCGAGGGCGCGTGGACGCACGACTCGGTTACGGGTGGATTCTCCGACCAGTGGCACGTCGATACCTACCGGAGCCACACGTCGAGCCACAGCTGGAAGTTCGGCGGCAGCGGGTCGGCGACGTACGCGAACTCGGTGGACGGCGCGCTCTACACCCAGGAGCTCTGCATCGGCGCCGATGGCGAGATGACGATGTGGCACTGGATGGCGGCGGAAGAGGAGAGCTCGACGCTGGCGTGGGACTGCGGGCTCGTCGAGATCAGCGATGATGGCGGCGCGACGTGGTCCACGTTCGTTCCGGTCGGTGGCTACAGCCACGAGAAGAACGACAACGCAGCGAATCCTCTCCCCGAGGGAACGCCCTGCTGGTCCGGCAGCATCGCATGGCAGGAGGTGACGTTCGACCTCACCGCGTACGAGGGAGAGACGATTCAGATTCGCTTCCGGTTCGTCTCCGACGGAGCCGTGACGGAAGAGGGCTGGTACGTGGACGATATTTCGATCACGAGCACGGGTCCGGAGACCGGCGTGGATGACACCATTGTTCCGATGCTCTTCACGCTCAAGCAGAACGCTCCGAATCCGTTCAACCCGACGACGGTCATCCACTACGGGCTGCCGCGGGCGGCAGACGTGAAGGTGGAGATCTACAACGTTGCCGGCAAGCTTGTCCGCACGCTCGTGGACGGGAAGCAGGACGCCGGCTTCCGTTCGGTCGTCTGGGACGGCACCAGTGACGATGGTCGCACCGTGGCAAGCGGTGTCTACATGTATCGCCTCCAGGCCGGCGACGATGTCGTCCAGAGGCGCATGGTGCTTCTGAAGTAGATTCCTTGGAACTACCGGGGCGGCGGAGCCTTGTGTTAGCATTCGCTGGCTCACCGCCCCGGTTTTGTTTTGCTCTGGAGCAGCGCAATGGTCGTTGATGTCAGTGATCTGGAGTATCCGCGGCACGTGACCGAGGAGATCGATCTCCTCTCCCGCGCGCTTGGCGCTGCCAGCCGGGTCTATCTCTTTCTGGACTACGACGGCACGCTCGTGTCCGGGCCGCGTGGTGAGCCGCTCCGTCCGCAAAGTTCGGTGCTTCGCCGGCTGACCCAGCTCGGCGACGTCGAATCCTTCTCCGTGTTCATCATCAGCGGGCGTCCCGTCGAGGAGCTCAGGCGTCTCGTCGGCATCCCCACGCTCGGCTATATCGGACAGCGCGGTTTCGAGATCAGCCTGCCCGGACGCCCCGTCGAGCACCCTGTCGAGGGAGAGACCGCCGCGGCCGTGCTCCATCACGCCGAACTCGAGGCACATCTTGCGCTCGAGTCGCTTGAGGGTGTCGAGATCGAGAACAGGGGTTATGGACTCGTCCTGCACACGGCGCGCGCAGCGCCGGCCGTCGCCAGCGAGGCGATCCAGCGGTTCACGAAGACGGTCCGGAGGATCGACACGGCCTCAACGCTCGAGGTTCTCTACGGCGACGACATCGTGGAGGCGAGAATGGCCGGGTGGGGGAAGGGCGATGCGCTCATCCACATCCTGCGGGAGGCTGACGTAGAGAGCGCCCTCGCCATCTACGTCGGGGACGACGTGACGGACGAGGACGCTTTCGAAGCTGTGGCTGCCTGGGCCGACACGATCGAGTCGGATATTCCATGGTTCGACGACGACGACGACGACGATGAGGACGATATCCCCGGAGCGGTCGGCATCCTTGTCGCCAGCAGACCACGTCCGACCGGCGCCGAGCTGTTCGTCCGCGACACGCAGGAGGTCTACGAGTTCCTCTCGTCGCTCACCGCCATCGCTTCAACCCTGCTCTAGCCTGCCCGCCGGATTCCGACCAGCAGCAGATGCTCACCAGTCCGCGCCGCGTCCGACGCACCGCTCAGACAGCAGGTCTTCTCACGACCATGACGGACGCCCTGGCGCCGGCGACGACCGCACTCCCTACCGAGCCGATCTCCCGTGAGCCATCGGTTGACTTCCCTCGCGCCCCAAGAACGATGAGTCCTGCATCCAGCTCATTCGCGAGAGCGAGGATGGCTTCGGCCGGGTGTCCCTCCGATAGGAGTCTCGAGTCGGCGTTCACGGCGAACTCCGACGCGACGGTCGCCGCGTGGGAGAGGATGTCCTCTCCGTCCTTGCGGATGGCGTCGCGGAGCGGGCCGACGAGGTCTTCACGGTACTGCTCGGGGATGTGGAAGACGTGGCAGATGGTCAGCTTTGCGCCGAACGCCCGCGCGAACTCAGCCGCGGAACGGACGGCGTGGTCGGAAGCCATGGAGCCGTCAGCCGCGACGAGGATGTTGCTGAACATGTAGGTTCTCCTGTCCTTGTAAGCCCTGGTCCGGATCCGGGTCGCGCCCTACGCATCATCTTCCTCGATATTGCCCGTGGTTCCCGGGTGCCTCACGGTCTCCGGGCCGGCATCCGCAGTACTCCTGACGGCGGCGTTCGAGTCGGTCTTCACAAGCTCGACAGGCAGGCGACCGTGCATGGCCCCGCCCTCGCCCAGATAGACCGTGCGATGGGGGAAGGGGATCTCGATGCCCCTCTGATCGAACGCCTTCTTGACCCGACGCCGGAACTCTCGCCCGACGCCCCACTGCTTGAGCGGGACAGTTGTGAACATCACGCGAATATCAACGGCGGAGTCTGAGAAGCTCTGCACGCCGAGGACGTCCAGTGGCTCGAGGATCTGGCTCCTGTACTCGCTGTCCGCGGCCATTTCGTCGCCGACCTCCTGGAGCACGCCCATGACCCGGTCGACGTCCTCTTTGTATGCGACCCCGATGTCGATGACGAAGCGGGACCACTTCTTGGTCATGTTCGTCACGACTGTGATCTGTCCATTGGGGATGACGTGGACCTTCCCTTCGAGGTCGCGAAGCGTCGTGGTCCTGAGCGTGATCTTTTCCACGAGGCCCGATCTGTCCGCGGCGTTGATCACGTCGCCGACGTCGAACTGGTCCTCGATGAGGATGAAGATACCGGCAAGGAAGTCCTTCACGATGGACTGCGCACCGAACCCGACGGCGATGCCCGCGATGCCGACGCCCGTCAGAAGAGGCGCGATGTCGAGACCGAGTTCGCGGAGGATCATCAAGAGCGCCACGATCGAGACGACGACGCAGACGACGTTGCGAAGGACCTTCCCGAGCGTCGCCGCGCGCTTCTCGCGCTCGCTCAGCGTGTCCGGGTCGTCGTCGTCAAACAGACGTTCTGTGCGGTGGCTCACGAAGGACGTGAGGCCTGTGATGACGAACGCTCCCACGACGATCCCGAGGATCCGAATGCCATTCGTCGTGAGCCACACCATACTGCGCTCCACACTGAAGACCTGTGCCAAGTCAATTGCCATGAGTGCTATGTATCTCCCTTTTTGGGTGCCGGTGTCTACTTCAGGACGAACTTGCCGTCCTTGTGAATGACCTTGCCGTCGGCGTAGATCGTGCCACCGCTGCGGAGATCGTTGACGATATCCCAGTGGATTCCGGACTCGTTGACGCCGCCGGACTCCGGGAGGGAGGCGCCAAGCGCCATGTGGATCGTCCCTCCGATCTTCTCGTCGAAGAGAGTGTTCTTCGTAAACTTCTGGATATTGTAGTTCGTCCCGATGGCGAACTCGCCAATGCGGCGTGCGCCCTCATCGGTGTCAAGCATCGCATGCAGGAAGTCCTCGCCCTTGTCGGCGGCAGCCTTGACGACCTTGCCCTTCTTGAACGTGAGCCTGACGCCGTGCACCTCGCGTCCGGCATAGCACGCGGGGAAGGAGAAGGCGATCTTCCCCTCGACCGAATCCTCGATCGGCCCCGTGAAGATCTCGCCGTCGGGCATGTTCGCCTGGCCATCGCAATTGATCCACTTCCGACCGGCCACATTCATCCGGAGGTCCGTATTCTTCGCAACAACGCGAACCGTCTTGACCTTGTTGAGGCGGTTGCAGATCCGCTTCTGCTTGTTGTGAATCTTGCGCCACGCGGCGATCGGGTCTTTGAGGTTGACCAGACACGCGCTGAGCACGAAGTCCTCGTAGTCGCGGAGCGACATCTCGGCGTCCTGCGCGGATGCGTTGCAGGGGAACTGCGTTCCAACCCACTTAATCTCTCCCGCGGACTCACGCTCGAGGAATCGGTGGAAGAGCTCTCGGTTCGAACGGCTCCGGAGCTTCTGCTTCTCGGGATCCACGTTGCTGAGGGCCTTGGTGTTCTCGTCGCCCCAGACCGTGATGAATCGATCAATCGTCTCCGTCTCGTACTTCGAGAGCGGGCTGACGTGTGTGAGCTGGTGTTTCTTCGCGGTGCTGTAGAAGACCTCGGAGAGCCCCGCAAAGTACGGCCGCGTCGACACGTGTCCGCCGGCCTTGAGTGCGGCCCTGAAGACCTCTGCCATGAGTGGTTCGGCGATCGTGGGGCCGCTGATCTGGACGAGCTGTCCGCGCTCAACGGCGACCGAGTAGTTGACCAGCACCTCTGCCAGCTTCGTGTATCTCTCGTCGCGCACGAGTGTCCTCCGTTTCGTGCTGTCGCCCTTGTGGCGATGCTCGGGGCTAGCCGCGCTCGCCCGGTATCTTCCTGTCTAATCCATGATCGCGGTGGAGCTGCGGGAGCAGCCGGCACCGCTAGTCCAGAATGAACTGGCCGTCCTTGTAGATGACCTTGCCGTCCGCGTAGATTCGGCCACCGTCACGCATGTCGGTGATCATATCCCAGTGCACGCTCGAGACGTTCTTGCCGCCGGACTTCGGATACGAGGCGCCGACCGCGATGTGGACGGTTCCGCCGATCTTCTCGTCGAACAGGATGTTCTTCGTGAACTTCTGGATATTGTAGTTCGTGCCCATGGCGACCTCGCCGACGAATCGCGCTCCCTCGTCGGTATCGAGCGTGGCGTGAAGGAACTCCTCGCCCTTGTCGGCCGTCGCCTTGACGACCTTGCCCTCCTTGAACGTGAGCCTTATGCCGTGCACCTCGCGCCCGCCCCATATGGCGGGGAAGGAGTAGGCAATGGTCCCCTCGACGGAATCCTCGACGGGGCCCGTGAAGACCTCTCCTGAAGGCATGTTGGTACGCCCGTCGCTGTTGATCCAGGTTCGTCCGTCGAGCCTCATGCTGATATCCGTGCCCTCACGGACGATGCGGAGCGTCTTCCGTCCATTGAGGAGCTTGCAGATCTTCGCCTGTTTGCGATGGACGGAACGCCACGCGGCCACGGGGTCCTTCTTGTGGAGCATGCAGGCGCGGAACACGAAGTCCTCGTATTCCTCGAGTGACATCTCGGCGTCCTGTGCGTGGGCGTTGCTCGGATACTGTGTAAGCGACCACTCGAGGTCTCCCGTCGCGGCGCGGTCGCGGAATGTCGTCAGCCACTTCGTCTGTGCCTTCCTGGCCTGAGCCTGCGTCGCGGGGTCGGCGTTCGAAAGAGCCTTTGTGTTCTCGGTGGCGCGGATCGTGAGGAGCTTCGTGACGTTCTCGATCTCATACTGAGAAATCGGGTTCTGGAACTCGAGCTGATGCTTCTTCGCGAGACCGTAGAACGTCTCGGTCATGCCGGGGAGCGTGAGGCGCAGAAGCGGATGCGCTCCGGCTCTGAGCGCCTCGGCATAGATCTCGCTCAGGAGCGGCGCCGCAACGGGCTCGCCCCGGATCAGCATGATATCACCCTTCTCCGCGGCGGAGCAGTAGTGTACGAGGACCTTTGCGAACTTCTCGAGTCTTGCATCTCTCACGGCATTCGTCCCTTCGGTGCGGGGTGTTGTGGACGCCTCAGGTCATGCCTCCGGCGTCAGCGTCGCGTTGTGCGGCGCACGGGCAGCGGCCGCAGTCTCGGCGCAGTCGACACTCACCGTATCTCTATTCGCTCCACGGGTCGTACTTCGCGGCGATAGGCATGCGCCGTCCCGTTCCGAACGCCTTGCTGGTCACCTTAAGTCCGGGCGCGGCCTGTCGCCGCTTGTACTCGTTACGATTGACGGCGCTGACGACCCATTCGACCGTCTCTCGTTCGATACCGTTTGACACGATGTCTTTCGGTGACGCCCCCTGATCGACGTAGAGATCGAGGATGCGATCGAGGACATCGTACGGCGGGAGGCTGTCCTGGTCGAGTTGCCCCGGCCGGAGCTCGGCAGAAGGCGGCTTGTCGATCGTCGACCGGGGGATGATCTCCCGGGTCCCGTTGATGTGCCGTGCCAGTTCGTAGACCATGGTCTTGGGCACGTCGGCGATGACCGCGAGTCCGCCGCTCATGTCGCCGTAGAGCGTGCAGTAACCGACGGCCACCTCGCTCTTGTTTCCGGTCGACAGGAGCAGCGCGCCTGTCTCGTTCGAGAGCGCCATGAGGATGTTCCCTCGGACCCTCGCCTGGATGTTCTCCTCGGTGAGGGTCACTCCGCCGCTCTTGACGTGTCCGACGAGCATGCGTCCGTATGCCGTAAGGGCGTCGGCGATGGGGATCATCTCGAAGCGGGCGCCGAGGTTATGGGCGAGAGCCCGGGAGTCTTCAATGCTGCCCTCCGACGAGTACGGAGAGGGCATCGTGACGCCCAACACATTGGCCGGTCCGACGGCCTCTGCCGCGAGCGCGCAGACCACGGCCGAATCGATGCCACCGGAGAGTCCGATCAGCACCGAGCTGAATCCGCACTTCGTGACGTAGTCACGGAGCCCGAGGACGAGGGCGTCGTGGATGGACGCGATCCGCTCGTCGGGCTCGAACACGATGACCGGAGCGCGCTGAACGACATCCCCCGAAGCGCTCCGTGCGCCTCCCTGCGGGATCTCCCGGGGGTCATCGATGTCGACGACCTCGATGCACTCCTCGAAGGCCGGGAGGTAGGCGGCCAGCGTTCCGTCCGGCCGCACGCAGAGGCTTCGCCCGTCGAAGATGAGCTCATCATTGCCGCCGACCTGGTTGACGAGCACGACCGGACAACCGTGACGCCCGGCGTGGCCCGACATGAGTCGATAGCGGACTTCGTCCTTGCCGGCATAGAACGGAGATGCTGAGAGATTGATGATGACGGAGGCGCCCTGAGCGGCGAGCGCTGCGACCGGATCATCGCCATAGATGCTCGTGCGCCAGAGCGAGGGGTCGTTCCACGCGTCCTCGCAGATAGTGATGCCGAGACGATGGCCGTTGAACTCGACGACGCCACCGGTCGGAGCCGCATCGAAGTAGCGCGCTTCGTCGAAGACGTCATATGTCGGAAGCAGCGTCTTGTGGACAGCCGCGACGATCCGTCCGGCGCGCATGAGCACCGCGGAGTTATGAAGTCCCTTGCCGATGACCTCGCCGGTGCGTCGGACCGTGCCGACGAGGATGCCCGTGT
>CAZNHF010000048.1:0-15473 GCA_964572375.1 uncultured bacterium | reverse complement strand
TCAAGTGCTCGCACACCTTCAACGTGCTCGATGCGCGCGGCGCCATCAGCGTGTCCGAGCGGACCGGGTACATCGCCCGCGTCAGAAAGCTCGCCCGCAGAGCGGCGATACTCTGCATCAACCAGCGCAAGGAGCTCGGGTACCCGCTCCTGCCGGAGGTCGAGCGGGCGCGCCTGCTCGGCGACACCGGGACCGAGAGCGGAGGGGGTGCGTGATGGGGAAGGAACTGCTCTTCGAAATCGGAGCCGAGGAGATCCCGGCTTCGTACGTGCCACCGGCCATCGAACAGCTTCGCGCCGCCGTCACCGAGGGCCTGAGGGCTGCGCGGCTTGAGCACGGTGATGTCAGGACGTTCATGACTCCCCGGCGCCTCGCCATCGCGATCGCCGACATCGCGGACATGCAGGAGGACCTTGAGCGCGAGGTCGTCGGTCCGCCGGCGAAGGTCGCGTTCGACGAGGAGGGCGCTCCGACGAAGGCGGGGCTGGGGTTTGCGAAGTCCCAGGGCGTCGCCCTCGAGGACCTCGAGGTACGCGATACCGGCAAGGGCGAATACGTACACGTGCGCGTCGTTGACAAAGGGCGCGCGTCGTCCGACGTCCTGCCCGGGATCCTGCGCGCCGCCGCCGCATCGCTGAGCTTTCCGAAGACCATGCGATGGGGACCCGAACAGAGGTTCGCGCGTCCGGTGCGCTGGATCGTCGCGCTCCTCGGCGGCGAGGTGCTCGACATGGAGTTCGCGGGCGTCAAGGCCGGCAACAGAACACGCGGGCACAGAAACTGGTCGCCCGGGCCGCACGCGGTAACGGGCGTCGACGACTATCTCTCCGTGCTCGAGAAGAACTACGTTCTCGCGGATCCGGCCGAGCGCCGCGTGCGCATCCTCGAGGAGACCAATCGCGTCGCCGGAGAATGCGGAGGGAAGCTCGTCGTGAACGAATCGCTCCTCGACGAGGTCACGTACCTCGTCGAGTACCCTACCGTGTTCGCCGGCCGCTTCGCTGAGCGCTTCCTCGAGCTCCCGCGCGACGTCATCGTTGTGGCGATGAAGAGTCATCAGCGCTACTTCGCCGTGGAGGACGACGCGGGCAGGCTGCTCCCGAACTTCCTCTGCGTCGCGAACGTCCCATCCGAGAGCCACGACGCGGTGCGCGAGGGCAACGAACGCGTGCTCGTCTCACGGCTCGACGACGCAGCGTTCTACTGGCACGAGGACACACGCACGAACTTCGAAGATAAGGTGGACAGTCTCAGAAATGTCGTCTGGCTTGAAGGCCTCGGTTCGCTCTACGAGAAGACGGAGCGCCTCGAGAAGCTCGCGCGTACGATCGGCGACCGGCTCAACTCGCCCGAGACCGACACGGCCGTCCGTGCAGCCCGTCTGTCGAAGGCAGATCTCGTCACCGAGATGGTGAAGGACGGGAAGGAGTTCACAGAGCTTCAGGGCGTGATGGGGCGCGAATATGCGCTCGCATCCGGGGAGAAAGCCCCCGTAGCTTCGGCCATTCACGAGCACTACATGCCGCGGTTCGCGGGCGACGCCTTGCCATCAAACGAAGCCGGTGTCATCTTGAGTGTTGCGGACAGGCTCGACTCGATCGTGGGCTGCTTCTCCGCCGGACTCATCCCGTCGGGATCGCAGGACCCGTACGCGCTCAGGCGACAGGCCATCGGCCTCATACGCATCGTGCTCGAGCGAGATCTCGGGCTTTCGATCCGCGAACTGGTGGACTCGGCCGCAGACGGATTCGGGCTCTCCGAAGACGCGCGGGCGACCGCGGTCGACGGAGTGCTCGACTTCATCAGGCAGCGCGCCCGCAACGTGTTCATCGACGAAGGGTATGCCTACGACCTCGTGGACGCGGTCCTCGAGGCGTCGGCGGACGATATCCCCGGTGCCAGGCGACGGATCATAGCGCTTTCGCACTTCCGCGAGGCGGACGACTTCACTGGGCTCGTGGTCGGCTCGCGCAGGGTAAACAACATTCTCAAGGGCGACCCGCCCGTGACCGTCGATGAGACGGCGCTTGTCGAACCGGCCTCGATCGCGCTCGAGAAGGCGCGCGCCGGCGCGAAGCAGAGTGTCGATGCCGCCATCGCGATCAACGATTTCGACGATGCCGTGCGGAGTCTCCTTGGACTCCGGCGCCCGATTGACGAGTTCTTCGACGCGGTCATGGTAATGGTCGAAGACGAGAAGCTCCGTGCGGTCCGGTTGGGGCTCCTCTCGGAGGTGCGCTCGCTCTTTATGCGTATCGCCGATTTCTCGTGCGTCGTACTCGAGGGCGAGGCGCAGTAGCGACCTGGAGTCAGGACGGAACATATGAGTGGAAGACTGACCATCCGAGCGACGTTGGCCGCGACACTTCTGGTGTTCGTTCTCCTCGCCGGCATCGGAGGATGCGGACGGTCCGGCGGCGGCGACCACAAGGTCGTTCTCATCGGTATCGACGGAATGGACTGGCAGATCATCGATCCGCTTCTCGAGGAGGGGCGGCTTCCGAATATCCAGTCGCTCATCGACCGCGGCGCCAGAGTCAATCTCAGGTCGATCGGTCCGGAAATGAAGTCGCCGATCATCTGGACCTGCATCGCGACCGGCAAGACACAGCACAAACACGGCATCAGCGACTTCCTCGAAAAGAAGACGGGTGAACTGGCTCTGTACAATTCGCATGGATGGAAGGCGCTCGCCGTCTGGCAGATGCTCGGCGACGTGGGCCGGTCCGTCGGTGTTATCAACTGGTGGCTCTCGTGGCCGACCTATCCGGTGAACGGGTACCTCATCACCGAGCGCATCACATACACGCGCGAGGACGGATACCCCGAGGTTCCCGAGGTGGCCACGCCGCCCGAGCTTGCGGACGAACTCGTGCCGTTCCTTCAGCCGGTGACCACGGTGCCGGACGACGAACTTGCTTCCTACCTCGTCGGCGACTCGTGGCGGACGAGCGAAGATCACACCGTGCGGGACGGGCTCGAGTCGTTCCGCGGCATCTACGGGATGGACAAGACGATCCTTCAGGTCGCGAAGCACATGCTCGACGCGCACGAGCAACCCGACTTCTTCACGGTCTACTTCCAGGGGCTGGACGTGACCTGTCACAGGTACTGGGGACAGTGGGACCCGACCTCAATCGACCTCCATATGACGGGCGAGATGGTGGAGACGTACAGCCAGCTCATCCCGAGATACTACGAGCACTTCGATGAGGTTGTCGGCGAGATCCTCGATCATATGGACGAGGACTCGACTGTGATCATCTGCTCCGACCACGGGTTCCGCGGACCGTTCCGCTCTCCACGAGGGCTTCTGCTCGGTATCTGGATGCACCGTCAGACCGGCGTTATGATCGCGGCCGGTCCCGGGATAGCGCCTTCGAGCGAGACGATCGAGGGAAGCGTGTTCGACATCACGCCGACGATACTCGCCCTTCTCGGAGAGCCGGTCGCGCGCGACATGGACGGGTTTGTGTTGACGGAGATCCTCGATGACGACTTCGAGGCCGCGAACCCCGTAACCTACATTGACACATACGAGCGAGAGCTCGCCGCCTCCGGTGAAGCGCCCGAGACCGAAGAGGTCGACGCCGCCATCCGTGAGAAGCTCCGTTCCCTCGGCTACATCCAATAGAGGGGGGATCTGTGACGAAGACCCGAAGACTGGCCGCCGCGACCACCGTCGCGCTCGCCGCGCTTCTTCTTGCGGCCGGGTGCGGAACCGGTGACGGGACCGTCGAGCGACGCTTCCTGCTCGTGGGTCTCGACGGCGCCGAGTGGTCGCTCGTCGAGCCGCTCATCGAGCAGGGCCGGATGCCTAACCTCGCAGCGCTCATGGACTCCGGGGTTTCCTGCAGGCTTCGCTCGCTCGAGCCGAAGCAGAAGTCGCCCGTCATCTGGACGACGATCGGCACGGGCAAGCTCCCCGCAAAGCACAGCATCTCGGACTACGTCGATCCGACCTCGAAGCAGCTTCTCACGAGCAACGTGAGGACGGCCCGGATGTTCTGGGACATCCTCGGAGAGCGCGGCTTCACCGTGACCGTCATCGGCTGGCTCGTGAGCTGGCCGGCGGAAGCGGTCAACGGGACTATGGTCACCGACTATTTTCGGTACCGTCCCCGCGAGGGCATACGCACGGACAGTCTCACATTCCCCGATGAACTCGTCGACGAGGTCGAGCCGCTCCGCGTGTTGAGCGAGGGTATCCACGACGAGGAGGTCGAATATCTCTACGACCTCGGCAGCGCGATGACCGGCGAGGAGGCGCAGCGCCTCGACGTCGGCCGGATGTTCATCGAAATGCGCGCCATCAGTGAACTCGAGGGAGACATCCTCCGGATCAAGGACCACTACGCCGGTGACGCCACGTTCATGGCGGTCGCTAAACACCTCATGCGGAGACGTCCTACCGACGTCTGCGTCGTCTATCTCCGCGGGACCGACTCGATGAGCCACCGTTTCTGGCCGGCGAGCTTCCCGGAGGAGGTTCGGATAGACGTCCCCGAGACGGAGATCCGCGTGTTCGGCGAGACGATGGAACGTTATTACGAGCATGCGGATGCCCTTCTCGGCGAACTCGTCGACGGATTCGGCGACGGCGCGACCGTCATGGTCTGCTCGGACCACGGGTTCGAGGGGCCGAGGCCCGGGCGCCAGCGTGGCGGCATCAACGACCACGGCCCGCTCGGCGTCTTCGTGCTCGCCGGTGACGGCGTGAGACAGGGCGTCGAGATCGCCGAGCACAGCGTCCGCGACGTCACGCCGACGATCCTCGCGCTCTACGGCCTTCCCGTCGGCGAAGACATGGACGGCGTGGTCATGCGCGACGCGTTCGAGGACGACTTCCTGCGAGCGCACCCTTCGGGCACGATCCCGACATACGAGCCCACGGAAGAGACCGGGGTGTCCAGATGACACGGCTCCCACTGTACAGTCCTCGCCGCACTCGAATCCTGCTGATGGCCGTCGCTCTGGTCGCGTCGTTGCTCGTTCTCGTGTCATGCGGCGCAGGGGATATGAAGCCCTCAGAGCGCAAGGTGATGATCATCGGCGTCGACGGTCTCGAGTGGGACGTCATGGGGCCGATGCTCGAGGCGGGAGAGCTTCCCAACTTCGCGCGCGTTCTGGGCGAGGGAGCCTGGGGTGAGGTCCGGTCGCTCGACGTTCTCGAGTCGCCCGTGATCTGGACGTCGATCGCGACGGGCAAGACGCCCGAGAAGCACGGCATCACGGGTTTCGCGAAGCGACGGGAGGGCTCCGAGCCGGTTCCACTGACGTCAAACGTGCGCCGCGTGAAAGCGCTCTGGAACATCCTCGGCGAGCGCGGCCTTTCCGTGGGCGTCATCGGATGGCTCGCGACGTGGCCGGCCGAGGAGGTCAACGGCTATCTCGTTTCGTCGTATTTCAACTACGGCTGGAGACCGGGCACCGACAGCCAGCGCGGACGGTACACCTGGCCGGAGGCGCTCGCGGCCGAACTCGTCGATGTGCGGCTCGATGCGGACGACATCACCGATGAGACCGTGCGCAGGTTTCTCACGGGCGACCCGGGCGACTCGGAGGGCGAAATCGCGAGGATTCACTCGCTTCGAACAGCGATCGCTACGGACGAGACCGTCCGCCGCGCCGCGCTCCGTCTTTTCGAAGAACGGCCGACGAGCCTTTTCGCGGTGTATCTCCGCGGCGTCGACGGCCCGAGTCACCAGTTCTGGGTGGACGCGTTCCCCGAGTCGTGGCCCGGCGGCACCGAGCCGGGGACGGAGTATCTCAGCGAGGTCGTCGAGCGGTACTACCAGTATATGGACGAGGTCGTCGGCGAGCTCATCGCGCTGGCGGACGAGCGCACGACCGTCGTGCTGACGTCCGACCACGGGCACTCGGGTCCGAAGCTGTGGGGCGGGACCTATCACTGGGGCATCGCGATGCACGATCCGACCGGTGTCATCGCTCTCTGGGGACGTGACATCGTCTCAGGGACGCAGCTGGGTGAGCCGAGCGTACTCGATGTTACGCCGACCCTGCTGGCGCTTTTCGGGCTTCCCGTTGCGGAGGACATGGACGGGCGGGTTCTCGTGGAGGCTATCGACCCTGCATTCTTCGAGCGATATCCTGTGACGACGATCCCATCGTACGAGGAGGGCGCGGTCATCGAGGACGGCGCCGAGCCAATCGAGTCACCCGTCGACGACGAGGTGCGCGAGCGTCTGCGCTCGCTCGGATATATCGAATAGCGGCAAGCCGCCCGCTGCGGCCGACTCGCGGGGAGAACGAATGAGAGCACGGACCTTCATAGCTATCAGCGTCGTCGCCGTCTTCCTCGGCGCGTGCGGAGAGCCTGCACCGCCGACAGGAGTGAACGGTCCCGTCGTCGTCATCGGCATCGACGGCGCGGAGTGGAGCATCATCGAACCGCTTCTCGATGCGGGCGAGCTGCCAAACCTCGCCGGGCTCATCGAGCGCGGCGCCGCAGGCAGGCTTGCATCGCTCGACCCGCGCCGGAAGTCGCCAGTCATCTGGACGACGATCGCCACGGGTCTCGATCCGGAGGAGCACGGCGTCGGCGGATTCGTCGTCGAGGGAAACCCGCACGGGCGCGACTCCTACTCGCACTACTCGAGCAATATGTGGAAGGCTCGCGCCTTCTGGGACATCCTCGGCGAGCGGGGCAAGACCATCGGGGTCATCGGCTGGCTGGTCACGTGGCCGCCGTGGCCCGTCAACGGCTACATGGTCTCCCAGCACGTCCAGTATCTCGAGCGCTTCCGGCAATCCGAAGGCGGCAAGCGTGTCTCATGGCCCGACGGTATGGATGACGCCATAACGCCGTACGTCACGGACGAGGCGTCGCTGACGCCCGAGCAGCTTGGCCGGTTCGTCCGCGGCGGCGCCGCCGGTATCCCGGTGCTTACCAGGCACTACGAGGACGGGCTCAGGCGAGCCCTGTCGGGAGACGAGAGCACATATACCGTGGCCCGGTTCCTGCTCTCTGACGACGTGCCGGACATCGCCTGCGTCTATACAAGAGGCGTCGACGAGGTCTGCCACATGTTCTGGATCCATGCGTACGAGGACACCCGCCCGGCGATCGATCCGGCGAAACCCGGGACCGCCCTTCTGGCTGAACAGGCTGACGATCTCGGCGGCCTCATTGACGAATACTATCGCTACACCGACGAGCAGGTCGGCACGCTGCTCGACCTCCTGCCCGAGAACGCGACCATAGTCGTTTGCTCCGACCACGGGTTTCGCGGGCCCGGCGTCTGGGGCGAGCACGCGCCGTGGTACGGTGAGGGGCAGCACGGTCTGAACGGGGTTCTCATCGTGAGCGGACCGGCGGTGGAGCAGGGCGTCACGATCGACGGCGCATCGGTCTATGATGTTGCGCCGACCATTCTCGCGATGACCGCGGCTCCGGTCGCGAACGACATGCCGGGTCGCGTGCTCACGGAGATCTTCACCGCGGACTTCGCGCGCGCCAACCCGGTACAGACCATCGAGAGCTACGGACGCGCGGAACGCACCGGCAGTGCGCCCATCGAGTCGCCCGTTGACGATGAGGTGCTCGAGCGCCTCCGCTCGCTCGGATACATCCAATAGACAATCCGAATGTGTCCGGCCGGCAGGCCGGGCTTATCCAGTCAGGCATGGAGCTCATCCGGTCATGGGATCGGGTCCATCCAGTAGGGGAGAACGATGAAGCGAGACAGGACGCTCCTTCTGCTTATCATCATCGTGGCGCTGGCCGCGCTCTTCGTGTTCATCTCCAAGCGTGGCGGCATCGGAGAGTCACAGGACGCGCTCTCGCCCGGCGACGGCTCACTGTCGCTCGTCGTCATCGGGATCGAGGGTCTCGAGCCTGAGCTGATCCAGCGGTTCGCCGAGGACGGGGGGCTTCCGCACCTCAGTGCTCTCATGGAGCAGGGGGCCACCGGAAGATTCCCGAGCTTCGAACGTGGGATCGATGCGGAGATTCCCTGGACCAGCCTCGTGACAGGCATGCTCCCGGAGAATCAGGGCATCGGCGGGATGCGTGTCTCACACCGCGGTGAGCTCGTTCCCGCGCCGCTGACGCCGAAGCACCGCACCGTCGACACCATCTGGACGCTGCTCTCGAACGCCGGGGGTGTGGTCGGTGTCGTCGGATGGCCCGGCGCATGGCCCGTCGAGGAGATCAACGGAGTCATGGTCGGCGGGCATAGTCGCGCCATCCTCGACAGGGCGTACGGCGGCGACCCGGCCAATCGCATCCTTCCGGAGGGGCAGCAGCCCGGGCTGGACGGTATGTACATCGAATCGTCATCAGTGCGGAGATCCGACCTCGATCGTTTCATCGACCTCGACACGCACAATCCCTACGAGGCGCTCATCGGACAGAACTACGTTACCCTCGCGAATTCATACAGCGGCGACGCATCCCACATAGCGATCGCTTCCCGGATCACATCCGACCCGGGCGTCGAGTCGCTCATCGTCAGTTTCATCGGTCTCGATGCGGTCTGCCAGCGTTTCTGGCACTACATGGAGCCCGAGAGCGTGCTGGGCGGGGCGACGCTGACAGTGGAGGCGCGCGAGGACATGCTCGTGCAGGCCGAGACGCTGGGGGTCGTGATCGAGAAGTACTATCAGTATCTCGACGAGGCCATCGGGACGCTGCTTGGACTCGCGTCGGACGACGCGACCGTCGCCGTCGTGACCGACTACGGCTACAAGGGCGTCGAGCTGGACTGGGTCGGGAATCCTCGGCTTGGGCACGACATGCACAGCGACCGCGGCTTCTGGATCATGCGAGGGCCGGCGGTCCGCCCGGGCGCGAGAGTCGAGTCGAGTGAACTCATCGACTTCGCGCCGACCCTCATGCGCGCAGCTGGAATCGAGCCTGCGATCGAGCTCGACGGCCGGGTGCTCGAAGAGGTGCTTCGATGATGTGGCCCCCGACAGGACGAGTCGCGGGAGCGTTCCTTCTGTTCGCTGCGATTGCGGCGACCATCGTGTTCTTTCTCTCCGGGTGCCGGCCCGCCGTTGAGGAGACGGACGCACCGCTCGTCCTGTTCATCGGTGTCGACGGACTGGACTGGGGGAGGATGACACGGCTCGCCGAGGAGGGGCGGCTTCCCAATATCGCCGGCCTGATGGAGGAAGGCAGCTCCGGCATTCTCCATTCACTCTACCCGTACCTCTCACCAAGCATCTGGACGAGCATCGCGACGGGCAAGCGGGAAGACAAGCACGGCATCGCGGGGTTCCTGGTCGACCGCGGCCAGACGACGAACCCGACACCGACGAGCAGCAACATGCGCACGGCGCGTGCGTTCTGGCAGATCCTCAATGACGCGGGATACTCGACCGGCGTCATCGGCTGGCTTGTGACGTGGCCGGCCGAGCCCGTGGGCGGCTACATGATCTCATCGCGTTTCCAGACGCTTCTCGGGAGCAATCTGCTCGACGTAGGTGACGAGGAGATGCTCGCCCGGAAGCGGCAGAGCGTTCACCCGGCCGGCATCTGGGACGACGCAGTCGCGTTGAGGGTCGACGACAGTGAAGTGACCGACGAGGTCGTCGCCTCGTTCCTCGGCGGGGCCGCGCCCGCGAACGATGAAGCTATTGCAGCTATTGCGGAGCTGAGACGAATCTACGCCTCGGACCAGACGGCGCTCGCGATGGCGCACCAGTTCTTCCGTACCGTGCCGACCGACCTGGCCGCCGTCTATCTGAGAGGCCTCGACATCAGCTGTCATATGTACTGGAGATACATGGAACCTGATTCGTGGCCCGATGAGCAGCAGCAGGAGATGGTCTCGGCGTTCGCGCCGCTGATCGAGCGATATTACACGCGCGTCGATGAGATGGTCGGCGAGCTTCTCGCGCATCGCGGCCCGAACACCGTCGTTGTGCTCTGCTCGGACCACGGGTTCGCAGGGCACGCCGGCTACCCGGGTTTTGAGGGCGAGCTGGCGGTCGGTGTCAGCATGCACCGGGAGGACGGTGTCATCGTCATCGCCGGTCCCGGTGTCTCCCGCGGCGGGAGGATCGACGGAGCTTCTATCCTCGACGTGACGCCGACGGTGCTCGCGATGCTCGACATCCCCATCGGCGAGGATATGGACGGGCAGCCGCTGACGGCGGCGCTCGAGCCGCAGTGGGTTGCGGAGCACCCGGTCACTACCGTCGAGACACATGAGATCGGTGAATCGCCGGGTGACGCGGAGCCGATTCCATCACCCGTCGATGAAGAGGTCATCGAGCGTCTGAAGTCGCTCGGGTACATCAGCTGATCATTTCAGGAGAGGCGCGGCGAGCGGCCATGCACGAGGACACACAATGACGAAACGCGGGGGAGGACCGAAGCACTGCGACCAGCGGACCACGGCGAAGACGGCCGGCCTGCAGCAGGCGAAGCGCAGGAGTCCGGGGCGCGGGACAGTCGACGGCCGGTCATCGGGCGGCGCCCACACACCGCCGCGGCAGTTCCCTGCCTTCACGCGGGCGGCGTGGTTCTGGCCGACCATCGTGTTCGTCGTTGCGCTCCTCGTGAGGCTTGTCTACATCTTCCAGATCCGCCAGACCCCGTTCTTCGAGACGCTCGGCCTCGACGCGAAATTCTATGACGCGTGGGCGCGAAGGATCGCATCCGGGACCGGGGAGCGTGAAGCGTTCTTCATGTCGCCCCTCTACCCGTACTTCCTGGCGGCCATCTACCGGGTTCTCGGCCGTGACCTCCTCCTGGTGCGCATCATCCAGGCCGGCATCGGGTCGGGGACGGCGGCGCTCGCGTACCTCATCGGCCACCGTGTGTTCGGGAATCGCGCCGCGCTGATCGCCGGTCTTGTGACGGCGCTCTACGGCGCGCTCGTGTTCTACGACGGGTCGATCCTTATCACCCCGCTCCTGGTCTTCCTCAACGCTCTCTGTCTCTACCTTCTGATCCGCGCCGACGACAAGGCAACGCCATGGCTCTACGCCCTCTCGGGCGTGGCTCTCGGTCTGGCCGGCATCGGCAAGGCGACGGCGCTTGCATTCGCGCCCGTTGCCGCGCTCTGGATCTGGTTCGCATGGCGGAAGAGGCAGGCGGGACGCGCGAGGGCCGTCGGCCTGTTCGCACTCGGGGTAGTCCTCATCGTTGCCCCTGTCACCATACGCAACATGGTCGTGGCGGATGATTTCGTCCTCGTGACATCAAACGGCGGGCTCAACTTCTACATCGGCAACAGCGAGATCTCGACCGGCGGATACGTGAAGCCGGAGGGGCTTGATATCGTCGGCGATCCCGACGGCGAACTCATCGCTGAGCAAGCCATGGATCGCGACCTGAGATCATCAGAGGTGTCGGCCTACTGGTACGGTCGCGCCCGAAACTACATCGGCGCGCATCCCGGCGAGTGGGCGAAGCTGCTCGTGAGGAAGCTCTCTTTTGCGACCAGTTCGTATGAGCTCCCTCAGCTCGAGAACTACTACTTCCAGAAGCGCTACGCGGACCTTCTCAAGCTCCCGCTGCCGGGCTTCGCGCTCATCGCACCGCTGGGTCTGGTCGGCATCGCGCTGGCGTGGCGGCGCCGACAGGCACGACTTCTGGCGCTCTACTTCGCGACTTCCATGGTGACCATCGTCGCATTCTTCGTCGTGGCCAGGTACCGGCTTCCGGTGGTCCCGGTCCTCGCTGTCGGCTCGGGGTTCGCCGTGCTCGAGATCGTGAGGCTCGTCCGGGACCGGGTGTGGAGGACGGTCACCTGGGCGGCGGTCGCGTTCGTGCTGCTCCTGCTCGCAGTGAACGTCAACTTCTACAACATCGACCACGTGCGTGGATTTGCGCAGTCACACTTCCGGCTGGGCATTATCTACGCGGAGAGAGGTGACACCGCGCGGGCGATTGAAGAGTGTCTCCGGTCCGTAGAGCTCGATCCGAGCTATCCGAAGAGCCACCTCAATCTTGGCTCGATGCTTGTCGCCGAGGGCCGCCACGAAGAGGCGGTGGAGGCGTTCCGGACGGCCGTGCGCCTGGACCCGGGATACGAGACAGGTCGGGTCAATCTCGCGATGGCGCTCGAGTCACTGGGCGACTTCGCGGGCGCGGTCGCGGAGCTGGACACGATCCTGTCGTCAGAGCCGGACAACGCGCTGGCGCTCAAGGAGAAGGGTGTTGCCCTTTACCGGTGGGGGAAATTCGCAGAGTCGCGGGAGACGCTCAAGGCGGCAATGGCAGCCGACCGGGACGGTCGGTTGCGCGCCGAGGCGAGCTTCTACCTCGGTCTCATCGAACGACCGGAGCGCGCGGAGATTCCTCAGGCATCGGTCGTGGCGATGGCAGCCGCGGATACGATGCTGCGCACGGGGAGGGTCGTGGACGCACTGGCGGAACTCGAGATGGCGGCGCGGACAGCCCCCGAGTCGGGCGAGCCGCTGAGGCGCATCGCTCTGCTCAAACGTGACATGGGGCTCCTTGGCGAGGCACGCGAGCTGATGACGCAGGCGCTGGCGCTCGACCCGTTCGTGGAACACGGGCACTTCACGATGGGCGTCATTCTGAGCGAGATGCAGGAACATACGGGCGCTATTCACGAATACGAATCAGAACTGCGCGTAAATCCGGACTTCCAGCCGGCGCACATGAACCTCGCGCTCACCTACTACTTCAACGAGGGCAATCCGAACATCGCGGCGAATCACTATCGCGCCTATCGCTCCCTCGGAGGGGAGCGGATCCCGGCGCTCGAGGAGCTCCTGGAGCGGCTCTAGGTGTCGACGGGGTCACGGGACAGCGTTTCTCGAGCCTCTGATCTTCCCCGGATCAAGATATCAGGCCCCGTTCGTACGATTTCCGAGCACGGTCTCACGGCGCGGTTCACCGTTGACAACCCACCACAGAAGTGGTACTATCGTAAGTGAGTCGGGAAATAGGCGAGGCCGAAGTGCTGGTTCCGTCCTGCTGCTCGTGCGAGACCGGATGGTTTTTGTGGGCGGGTAGTTGCGCCCTATCCGCAATGAGGCGGCCAAGAGGTCGCACTTACCACATGTCTGGGATTGCGCAACTTCGATCAAGGCTACCCACTCGAACGCTCACGCCGGCCGTGGCCATGGCTGACAGAAGCGTGGGAGACGGTCGGTGTGGGGAGCTGTCTTGAGAGAAGGATGAGCTGGATCACCTTCAGGCTAGAGGGGGGATTGAGCGAATGAAGAGCAGAACTCTGGTATTTCTGGTGCTGGGGGTCGTGCTGATCGCTGGACTGGCCGGGGCAAAGGGCCTCGACTACGCCGGTATGAACACGCACGTGCCTCTGCCGAACGCACCGGTAACCGGTAGTGACCTGCAGGGAGCCCGTCTTGAGACTCTGTGGATCTTCGAGGCCGATTTCGAGGATCTGGTCGGTGACAACGCCGGCTGGACGTCTCCGGACTTCTCGGGCACCTCTGCCCAGGAGAACTACTGGCACAAGGACACCATCCGGCTGACCGAGACCTATCTCGGTGACAGTACGTGGTGGTGCGGTACATACAACGAATGCTGGCTTCAGCCGCGTGGCTACGCCAACGACTGGATGATGATGATGTCCCGTGACGTTGCGCTCTCGAGCCTGAGTGTCAGCGGCGACGACGTCACTATCGAGTTTGACCAGCGCTTCGCGCTGGAGCACGACTACGATTACGGCTACGTCGACATCTCCGATAATGGCGGTTCGACGTGGACGTCTATCTACACAGTGAACAACCCCGGCTTCGCCGGCAAGCCCGGTACGCCGCAGGACTGGACCTCTGTAGCGTGGGGTCACCCGACCCTGAACCTGTCGGCATGGGCCGGCACAGATATCCAGCTTCGGTTCCGCGTCGAGACCGACGAGGCGTACTCCGCGCAGAACGAGTACAACAACCCGCCGCTGAACTCGGTGCAGGACGGCGCGTGGCAGCTGGACAACTTCGACATCGTCGTCAACACGGTCTCCGTGTGGTCTGATGATGCCGAGGCGGCCGGCGACAACGGCTGGGTCCATGACGATCTGGCGGCAGCGAGCCAGACCGGTCTGACGTTCTACCGTGGACTCCTCGGTACGGATTTCGAGGCGAGTCCCGATTTCACGTGTGAGAACCGCACCGGTTATGCGTACGGCGCTGTTGACCCGTTCTCCGGCGTCACGATCGACGGGGAGTACACGTGGCTGATCTCGCCGCCGATCGACATCAGCGGCGCTGAGAAGCTCGTTGGTCTCTGGGACATGTGGGTCGACCTGCCCTTTGAGTCGAACAACCGGTTCGACCTGTGGCTGGCCTCGAACGACCAGGAAGCTTGTGTCACGCAGACCGACGGCTTCAGCGATGAGAATCCTGGTGGTTGGTACGGCGGTCCGTTCTGGGGCGTCTGGGCTGACGACTGGGATGCCTTCGCGGGCAACGATTGGCTCGCGATCGCATGGCAGCTTGAGAATTCGGAACCGGCTGCTCCTGGTACGCACAGGTCCGGTATCCTCCTGGTTCGCCAGAAGGTCGGTATCCCGTCCGGCGACGCTGGTACGTCGTTCACGCTCGGAAACTGGGACCGGTACAACGACTGGTTCATCGAGCAGTTGGCGGACGCGCTCCTTGACTCTGCAGAGATCAAGGTCAAGGACGATGACGACATCGTATCGGTTGCCGTCGTGGCGACGGACGATGGCGGGGCCACGTGGGGTTCCTACCCGTGCCGCCGTCTCGATCCGATCGGCAACGACTGGATCTGCCCGCCGCCGGTGGGTCAGATGAACGCCGGCAGCGAGATCCACTACTACTTCGAGTCCATTGACGGCGTCGGTACGGTTGCAACGTATCCGTCGTCGGCTCCGGACGGCTACTTCGAATTCTCGATCCTGCCGATCAGCGCGACCGTCTCGGATCCTGGCCTCCTGCTTGTTGACAAGCATGGCCGTACGACGCCGAGCGAGCAGCGCGACTACTTCCACAGCTCGAACTACTACTACCGTGAAGCCCTGGCTATCCTGGGCTACGAGTGGGAGAAGTACGACGTGGAGGTTCCGTCGGGCACCGCTCAGTCTGAGGGTCCGGACACGATGGGCTACAAGTACTACGACACGGTCATCTGGATTACGAACCAGTTCGATTCGTTCACGTTCTGGACCGTGGATCAGCAGAATGTGATCAACTGGCTGAACCAGGCCGGTTCCGGCAAGGAGAGGAACTTCCTCGTCTCCGGGAACGACTGGGCGTACGACATGATGTACGCTGGGAACGAGACGCTCGATTTCGTGTCTGTGTGGTTGGCGACGAACTTCGTCGACGGCGCCATTGGCACTGCGCCGGCGGACACCCTTCCGATCTTGAAGGACAACCCCGGCGGCTTCACGTTCATGGACAACGATGACGGCGAATGCATCCTGCGCGGCGGTTGCCCGCAGGTTGAGTTGTTCGACGTCCTCGATATCGCCGGTGCTGCTACCGGCGCCGAGATCGCGGTGGTGTACGAGAAGACCGACACGACCATTCTTCCGGCC
>CAZNHF010000047.1:11911-15619 GCA_964572375.1 uncultured bacterium | reverse complement strand
TCGGGCCCCTTGTGCAGCAGGTCGCGCACCGCGATCGGCAGAAGCACAGCGAAGGGAGCCGAGAAGAAATTGAGCACGGCCGCGGTCTTCAGAAGGCCGAAGACGGCGGGGCGGGCCCGTATCCAATCGAACCCGTCCTTGAGTTCCGCGAGGATGTGGCGCTGCCCGGTGCCATCCGCCTCTGTGGCCGGAACGGAGATGAACATCTCCGACACAGCCGAGGCGACGTAGCTCAGTCCGTTCAGAAGGAAGATCCCGGCGACTCCCCAGAACGCAACGAGAAGCCCTCCGAGAGCCGGTCCCGCGATGCCCGTCACCTGGGTGACAACCTGCGAGAGTGAATTCGCCCGCGTAAGCTCGTCGCGCCGGACGATGTTCGGGATAGTCGCATGGACCGCCGGCCCGAAGAACACGGAGGCCATCGAGACGAATGCGGTTCCGACGAGCAGGTGCCAGACCTCGAGACGGCCGTGAATCGCGAGTGCCGCCACAATGAGAATGATGCCGCCACGGAACAGGTCGGCCACGACGATGACCGCCTTCCTGTTCCAGCGGTCGACGTAACCCCCGGCGAAGGGCCCGAGAATGATGGCCGGCACGGTCGCCGCAATGAGCACCGTGCCCATGAGAGCCGCCGATCCGGTCTCTTCGAGGATCCACCACATCAACGCGATGGAGTGAACGCGGTCGCCGACCTGCGAGACGAACTGGCCGAACCAGAGAAGCAGGAAGTCCTTGTTCCGGAAGATCCTCCGTGGGCCGTCCGGCTCCTGTGTCGCGACGCGCGGCGCCTCCGCCATCACACCTCCGGCTACCTGACGATTCCGAGCTTCCTCAGCCGGTCCGCCTCGGGCTTCTCGACCCGGACGCGGACTTCGATACAGTCCTCGTTCACCTCGCGGGAGAGCACCTCGCCTCTCTCGTGGAGTCGGGCGAGAAGCTTCCCGTCATCGTGCGGCACCACCACGTCGAGGACTTCTTCGCGACCCGCGACGAAGGCGCAGATGGCGTCCCGAAGTTCACTGACCCCCGTCCCCCTGGTGGCGCTCGTAAAAAGTGCCCCGGGGTAGTTGCGGCTCAACCGCTCGAGCGCGCCCTCCTCGGTCACGCGGTCGGTCTTGTTGAACACGATCCGGGTCGGTTTCTCTTTGATCCCTATTTCCGCGATGACGGAATCCGCCAGCTCAAGATAGTGCTCGCAGTTCGGGCGCGACGCGTCGACGACGTGAAGCAGCAGATCCGCCTCTGCGACCTCCTCGAGCGTCGCGTGGAAGCTGACGACCAGATGATGGGGTAGCTTCTTGATGAGCCCGACCGTGTCGGTCAGGAGCGCGGCGTGACCTCCGGGGAGATCGATACGTCGGGTCGTCGCGTCGAGTGTGGCGAACAGAAGATCCTCGACAAAGACGTCGGTGTCGGCGAGCGCGTTCATGAGAGTCGACTTGCCGGTGTTCGTGTAGCCGACCAACGCGACGCGCGTCATCGTTCCGCGACGCTTGCGCTGCACGGCCCGGTCGGTCTCCACACCCTTCAGGACCTTCTTGAGGATCTTGACTCTCGTGTGCACGAGTCTCCGGTCGGTCTCGAGCTGCGTCTCACCCGGGCCGCGCGTGCCGATGCCGCCGCCGAGCCGCTCGAGGTGGTCCCACAGCCGGCGGAGCCTCGGCAGCTCGTACTCGAGCTGTGCGAGCTCTACCTGTGTGCGCGCGACCTTCGTCTGTGCGCGACCCGCGAAGATGTCGAGGATGAGCTCAGTCCGGTCGATCACCTTGATCTCTGTCGCCGTCTCGATCTCCTTGCCCTGCGAGGGCCTGAGATCGTTGTCGAAGATCAGCAGGTTCGCCTCGTGGAACTCGGCGGCCGCCTTGATGCGCTCGAGCATCCCCTTCCCGACGTAGGTCTTCCCGTCGATCCTCGTTCTGTTCTGCACGAAGCGGTCAACGACCGTCGCTCCCGCCGTGCGTGCGAGCTCCGCGAGTTCGTCCAGTGACTCCTGCTCTGCCTCGACCGAGGTCCCGGGCAGGCTGACGCCGACGAGTATGGCGAGCTCATTCTTTGGTACGGATTTCGTCTTGATGATAGGCCTCCAGGGCAGCTAGAGGTCCCGGGGTCGATCCGGGGAGTTGATGCTGCTGGTCTCGGTGAACGTGAACGTCTTGCCGATCATGCCCTTCCTGACGTTGACGCTCCCCTCGAGTTTCCAGCCATGCTCTTCCCCATCCAGGATCCCCTCAAGAATCGTCTCACCGCCCGACCAGTCCAGGACGAACGGAACACCGATATCGACGGTTTCGCCCGCTCGCACCTGGATCTCCTGATCCATAGTGCCGCGCGCGAACTCCACGCCGTCGCCGTAGATGCGATAGTCGAGCTGGCCGATGTCGGCCCCGAAATCGTTCGGATTCTCGAGCGAGATCCGGAGCACGAGCTCCAGTCCGTCGAGGGAGATCCCGACGACGTCAACGCCATAGAGCCGGATCACCGGCTCTTGAATGCTCGAGCACGACGAAAGACAGATGGCGAGCACGGCCAACACCGCCACAGTGAGAAGCGGCTTCTGAATCCTCATGATGAAAACCTCCGAGCATGGGAGGTGACACGCCTCCCGTTCGCTTGCCCGATGCAAATCATTGACTCAACCCAACCCGTCAGGCGGCGGTCGTTCTCTCGAGCACCTCGGCGAGTGCTTCGACGAGTGCGTCGATTGCCGATTCGACACGGGCCGTCATCGGCGCGTTCAACTCCATGCTGCCCACCTGGATGGCGACGAGAATGACGTCGCTGCCGAACTCTTCGTTCATGGCGCGCATGAACAGCCCGAGGGGCGCACCGTGGGTTCCGAACATGTCACCGACGACTTCGTGCTCGCGCGCGATGTAGAGGTCGCCAGGCGCGGCGCCGAAGTCCGCGGCGTCGACCAGAATGACCGTGCCCGGAGCCATCTTGCGGATCGGCCCGACGAAATTCTCGGGCACCATGCCACCATCGATGACGCACGACGGGAAGCTCGCGACGAGCCTCTCCGCCACGACGCACCCGGCGGCATCGTCCGAGCGCATCTCGTTTCCCGCTCCCAGAACGAGGACCGGGGTCCGACTGACGGACTCAAGGATCTTCAGGGGTTCGTTTGTCATGTGACGATTGAAACACAGCGGGGGTCTACTGCGCGATGGAATCCTGATCGAGTACCTCGCGGATGGTGCTCAGAAGGTCATGGAGCGAGTACGGCTTCTGGAGGAACCGGAACCCTTTGTCCCTGATGATGGGCCACTGCGACTTCTGGTCGGCGTAGCCGCTGCTCAACAGGACCGGAAGATCGGGTTCCGCTGTAATGAGTTCGTCGACGAGCTCAACACCGCTCTTGCCCGGGAGAACGACGTCGCTGAACACCATGTCGAACCTGTGGCCCTCGCGCTCGAACGCTTCGAGACCCTCCTCGGCGCTGCCGACCTCGAGGACGTCGTAACCCCTCTCGCGGAGAGCTCGTGACGCGAAGTCGCGGACGACGGGCTCGTCTTCCACGAGCAGAATGCGCTCGTCGTGCCCCTCGAGCTTGCGCTCGTCGGTCTTCTTCTCGTCAGTCGACGCAGCGGCCTGTTCGGTGAGCTGAAGATAGACCCGGAACGTCGTGCCTCGACCGGGCTCGCTGTCCACGCAGATCCAGCCGCCGTGCTGCTTGATGCAACCGTAGACGACCGAGAGGCCGAG
>CAZNHF010000047.1:0-11811 GCA_964572375.1 uncultured bacterium | reverse complement strand
TCCATCTTCTGCGACTGCCGGAGCTCTTCTTCTTTGGCGAGGAGCTCCTGCTCGACGCGGATACGGTCGGTGATATCGACGGAGAGGCTGATGACACCCGCGATCTCTCCGCTCTTATTGAGGTATGGGATCTTGTCGGACATCTCCCAGCCCTCGCCCGCCGGCGTACGGTAGGGCTGGATGATGGCAAGCCGCGCGTGCCCCGTACTGATGACGGCGGCGTCGTCGGCGCTGTAGCGGTCAGCGAACGCCGGAGCAATCTCATGGTCGGTCTTGCCGAGCCACTGCTCGGCCGGGATGCCGGACGCGTCGGCCAGTGCCTTGTTGACGCGGATGTAGCGGCCGTCGATATCCTTGTAGGAGATGAACGCCGGAACGGAATCGAGAATCGTCCGCATCTCCTCGCGCTGGCGGGTGGCCTCCTGCTCGGCCATCTTGCGTTCGATCGCAAGACCGACCTGGTCTGAAACGAAGGTGAGAAGATCGCGGTCGTTCTCGCCGAACTCGGTCTCGTCGGTGTAGCTCTGGACGGCGAGCGCGCCGGTGACCTCTCCGTTGACGCGGAGCGGGACGCCCAGCCAGACCTTCGACGGGCTGCCGATCGCCTCGACGAGGCCTTCTTTGATCATCTGGTCTGCCTGCGCGCGCGTAACGAGGAGTGGTTCTCCGGTATGAATGACATACGCCGTCTGGGTCTTTCCCGCAGGGAAGCTCTGGAAGACGTCCTGGTCCTGAGAATCGCGGAAGTAGGGCAGCGAGATGGTGTCGCTGTCCTTGTCGTAGAGTGCGATGAAGAAGTTCTCGGTGTCGAGAAACCGCCCCAGCTCCTCCTGAATGGTCACGAAGAGCTGATTGAGATCCTCGGTCTCGTGTACCGCATTAGCAATGCTGTATGCGAGATTCTGAACATCCCTCACTTGAAACAGCCCCCTGTGTACGCACCTTGGCGAATGAGGCTACGCCTGACCCCTTCAAGTGACCGTGGATATGCAAGTTGTGTGCCCTTGCGGGGCGAAGGACGGGAGTGGTTCGCGGGGCGTGGCCACGCCGGAGCGGGCCCCCGCCGGAGCGGGATCCCGATCGAGCCGCCACTCTGGACGGTTCAGGATGTGGAGAGCCGTTCGAGGATCACGTGTGGAGGGGCTGTCTTGCTGAGAAGGCCGGTGGCGCCGAGCCCGAGGCCGCGTGGCCAGACCTCCTCCTCGCGTGCCTCGGACCACAGAAAGATGGGCAAGTCAGGAAACTCGGCGCGAAGCGCTTCGAGGATGTCAAACCCCAGGAGGACGCCGTCGAAGTCCAGATCGAGAAGTACCGCATCCGGCTTCGTTCGTGCCGCAGCCTCGACCACGGCGCCCGGGTCGGTCTCGCAGACACAATCGAAGTCGCGGTCGAGAAGGAGTACGACGTCCTCGAGAAAGACGCTGTCATCGTCGACGAGCAGCAGCCTTGGCCTGTCTCTCTCCGGTGCACTCATGCCTTCTCCAATCGACGCCCGCGCTGGCCGCCCGGCCGCCCAGGGATCCAGAAGCGGAGAGTCAGCAGGAACGTCGTGCCGACGCCCGGCCCGGTGTTCTCCACCTCGATGTTCCCCCCGACGCGCCTCAGCAACTCGCGCGAATGCGGAAGTCCGAGGCCGCCCGTTACGCTGTCGGTCTCCCGCGGGATGAAGATCTCGCGAAGGTCGTCTTCGGAAATTCCGGAACCGGTGTCGGAGACGCGCAACTCGTATGTACTCGGCTTCGCTGTGCCGACAAATGAGAGTCCTCTGACAGCCGAGGAGTCCATCGAGCGCAGAGCATTCGTCACGAGATTCTCCACAATGAACTGGAGATGCGAATGATGAACAAGGACGGCGTCCTCGGCAGGATCCAGTCCGGGGTCCTTCGTCACTGCGATGGACATCTCATCCAGAACCTCACACTTCTCGTCAAGAACACGTTCGATACAGGCGTTCACCGAACAGCCTGGATTGTCCTTCACGATCGTCTCGGCCGAGTCCGCAGCCGTCCGAAGGTCTTCGCGCGCGGTCAGGGCGTTCGCCAGCGCGGCCCGATTTGCGCTCCTTGCGGCGGCATCGTCCGGACGGGCCGTGCCGTCCAGACAGATCGTCATCGCCGCATGGAAGGCCGTGGCAGCCGAGGCCAGCGCATCGGCCTCCGCGACGGCGACGCCGGCGGCGTGCGCGTACCGCGGCAGCTCGCGCGCAAGGTTGTACTTCGCGGGATAGAAGGACTTGTACCGCAGGGCCACGCGCTCGCGGAGAAGCTCGTAGCGCTCCGCATCATCAATGCTGTCGAGCATCTCCTGGACGAGATACGCCAGTGTCGTCAGCTTCTTCCGCCCCTGCGCGCTGCTTCCGTCACCGCCGTGCGTGAACTCCTTGATTCGAAGCTCCAGCTCCTCGATCGGAGCGCCGGCCACGCGCCTCGGCGGCGGCCCGACGGACCTGCGAAGCCCGGCAACCAGCGTCCCGGCTCCGGCGACGACCGCTCCCGCGACGAGCGCCGGCGACCATGCGAGGTGTCCAAGCAGCCGCCATGCCGCAAGACCGGTGACGCCCAGCAGGAGCGCGGTCAGCTCGGTCGCGCCTCTGCGTTCTCCGGAAGCCCCCCTCAGCGCGACTGCCGCGAGCCACAGACCAACGGCCAGAAGCAGCGCCGCCGCGATCAGTGTCGCCCGCTCGCGTCTCGGCATCGCCAGAAGCTGTGCTCCCTGCGAGCGGAGCGACTCCGCTGCGTCCCAGTGCCCGAGCGCAGCGGCGGCAGCCCGCGCCGTCAGGATGTGCCGGGCTGCTTCCGTATACTCGCGGGAACGCTGGAGTTCACTCGCAAGCCGCTGCCGGTCCTGCACGATATCGCCAAGCTCGCTCGCGCTGCTGTAGTACACGTTCAACATCGGCCGGTCGAGGTAGAAGCGGCCATCACGCCGGACGGCGTCCCGCATAAAGTCCGGACGGTCCAGCAGGTCACGGATATCCTCGACCTGCCCGGCTTCCGCTCTGAACAGTCGCATCCCCACGACGACGAGATCCTCGCTCTCATCCGCATTCAGATGAGCAGCCATGAGAGCCAGGGGGTCAATCTGCGAGGCATTGTCCCAGACCGGTCTGAGCTTCATATCATAGAGCGACAGATTTCTGCGGTTCCCTTGAACGGCGATCCACTCGCCGACCTCGACCGCCGCCGCAACGGCCCGGCCATGCTCGCTTATCGCCACGACCTCTCCCCGCGCATCAACGAGAGCGAGCCAACCCACGCCACGCGCCGTGTCACGCGTGAGTGCCCCGCCCAGCAGAAGCAGGGAGTCCCTCACGGTCACGGCGAGCGTCAAGGAATCCTCGAGAGCAACCGATCGCGGAACCCAGCGACCGTCGGCACCCCGACAGAGCACACCCAGGCCGGCGCCGTCAGCCGCGAGTTCTCCGGGAATGATCGCGAGAGCTCCGGCTGACCCGATGGTCGACTCCACGACTCCGGCCGACCCGGGGGTCCACTCCACGGCCCCGGCCTCCACCGTGAACTCAACAACAGCGCCCGAGCCAGTCATCACCACGGCGCGGTCAGAGAGGACGTGTACCTCGATGCCGGACGGCTCCGATACGATCGGTTCCAGCGAGAGCCCCCAGTGCTGTCCCGCCGGTGCGACCCTCACCTCAAAGACGCTGTGGTCATCATAGAGGAGCGCCCGCTCGCCGGGACGCACGTCAGTCTCAGCGGACGACGCTGGAACACGCGCGAGCCGGTAGTCGCCGACCGGCGACGGAAGTCTGATCGTGCCCTTAACACGAGAGACCTCCTCGCCCATCACGCTCAGTGTGCGGCCCTGGAGCGCGAGCAGTGCGAAGTCGGTCCTGGCACCTGCGAGGCGAACAGCACAAACGCCGTCAACCGGCCGCTCCAGGTCGAGTTCGATGACGCGGACGATCATGTCGCTGCCGCTCGGGTGGAAGACGTTGACGGTTCCATTGGCAAGCCCGACGACGAGATAGTCCGACTCGCCGACCGGCCGGTCCGCGATAGCGACGCACGTCGCCGCGTCACGCGTTACCGGGAGGATGGCGCGGTGCATGAGCTCCGGGACCTGGTCCGGCATCGCCGGCGGCGCAGCGCTCGCGGTCACCAATGTCGCGCCCAGGAAGAGAGCTGCTATGAGTGTGAGCGCGCTACCCGCCATGTGTCCCCCGATAGGCGAATAGGCCGCGGCCTTTCGTGCCGACCATCAGCTCCGGTTCACCATCGCCGTCGATGTCGAGCGGGAACGACTCCATCTTCATTGATGCCGGCGCATCCATGGGGAAGGTTCTGTTCTCGGTCGTTCGATGGTCGGCGGACGCCCTCATGAGCTCTTCGAGCTGTCCGTTCAAAACAACGATGTCACCGCGCCCGCACAGGACCGTCCCGTAGTCCGGTGTGCCCCACCGGTGCCAGGCCGTATGAAGCGCAAGCACCTCTGCCACGCCGTCGCCGTTCAGATCGGACGCCGCGATCGGCATCGTGCGGCTTCGCCAGATGACACCGCAGTCGTAGAATCTCCGTCCGGCGTATTCGCCCGCGGGATCCTGCGCCGGCATGAAGAGATCTGTCGAGTCGATCCTGCTGCACTCCACGTCAAGCGAGGCGTTCAAGATGTAGATCTGGTTGTCCGGACCGCCGGTCGCTATCTCGACCTCTCCGTCACCGTCGAAGTCGGCCACCGCCATCCCATAGAGGCCGCCGAGGTCCGTGCGCTCAGCCAGGGTCCGACCGTCGGCCGAAAGGACGGCCGCGCCTCCCATGTGCTCGTAGATGCCGCTTGACCAGGTTACGAGTACCTCGAGATTGCCGTCGCCAGTCACGTCTACGGCCGCCGACTGTGCACCGAGGTGTACTCCGAGAAGGCGCTTCTTCCAGAGGATGTTGCCGCCCTGGTCCAGGCAGATGATGTAGACGCTCCCGGCGTCCGTGGTCCCGCCGCCGCTGACGCCGTTCTCCGAGCAGTAGGTGTCGAGGATTATCTCGTCAACCCCGTCACGATCAAGGTCCACGAGGTGGTTCTTAAGACATGTAACTCCCATCCGCCGATACCAGAGTGGCGCGTCGTGCTCGAGGTCGACCAGGAAGAAGCCGCGGTAGCTTCCATCGATGTCCTCGCTGCTTCGGAGCGAGACCGCGTCTCCGTCGTGGAGCCGGGGCTGGCTGAACAGCAGATAGAACAGGTCGGAGTTCGCGTACCCTCCATCGGTTTCGACGATAGCGACGGATCCCCCGGAGGTTTCGTACAGGAATCCGTCATCGGCCGTGTAGCGCGGGTCGAAACCGAAACGCGTCCTCTCCTCCCCATCGAGACCGACGATCGCCAGCCGCGAATAGACGGCGAGGCTCTCACCCCGCGCCGCCGCCTCGAGCGAGGTGGTGAACTTGCTCTTGTTCAGAAGTTTGAAATCCATGGAGTAGTTGTGCTGGAACAGGCCGATCGTGTCAGCCCGGCCTCTCGGGCTCGCGCGCTCGTACCACGCCTCAGGGAACCACACGAGGAGATCGCTGTTCGTGCGCTGCGGCGAAACGGGGCAGACGAGCCAACGGTCAGGCCAGAGTACGAGCGTGTCCGCGACGTCCGCGGAGACAATGAAGGTGGATATGGTCCGTTCCGGATAGGCGCCGTCCGCATACTCGGCCGCCGCGATCAGAAGCCGCCCCGCATCGTCGCGCCCGCAGACGTGTGCGCTGTGATACTTCTCGTAGGCGACGGCAAGTTCGAGGTCATCCCATCCTCCGGGCGACGCCAGCCGAAACTCGTTGGTCCCGTCCTGCGGCTCGAACCGGGCGCCTCTCCAGTGATGATCCGGCGCCTGACGGCCGACGCACGCCGCCACGAGAGCGCCAGCGATGCACGCGGCGGTGACCGCCGTTCGAAAATGGCGCTTCCTGGGGGGCCTCGTTGTCGGCATGGTTGTCGGCGGCTCCTGAGTGTCGCACCGCAGCGTAGATAGGGGATTATCTATAATATATTATACCAGCATCAACCGTTGGGCTCAATGCGCCGGAATCGTTCCTCTATATCGTTCCTCTATACGGAACGGGGCTGCCGCAGGCGCTCGGCGCTCCCGCCGCCAGCCCTGGGTGCCCGGGACCGGCCTTCAGACCACTCACACATCTGGGCGCAAACCGCTCGCACCGACGGCGGGTCCTGCGCTAAGGTCTATCCTCATGAACCGACGCGACTATCCCATACTCGAGTTCGACCCGACCCGGCCGGCCGTCATCGAGCCGTCCGAGCAGATCAAGGCGTGCGACGTGCCGGAGCACTGTGTCGTTTGCTTCTTCCGCGAGGTCATCGACGAGCTCGTGGAGAACGGTCGCGCCCGCGAGATCGCCTGCATGAAGTCCGAGATGGGGCGCCATCCGGTGTACGAGATCAGCGTCGACGGCAAGCGCCTGGCGATCTTCCTCCCCGGCATAACGTCCGCGTTCGCCGGAGCGATGCTCGAGGAGACGATCGCGTTCGGATGCCGTAAGTTCATCGCGTGTGGAAGCGCCGGCGTGCTCGACCGCGACATCACGTTCGGCCACGTCGTCATCCCGGAATCGGCCGTCCGCGACGAGGGCCTCTCCTACCACTACGCGCCCCCGTCGCGCGAGATAGCCGCGCACCCCGACGGCGTCGCCGCGCTCAGAGAGGCGTGCAAGCGACACAACATCCCGTTCCTCAGCGGCAAGACATGGACGACCGACGGCTTCTATCGCGAAACGCCGGAGAAGGTCGAGCGGAGGAGGTCTGAGGGATGTCACACTGTCGAGATGGAGGCGGCGGGGTTCTTCGCGGTGGCCCAATTCCGCGGTGTGGTGTTCGCGCAGGTACTCTACGGAGCGGACGACGTCAGCGGCGGTGAGTGGGATGTGCGGGGCTGGCACTCGGGAGAGTCGGTCCGCGCCAAGCTCTTCTGGATCGCGGCGGAGGCATGTCTTTCGCTGTGATTCGAGCGGGGCTTGCGTGCCCCGCGAGGACGTCACTCTTGTAACACGTGTGGCGGCCTGTCTCGTATCCCGCCTCAGTCGGAGAACCACATGAAGAATGCGAACGTGGTGCTGCTCGTCATCCTCATTCTGCTCGTCGGGGCGGCGCTCCAGCTGATGCACTATTACCCGTTGATGCCCGACCGGATGGCAACCCACTTCGGGGCGGGCATGGAAGCCGACGGATGGAGCGCGAGGCAGTCGTTCTTCACGACCTACGCGCTCGTCGAGGTCGGGCTGCTCATCGTGCTTCTCGTCCCCGTGTTCCTCTCGAAGAGGCTCCCCGTATCGATGATCAACATGCCCAACCGCGACTACTGGTTCGCGCCCGGGCGGCGCGAAGCCACGTGGCTTGAGGTCTCTGTCTACGCCCTCTGGATGGCGGCGCTGACGCTCGGGTTCTTGATCGTCGTCGCTGAGGCGACATTCCGGGCGAATCTTGCGAACACCGTCAGACCGGCTCTCGATTCCTTCTTCTTCTGGGGGCTCGGCGCCTACGTCGCCGCGGTTGCTGTCGGCACGATCCGGTTCTACCGGCGCTTCGCGAGAATCCCGCGCGACCCGGACGCTGCGCCTGCGCCCGAATAGAAGCGGGCGCCGACTCATGCCGGCGCCCTTTCTCCGCCCCGCGCCTGGGATCACTTAGGCCGGAGCACCCCCGGGCGTCCTTGCGGACGCCGAACCCCACCATCAGGACCGTACGCTACTTCGTTTCTCCGATGACGACATCGCCGTCAGCGGTGCGGATACGAACCGAACCCTCACCGGCGCCGATCCGACCCGTCACGCGGTGACGCGTCTTCTCGAGTTCGCCGAAGGCGGAGTGTGAGATCTTCACGCCGCCGTCGTCCACGGCAATGGCGACCATCGCCGACGTCTCAGGATGAAGCCGCAGTGTAGCGTCGCCGTCGTCGGTAGTGATGTCAACGTCGACCGCGCCGCCATGCGCCAGCCCGACCATGATGTCACCGTCCTCGCAGCTGACCGTGACCTCCAGAGACTCGAGCTGCATCATCGCGAGATCGCCATCGTCAAGCGAGACGTCGAAGCTGCCGCCGCATCCTGTGACCAGAACGTCGCCGTCGGCCACCCTGATCCGGCACGATGGGGTCCGACACCCATCGAGCGTTATGTCGCCGTCATCCGAACTCACACGGAGATCCGCGTTGACGCCGGACAGGTCAACGTCGCCATCCTCGACGGTGACGTGGACGCGCTCGCAGTTCGCGCCGTCGATATGAACGTCGCCGTCGTCGAGCGTGCAGTTGATATCTCCGGCCCAGTCGCGGATGACGACATCGCCGTCGTCACCATTCACAATGAGACGCGTGTACGCGGGAGCCGAGATCTCGTAGACGTACTTGCGGACCGTCCTCCGGATCCAGCCGAAGCCTGAAGCGCCGGGCTCGTGTCCGACGACGTGGATGTCTTCCCCCTCGTGCCGGAACTCGACGTCGAAGTCGGTCTGCCGCCACACACCGCCGATGCGCACCGTAGCATCGTAGTGAACGACGACCCGGACCTCATCCTTCTCCCACGGTACGACCGTGACATCGCCGTCACCGTGGTTCACGTGAAGGCTCGCGCCTTGCGACACCTGGAATGTCTGGTCGAAGTCCTTCTTGATCTCCCGCGACTCGGCCGCGGCCGTGCTCACCGTGGCTACCAGCACGCATGCTACCAGCAGAGCAACTGCTCTCATGGTGTTCCTCCCATGTGCGAGACGCTTTCGTCGATGTACTCGATCCGGATGTCGGGCGCACGCCGCGCACCCCGGCGGCCTGCATGGTATATGACACTCGCCCGGTCCTGAGGGTTTCGTGTGAACGCGGGTCATGGTAGCATCAGAGACCGCATCGAAACACAATAGAATGGGGGAGGATCCGATGTCGAAGAGCACCGCTGGACTGCCGCACTGGGACCTGTCGAACGTCTATTCGGCACTCGATGGACAGGACCTCAAGGACGCTGTGAAGGATGTTGAGCGCCGGCTCGCCGCACTCGAGAAGCTCGAGGCCGACGGCGGGGTCCTGCGGCTCGACGCGACGCCCGACGATCTCGACGCAGTGGCTTCGACGATGGCCGGGCTCGTCGGCGAGATGAACGACACGCTCCGTATTATGAGGACGGTCGGCGCGTACATCTCGAGCTTTGTCACGACGGACTCCTACGACCAGGCGGCCGCGAAGGCGCAGAGCGCCTTCCAGCAGATCAGCGTCCGCTTCTCCAACGTCTTCGTCCTCTTCGAGGCCTGGGTCGGCTCGCTTGAACCGGTCCTCGATACGCTCTGCGCCAGCAGCAGCGTCCTCAAGGAGCACCGGCAGTTCCTTATCGATACTGCCGAGGAGAGCCGCTACCGCATGACCCCCGAGATGGAGGAGCTCACATCCGAGCTTCTGCTTTCGGGCGGCGGCATCATGGACAGGCTCCAGGGCACGGTCACAAGTCAGCTCAAGGTCCCGTTCGAGCTGGATGGCAAGACCGAGATGATGCCGATGACGATGATCCGGAACCTCGCAAACAACCAGAGCGAGGATGTGCGTCGTCGCGCATACGAAGCCGAACTCGCCGGGTGGGAGCACATCCGCGAGCCGGTCGCATTTGCCCTCAACGGCGTTAAGGGCACCGCGATCACGCTCGCGAAGCGCCGCGGCCGCGACGGCGTCCTCCACGGTGCGCTCGACAACAACAAAATCGACCGTGAGACGCTCGACGCACTCCTCGCCGCGATGCACGACTCCTTCCCCGCGTTCCGCCGCTACTTCAGAAGCAAGGCGAAGAAGCTCGGGAAGGACGCGCTTCCGTGGTGGGACCTCTCCGCCCCGGTCGGCAAGACAGAACTCTCATACACGTGGGACGAGGCTCGCGACTACATCGTAGAGCAGTTCGGCACGTTCAGTCCCGAGATGGCGGAGTACGCGACCACCGCGTTCGCGAAGGACTGGATCGACGCCGAGCCGCGCGACGGGAAGGTGGGCGGCGCGTTCTGCATGCGGGTTCCGGGCGTCAACGAATCGCGCATCCTGGCCAACTTCGACGGCAGCTTCGATCAGATGAGCACGCTCGCGCATGAGCTCGGACACGGGTTCCACAACCACTGCCAGATCGGGCTCCCCATGCTCAGACAGGGCTCGCCGAGCACATTGGCCGAGACCGCGTCCATCTTCTGCCAGACCATCATCATCAACGCCGCGCTCGATGCGGCGCCGCCAGACGCCCGGCTCGGCATCCTCGAGAACCAGCTGATGGACTCGGCACAGGTCATCGTCGACATCTACTCGCGGTACATCTTCGAGACGGAGGTCGTCGCGCGCAGAGCGAAGTCCGACCTCTCGGCCGACGAATTCTGCGAACTGATGCTCGACGCGCAGCGGCAGACATACGGCGACGGGCTTGACCAGGAGCACCTGCATCCGTACATGTGGCTCCTCAAGCCCCATTACTACAGCGAGAGCTACAACTTCTACAACTTCCCATACGCGTTCGGGCTGCTCTTCAGCCTGGGCGTCTACGCGCTCTATCTCGAAGAGGGCGATGCGTTCCTTTCCCGCTACAAGGAGCTCCTACGGAGCACGGGCGAGGGCAAGGCTGCCGATATCGCCGCGCGCTATGCGATCGACATCCGCTCGCGCGACTTCTGGGACGCGAGCGTCAAGGTTCTCACCGACCAGATCGACCTGTACTGCGAGCTGGACAGCTGATCTCCATGCGTGACCGTTCCGGCCAGCGGCCGGGACCGGCTCACCCACGAGCCGGAAGAGACGACCAACCGCCGCCCGGGCCCCCGGGCGGCGGTCTGCTTTTCAGCCCCCCAGCGCGCATCCAATTTGACAGACGCACAAGGAACATAGCCAGTATCGGTATGTCATATGCCAATACATGCGGATTGACGGGGAGCCATATCTGATATATACTGAAGATGTGACATGAAACAACGCATAGGGCTCGCCGCGATGCCCTTGTGTCGATATAGGGCATCAACGGGAGGCCTGCATGTACGCTCAGACCGCAACACCCCCTCCTGCCAGCGGCAATGTGCGCGGCACAGCCTCAGCGGCGACGCTCATATCCCTTATGACTGTTCTCACGGTGACCGCTCTGGCGTGCGCTGCGGGCATGGACCACGTCCGGACGTCGGAGGTGCCGCTGTGCAGAGCCCTGAGCTGTGTCGCCCTCGGACCCGCCGACCTGGTGTATGGCTGGGAGTACCACTCCCTGATCTCAAGTTGTGACCACGGCGAGACGTGGCAGACGATCAGGACGTTCCCCGACTCCGTGGGATGCAGGGGACTCTTCATCAACTCCGCCGGCAGCGTATTCCTCGGGCTCACTCGGACCGGGAGCCTCTGCGCAGGCCACCCGGGGACGCCCTGGGTGTGGGACGAGCCTCTCGTCTACGAGTGCTCGGCCTGCTCGCCGAACACGAACAACTCCGCGATGTGGAAGATGTGCGAGGATGCCGACGCAAACCTCTATGTCGGCGAGTACGGTGGCGCATGGTCCGATACGTGCGCCTTCATCCACAGGAGCCACGATGGCGGCCTGACGTGGACGACCGTCTACGAAGGCACCGGCCGCCACATCCACTTCGTCAGGTATGACCCATGGCAGGACGCCCTCTACGCGGGCATGGGTGACGGGGTCGGCCGGCAGCAGGTCCTTCGATCTCTGGACGCGGGCGCCTCGTGGCAGTCGCTCAGCATCAGTGGCTGCCTGGCCCAGCCGACCGACGTGGCCTTCACGGCCACGCACAGGATCTTCGGGAGTGATTGCGGTGACGCGGAGAACTGCATCTACCGAACCAGCGACGACGAGACAT
>CAZNHF010000046.1:0-15622 GCA_964572375.1 uncultured bacterium | reverse complement strand
GTCCGGTCGAGGCATCTACATCATGCGTCAGGTCATGGATACCATGGATTACGAGATGGGTGAGGGGGAGGGGACGACGCTCAAGCTGACAAAATCGCTCTAGCGCGGTCGATATTTCGAATGAAGAAGGGGGCTTCCTTGCGGGAGTCCCCTTCTGTCACTGTGTTCCTCAAACCGTGAGCCTTGATGAGCCGCACTGCGAACCCTACCCGGCAGCTTTGGCAACGCTCTTCGCCGGCTTGTACTTGTCGACGGCGCCCGAGCGGATGCATCTCGTGCAGACGCTGATCTTCTTCGGGGTGCCATTCATCACGACCCGCACATTCTGCAGATTCGGCAGCCAGCGGCGCTTCGTGACGTTGTGGGCGTGACTGATGTTGTTGCCAACGCGCGGGTGCTTCCCGCAGATCTCGCACTTCCGTGACATAGTGATACCTCCATCGTGGGTTGGACAGAACCCGAATCTAGCACACCATCAATGTCACCGCAAGCGGTTTCCCGCAGGGTCAGCGGGGGACCGCCAGCGGACCCCCGGCGTTGACCTGACGGGCGGGCATCCCTTAGAATTCAGGCCATGCGGGGCCTCCACGCGACGGGCTCCCGACCCCGGGCCGCAGAGGCTCGTCCCCAACGGCCCTGCGGAAGAGCCCCCCAGCGGCCCCACGGCGCGAGGAGATGGCCATCACTCAGAAGACCGACATATACTCTCCCGTTCGCTACCTCCGGGGCGTCGGCCCGAAGTTCGCCGAGCTTCTGAGCCAGGCCGGCGTCGAGACCATCGAGGATCTGCTCTACTACGTGCCTCGCGGTTACACCGATTGGTCGACCGTCGCCGACATCGACAAGCTGCGGGTGGGTGATAGGGTGACCGTTGTCGGTGAGATACTTTCGACCGACCTGTCTCGTCGACGCGGTGGTCGCAGCGTGATGATGGCAGTCGTCGAAGACGAGACGGCGGCCATCGTCGCGCGCTGGTACAACCAACCGTATCTCAGCAACACTCTGAAGAAGGGCAGTCGCATCGTTCTGAGCGGCGAGGTGCGATTCGACAAGCACGCGCGTCGCAAAGAGTTCGTCAGTCCGTCGTTCGAGGTGATGAACGACCGCGAGGTCGCCGAACTCGTCCACGCGGGCCGGATCGTTCCGGAGTACTCGCAGATCGGCGACCTCTCCGGGAAGCGGATCCGGCGCTTTCTGAAGTCGGCCATCGACGGGCATCTGGACGAGGTCGTAGATCCACTGCCCGAGTGGGTGATCGAGCGGCGCCACCTTCCCGATCTTAGAACGGCGCTCGCGGACATCCACTTCACGACCGACGCCGGGTGCGCGGCGACCGCCAGGGAGCGGCTCGCGTACGAGGAGTTCTTCCTCTTCCAGATCATCGTCGGCGTCCGGCGGCAGCGGCGGCAGAATGCGCCCAGAGCTGTGGATCCGCTCACGTGGAGCGATGACCAGCACAAGCGGTTCCTCGCCGCGCTTCCGTACGCGCTCACGGCGGCCCAGGCGAGATCCCTCGCCGAGATACGTGTCGACCTCGAGCGAGGCGCCGCGATGAACAGGCTTCTTCAGGGTGACGTCGGCTCAGGCAAAACGGTCGTCGCCGCCGCTGCGATGCACCAGGCGGCCGCGAATGGATGGCAGTCGGTGCTGATGGCGCCGACCGAGATACTCGCCGAGCAGCATTTCGAGAGTGTCGCCGCGTTGCTCGAGCCGCTGGGGCACCGGGTCGTCATGCTCCGAGGCGGTATGCGCACCGAGGAGAAGGGAGCCGCTCTTGACGCCATCCGCGACGGTGCGGCCAACATTGTTATCGGCACGCATGCGCTCATTCAGGCAGGTGTTGAGTTCTTCAATCTCGGCTTTGTCGTGATCGACGAGCAACACCGCTTCGGCGTCGTGCAGCGGGCCGCGCTCAGGCAGAAGGGAGGCGCGCCCGACGTGCTTGTGATGACCGCGACGCCCATTCCTCGGACGCTATCACTGACGGTCTACGGCGACCTCGATGTTTCGGTCATCGACGAACTGCCCCCGGGGCGGACGCCTGTGAAGACGGCGGTCCGCGACGAGGCCGCGCGTGGAAGGGTCTACGAGTTCATTCGACAGGAGGCGGGCGAGGGACGTCAGGTCTTCATCGTCTATCCGCTCGTCGAGAAGTCGGTGAAGATCGCGCTCGCGGCGGCCACGCGGATGCACAAGGAGCTCGGCAGGAAGATCTTCCCCGAGTTCTCTGTCGGACTCGTTCATGGCCGGATGCGTCCTGAGGAGAAGAACGCGGTGATGCAGTCGTTCGCGAGTGGTGACGTGAGCATCCTCGTGTCGACGACCGTCATCGAGGTGGGGGTGGATATCCCGAACGCGACCGTCATGGTCGTCGAGCACGCAGAGCGCTTCGGGCTGGCTCAGCTCCACCAGCTCCGGGGACGCGTGGGAAGAGGACGACACCAGTCGTATTGCATACTCATGGTCGGTCCCGCAGCCTCCGATGAGGCGCGTGAGCGGCTCAAGGTGCTTGCCGAGACGAGCGACGGTTTTGTCATCGCAGAGCGTGACCTCCAGTTCAGAGGTCCGGGCGAGTTCATGGGCGTGCGGCAGCACGGCCTGCCGCGATTCTCCGTGGCGGACCTGCTGGCCGACACGCGACTTCTCGTACAGGCTCGCGAGGACGCGTTCGAACTCATCGAACGCGACCCGGAGCTTGCCTCGCCTGAGAGCCGGATCGCCGTCGGGGCTGTGGAGCGGCGATTCAGCGGTCAGGGCGATCTCATGGAGGTCGGCTAGTTCGCGTGCACACAGGAGGAGCGGATGACCAGGGAAGAGAGCCTCGCGCTTCTGAGGGAGCGCGTAAGCAACGGGAACCTCCTCAAGCACATGCTTGCGACGGAGGCTGTGATGCGCGGGATGGCCGTGCGCTTCGGTGAGGATGTGGATGAGTGGGGACTGGCGGGTCTCGTGCACGATGTGGACGTGGAGGAGACGGCGGAGACGCCGGAGCGTCACGGGCTCGTGTCGGCGGAGCTCCTGGCCGGGATGGGGTTCGGCGACGCGCTCATCCACGCGGTCAAGGCGCACAACGAACACGTTCCGTGTGAATCATCGATGGATCGTGCGCTCCTGTCGGCCGACCCCGTCACGGGGCTCATCGTCGCGGCGGTGCTGATGCATCCCAGCAGGAAGCTCGCCGAGGTCGACGTTCCGTTCATCATGCGTCGATTCGACACGAAGCGCTTCGCGGCGGGCGCGAACCGCGAACAGATCCGGTCCTGCGAGGACATGGGTATCTCGCTCGAGGACTTCCTCGGCGTTGCGCTGAGTGCGATGCAGGGGATCAGTGAGGAACTTGGTCTCTAGCGCAGGACTCCGCCATGGGAGTCCGATGCGGGCTCCGGTCACAGGAGCCTAGTAGAGGACCTTCTCGGGGTTGATGCGCTTGCCTCGCTCGCGGACCTCGAAGTGGACGTGGGGTCCGGTGCTCACGCCGGTCGTGCCGACCTTCGCGACGGTATCGCCACGCTTCACCGTCTGACCCTTCGTCACCAGGAGTTTCGTGCAGTGGCCATAGAGCGTCTCGTAGCCATTGGGATGCTCGATGATCACCGTGCGGCCGTACCCACCCTTCCATCCAGCGAACTTCACGCGCCCGGCGAGAGCCGCCTTGATCGGCGTTCCGTGCGGTGCGGCGATGTCGAGGCCTGTATGCATCATCCGGCGTCGGTAGACCGGGTGTGTGCGGTAGCCGTAGCGGCCCGAGATGCGGCCGTAGACAGGCCAGGCCATACGGAAGAGCTGCTCGAGCGCCCCGGTCCCGGGGATGAAGATCCGATGTCCTATCTGGAGAGCCTCGACGTTGATACCGGGGTTGGCATTGACGACATCGGCGAGCTCCACATCGTACTTCTTGCACAGAGTCGAGATGGTGTCGCCGCGCTTGACGACGCAGTACGTACCGTCCGTGTCGGGGACCTCGAGGATCTGCCCGGGGCGGAGATAGCGCGCGCTCGAGATGTCATTCATCCCGATGATCGTTTCCATGCGCACGTGATACTTCTTCGCGATGTTCCAGAGGCACTCACCGCTGGCGACAGCGTGGCGCACGATGTTCGGGGCGCCACGGCTGGTCTTGCCGTTGCCGCCCAGAGGCATCTCGTTGGAGAGCGGGTAGAGGAACTCCATCGAGCGGTCCCAACTGGTTTCACGCGAGTAGAGGAGCGGCAGGCGCACTTCTGTTTCGCGTCTCGGGATTCTGGCGTAGCTCGCGTTGTTGGCGCTGGCGAGAAGGTCGAGATCGACACCCGTGCGGGCGGCGACCGTCTCGAGGTCTTCACCGACCGCCGCCAGGTAGTCGCTGCTCGAGACGTCCTGGGGCAGCGGCGTCACCACGCCGATGATGTCGAAGCTGGACTTGAGCAATCCGCTTCGCTCGGAACCGATCACGCGTCCCCAGGGGGAGAGGTGCTCGAAGACCGGGGAGCGTGGATTCAGGTCAAGGTCAACGGAGTCGGTGACGTTGTGTACAGTGAGGCCGGACGCGAGCGCGAGGACCAACACAAGCGCGGAGAGCGTCGAGTAGAATCGTGCGCTCTCCGGAAGCTCTGCGAACCTGGCCGTGAGGCGTGCGGTTCGAAACCTGCGAATGTCATCTAGCATAGCCATATTAGACAGACAATATACCGACCGGTCGGGTGGCTGTCAACATTGGAGCGGAGTCCCGGAGGCGGGGCCGCGGAATGCACTGCAGGCAGTGTCTTCCGGCTGCGTTTCCGAGACTGAATCTCATCCAGTAACATGTCGGCCCGGAGGCCGTGCTCAGCGTCCGCGGACCGGCGGCCTCTCAGAGCATGTGGTCTCCGGTAATCTCCGATCCTAGATCGACCAGGTCAGGCCGAGCGACAGAGTCTGGCGAAGCCTCAGGTCCTTGTCGATCTCCTTGTCGTAGTAGGCGTCGAGATTGAGGTTGACCATCAGGAAGTCGGTGATCCCGGCGGTCAGTCTGTTCTCCCAACCGATGTCCGGCGACTTCCAGTCGTCGCCCTCGATCGCTTCGGACTCAGAGTAGTAGAGCGCCTGATAGGCCGTGAGCTTGCTCGTGAACGTGAGACGATCCTCCGCGAGGGGAGACGTGAACTCCGAAACGAACTCGAGTCCCGAGTCTGTGGTGGTCTCGGATTCATACTTCCCTGTGTCGGTGTTCAGAACGCCGCTGTCGAGGTGCTGCCTGAGCGCGCCGCCGAGCCGAGTCGACCACTGGCGCTCCTCTTCATCGATGAGCATCCTCGCGACACCAAAGCTCTCCGTCAGCATGATCGGGTTGACATACCGGGTCTCGCTCGAATCGCGTTCGTCGGTGAAGTGCGACTCGAACCTGCCGGCCGCGAATGGGTCGACGAGGCTGCCCAGCGTGAACCGCCAGACCGACTCCAAGTCGATCCTGTCGGTCGAGTTGACGGGCCTGGCCCAGTCGTGCGTCCCGCTGTCCTGATTGTGTGTCTGACCGAACTCAAACTTGAGCGTGTTTCGGTTATTCAGGATTTCCGAGAGCTGGCTCTCGGCGACGCTGTTCGACGCGGCGGACCAGGAGAGGGCGCCCGACTCACCGCCGTCCCAGTTGTCACTGTAGGCGTACTGCGTCAGTGTCAGGCTGTTCTCGCTCGTGATGGTCCATTCGGCCGCAGCGGGAAACGCCAGGAGCCCGGCTGCGAGCATTGTCAGAAGCAATCTCATGTCGTGTCCTCCTTGGATGTAGCGGCGCGCGACGGGTCCGGTATCGGTCCGCCGCGCGCATCTCGCTGACAACCCGTGTCTTGATGTTGATTGCGCCGCTGAGCCACGCCGGACGCGGCTTCAGCGTCAGGCACGGCTTCAGCGTCAGGCACGGCTTCAGCGTCAGGCATGGCTTCAGCGTCAGGCATGGCTTCAGCGTCAGGCCGAGCCGAGTTCCGACGTGCAGTTCGGGCACCGTGTCGCCGCAATCGGAATCTCCGTGTGACAGAACGGGCACTCTTTCGTCGTCGGCGCGGCGGGGGCTTCCTCTTCCTGCTTCTTCAAGCTGTTCATCGCGCGGATGACCATGAAGATCGCGAATGCGATGATGACGAAGTTGATGACCGTGTTGACGAACAGTCCGTAGTTCATCGTCACGGCTCCGGCGGCCTGCGCGTCGGCGAGCGATGCGTATGGTCCCGGTATGGCGCCGGCCTGCAGGACGGCGTACATGTTCGAGAAATCCGTGCCGCCGAGAAGCATGCCGATCGGGGGCATGAGCACGTCGGTGACGAACGACGCGATGATCTTGCCGAATGCGCCGCCGATAACGATGCCGACGGCCATGTCGACGACGTTGCCGCGCATTACGAACGCCTTGAAGTCCTTGAACATCCTTCCCCCTCATGAGGGCGTGCCGCGCACGCGTCCCTCGTCTCTGAGCGACCGGCTGTGGCGCCGCCGACGCTCCCACGTCACTTCACTGTTCCTTCTACGGTGCGAGAGTGCATTGCGTCAAGGCAGAATCATCGAGCGTTCTTGGATGCTGCCGCGCGCGTGGGGTTTCAGGGTGCGCGTGCGTGGGAGCGGACGGCTCTGCGAGCGCCAGGCCGTCGGTGGAGTCGCCGAGCGGGATGATGTTCAGGTCATCGGCCGGGGCGATGGCCCGGCATCAGCCGGAAGTCCCCTGTATGCAAGGGGTTCGGGCTTGACACCCTGTGGGGGTGGGGCTACCATGACGCCCGAAGAACGGTGATGGCGTATGGTGCCCGAAGGTGCCGGCGTGTGGCGCCCGGGGTGCCCATGCATGGCGCCCGGAGTGTCGGACGAAGGCGCCCGACCCTTCTGTCGCCGTCTCCACATCAAACAAGGACGGGAGTCGCGCGCATGGCGATCGCAGGGCTTGAACCGCCGGCGGTGCTCCTTGTGGCCACGCTGGCCGCGCTCGTTGCGGGAGTCCTGGCCGGCTGGTTCGTCGGCCGGGGCCGGTCGAGGCAGGCTGACGTGCTGCAGCAGGGTATCTTCAAGAGCAAGCAGCAGCTGCAGGCCATTTTCGACGGTATCACCGACGGGCTCATCATCGTGGACGCGGAATTTCGCATCGTCGCCATCAACAAGGCAGAGGCTGCATTTCTCGGCCGTGAACCGAAGGACATCGTCGGGCTCCCGTGCTACGAGGTCTATCGCCGTGGCGACGCTGCTTGCGAAGCGTGTCCGGCGCACAGGACCTTCGCATCGGGCAAGGCGGCTCTCGTTCCGCAGCTCGAGATCGCCGGGAACTTCCACAGGCGTGGCGTCGACGTCTACACGTTCCCGGTCAAGGACCAGAACGGCGAGACCGTCCAGGCCATCCAGTACATCAAGGACGTGACCGACCGCATGAGGCTCCAGCAGCAGCTCAGAGAGGTCGAGCAGCTTACGGGCATCGGTCAGATGGCGGCCAGCGTCGCACACGAGATCCGCAATCCGCTCATCGCCGTCGGTGGCTTTGCCAGGCAGCTTCATGAGGACATGGACCCGGACGATCCGCGCCGCGAGCACACGCGCATCATCCTTGAAGAGGTCACGAGGCTCGAGCAGATCCTCCGCGAGCAGCTGACGCTGGAGCGCCATCTGCAGCCCGTCATGCGGCCCGTGGACGTCAACCAGATCCTGCGGGACGTCAGGAAGCTCCTTTCGCACGGGCTCCTGTCATCGCAGACACAGCTCGTCGGCGACCTGCAGGATGGACTCCCTATCACGCTTGGGGACGCGAACCAGCTCAAGCAGGCGTTTCTCAACATCATCGGGAACGCTATACAGTCGATGGAGGACGGCGGCACCGTCACGGTCACGAGCGCCCAGAGAGGCGACGACATCGTGGTCCGCATCGCGGACACCGGACCGGGCATACCGAGTGACGTGATGAGCAAGCTCTTCGTTCCCTTCTTCACGACGAGGAAGTCGGGGTCGGGGCTCGGACTCGCCGTCACGAGGCGCATCATCGAGAACCATCACGGCGAGATCACGGCAGAGAGCGAGCCGGGGCAGGGGACCACCTTTGCTGTGAGGCTGCCCATCGTTCGCAGCACGGCAGAGCTGGCTCACGAACGGGTTTATGGAGATACAGAGGGTGGGCCAACGTCCGCCGACCGTCACGACGATAACGACCAATCGAGCGGAGGAGTCTCATGACCAAACTCCTGATCGTGGACGACGAAAAGAACATCCGCAAGCTCTACGAGAGCGAGCTCAAGCGCGAGGGATACGAGGTCGAGTCGGCTGAGAGCGCGGAGGAAGCACTGGAGCTTATCGAGAACGGTCCGCCCGATCTCGTCGTGCTGGATATCAGGCTCGAGGGGATGGATGGCATCGATTGCCTCAGGACGATCATGGAACGTCGTCGGGACCTTCCCGTCATCCTCAACTCGGCGTACTCGACGTACAAACAGGATTTCGCTTCGTGGATGGCCGACGCTTACGTCGTCAAGTCGGCCGATCTTACAGAGCTCAAGGAAAAGATCAGAGAGGTCCTCGAGAAGCGCGGGAAGGCGTAGCGTAGGAGGGGGGACCGTGCGGAACTCGATCCAGAAGGAACTCCTCGGGCTGAGGAATCGGCTCAGGAGCGCGCCGAACGACAACGAAGCCCTCAGGGAGCTGTGGGTGTCCTACATGGAGTCCGGGCGGCTCGCCGACGCGGTCGTCGTGCTCCAGCAGTTCCTCGCGCGTCGGCCAACCGACCACACAGCGATGCTCGCCTGTGGCACGTGCTACCGGAAGCTCGGGCTTCACGAGGCGGCCGCGACGGAGTTCGAGCGCGCCGCAAAGGCTGAGCCCGAGAGCGCGGTGGCACGGTACAACCTCGGACGCGCCTACGACCTCATGGGCAACCGTGAGGCGGCCGTCCGCCAGCACGAGAAGGCCATCGAGCTTGCCCCCGACGACCCCGAACCGTACTACCGAATGGGTGTGACGCACGCCCGCGGCGGTGAACTCGAGGAGGCGGCAAGCTGGTATCGTCGCGCGATCGATGCCGATTACGCCTGTGCGAAGGCGCACACGAATCTCGGGTACGCGCTGGATGCGATGGGCGAGACGGACGAGGCGATCCTCGAGTTCAAGCGCGCCATAGAGATCGACTCCGACAATGCCGACCACCATCTCAATCTCGGCGCCATCTACGGTGAGAAGGGGATGCTCGTGGAGGCGATACAGGAGTTCCAGAAGGCCGTCGAGGTCGACCCCGCGAGCGCGGAGGCGAGATTCAATCTCGGCGCCGCCTTCATCTCGAGCGGGCTCGACGAGGAAGCGCTCCCGGAGCTTGAGCTCGCGGTCCGGCACTCGCCCGAGAATGCGGAGGCGAGGTATCTTCTCGGCGTCGCTCTCATCAGCAAGTGCAGGTTCGGACGGGGGCTCGCGGAACTCCAGCGCGTGGCGTCGCTTCGTGGTGAGACGCCGGCGCTCGCCTATCACATCGGCAGAGCGCTCGCATCGCTCGACCGCCTCGAAGACGCAGAGCGCTATCTCAGGCGCGCTGTCGCAGGCGACCCCGAGGCCCCGGCCGTCCACTACCAGCTCGGACTCGTGCTCGATCGTCTGGGCAAGAGCGTCGAGGCATCGGATGCGTACCGGAAGGCCGGGAGGAACGCCTGATGCGTACGACGCCCGGACTGATCCTGATCCTGATCGCCGCTCTGACCCTCGCCGCCGCACTCCCCGCGGCGGCCAGGTCTCCTCAGGTGGCGGAGCCCGTCACGACTTTCCGCGGACCGGACGGCACGGTGCACCACACGGGACCCCGCATCGACCGACCGCCGGCCGTCGTCCCTCTCGACCACTGGTCGTATCCTCTGCTCGGGCGTCTTGTTTCGCGCGGCGTGCTCGATCTTGATCTCACGACGCTCCCCGTGTCGCGGCGGGAGGTGCTGGACGCCCTGAGCGATTCGCTCTTCGTTGCGCGTGAGCTCTCCAGACGGGAGAGCTGGCTCGTCGGGAGGCTTGTCGCGGAGTTCGACCGCGCGGCGGTCGACGCCCCGGTCGCTCATGTGAAGGACGGTGATGCGCAGTTCGGTCTGGGTCTTGCGATCGCGGTGACCGGCAGCTATGTAGGCTCGGACGGGAATCACATCCTCTTCAACCCGGCGGGCGACGCGGCCGTGCCGACGACCGTGTCCCGCTCGTCGGTCCGTGGAGACACGCTCGTGGCCGCGGGAGGCGACACCATAGCTCTGCCTTCGCTCGACGACGATTTCGGCATCGACGCCTCCATCCACTACGAACTCTGGGGTGGCTTCGGGGAGGACATCGGCTTCTATTCGGACGCGAACATCGTCTTCCACGGTCAGCAGGGGGAACGCGTCGAGCGCATCTCCGGGCGGGCTCGGGCCTGGCGCGGCATGACGGCCGACATCGTGCACGGCTATCTGATGGTCGAGCGTCCTCACTGGCGGGTCACGCTCGGGCGAAGCGGCGCCGCATGGGGCCGCTCCGGGCACGGTCGTCTGCTGCTCTCCGGGAACGCCCCGACGCTGGACGGTATCGAGGCGCGCTGCTCGGTGGGGCCTCTGACGTTCGTCTCTCTGCATTCGCTCCTCGAGTACGAGGAACTCGGGAACGAGACCGACCTCGGCGTCGATGAACGCGTGTTTCTCGCCGGGCACCGGCTTGTGCTCTCGGGCCGGACGATCTCCGTCGGGTTGAACGAACTCGTCATCTACAGCGGGACGATCCCTGACCCGGTCTACCTCAACCCGTTCGCGCCATATTATGTATCGCAGCACAACGAGCGCGCTGACGACAATATCTTCTGGTCGCTCGACATCGATTGGAGACCGTCGGCGGGACACGAGCTCTACACCGAGCTTCTCGCGGACGACCTCCAGTACGACCGTGGCACGAACAACCCCGACAAGTACGCGGGCACGCTGGGCTACTGCTACGCCGGCGAGCTCTTCGGTCGCACGGACCTGGAGCTCACGGTCGAGTACTCGCACGTCCGCAAGTGGGTTTACACGCACAAACGCGTCGAGCACCGTCTCGAGCACGACGGTCTCCCGCTCGGTTTCGATCTCGGACCGGACTCCGACAGGGCGACGTTCGAGGCGCTTCTCCATCCGCGGCCGCAGCTGGCCGTCGGGTTCCGGTACGACCACTCGCGGAAGGGGGACGGGAGCATCAGGGTCCCGTACGTGAAGGGTACCGACGATCCCGACACCGCGTTCCCCTCGGGGGATGTACGGACCGTCGACGCGTTCAAAATCTCGCTCGAATACGATGACCTCGATGGCTTCAGTTCCGGCATCACCGCCGGCTACTATCGTGTGGACGACAGCGACCGGGCTGGCGAGAACATCTGGGAGGTGACCGGGCATGTCGGGTTCCGCATCTAGCGGATCAGCTGGCGCCCGGGCTCCGCGGTCGCGACCGGCGGCCGTCGTTGCGCTCGCGAGGCCTCTGAACCTCGTAATCGCTTCCATCGCGACGCTGGCCGGCGCGTGGCTCCAGGTGTCGCGCGGGATGCGACTTGAACCTGCGCTCTGGGCCGCCGCGGCCGTTCTGGCGGCCGTCGCGGGAGCCAATGCGCTCAACGACTGGGTCGACCGAAAGGCCGACGCGGTCAATCGGCCGGGGAGGGCCATACCGAGCGGCGCTCTCTCGGCGCGCGGAGCCCTGGTTACGGCGCTCGTCACGTATGCAGCGGCGCTTGTTCTCGCGACGCGCGTCGGCGTCGTGGCCGTGGATATCGTCCTGCTGTGGGTGCTCGTGACCGCGGCCTATTCGCTGACGCTCAAGGGTGTTCCCGTGGTCGGAAATGTCGTGGCGGCTGCAGTGACGGCCTCGGTATTGCTGCTGGGCGCTGTCTCGCAGAGCCGACCGGCCGCGGCTCCGGTCCTGGCCGCGCTCGTGCTCGCCTTCCTGTTCAATCTGGCGCGCGAGTTCGCCAAGGACGCTCAGGACGTTGCCGGTGATCAGGTGCAGGGGGTGCGTACCCTCGCGACGGTTCGCGGGGCCGGTGCCGCCCTGATGGCGTCGCGCGTCACGATCGTTGCTTCGATGCTCGCGGTCGTGATGCCGTTCGCACTCGGGATTCTCGGTCTGTGGTACGGTGTGATCGCGGTTGTCATACAGGTACTGCTCGTGCTCGCGTTCTCATCGATCGCACGCCCGGGCGAGGGCGCGGCGCCCGAACGGGCGTCGGCGCTGCTGAAACTGGCAATGGTCGTCGGCATCGCGGCGGTATCACTCGGGATCCTCTAGCGGCCGTTCTGGCGGCCGGTGTGGAAGGCGGGACACGTGAGCGTTCTCGAGGCGATCCTCCTCGGCGTCCTCCAGGGATTGACTGAGTTCCTCCCGGTGTCGAGTTCGGGCCACCTCGCGCTCGCCGAGCACTTCTTCGGCATCACGAGTCCAGGTGTCACTTTCGAGGTGTTCGTGCATTTCGGCACTGCGCTCGCCGTCCTCTGGTTCTTCCGCGCGCGCGTCGTGTCGATTCTCAAGGCGGTCCTCCTGTGGGCGGCGCGGCGCGAGTACGATCGGCGCGAGGCGCGTCTCGCACTGTACATCATCATAGGAACGGTCCCGGCTGCCGTCATCGGGCTCGCCTTCGACGATCTCATCGGCAGGCTCTTCGACAGCCCGGTTCTTGTCTCGATCATGCTGCTCGTCACCGGCACGATGCTCTGGTTGACGCGGCGGATCCCGCCGGGCGAGAGGCCTCGGGAGACAGCTCGCGATGCCGTTCTCATAGGGCTTGCGCAGGCGGCGGCCATCATGCCCGGCATCTCGAGGTCGGGGGCGACCATCTCCGCCGGTCTCGGTCTCGGGCTCGACAGACGGCGTGCGGCGGAGTTCGCGTTCCTTCTTTCGATCCCGGTTATCCTCGGAGCGACCGTCGCGAGCATCGGGGATGTTGCCGGAGTCGGATCGGACACGGCGTGGGCAACGTTCGCCGGCACGGTCGCGGCGTTCGTGAGCGCGATCCCGGCGATCGCGGTGCTCATGCGGATCGTGACGGTCGGGCGGTTTCACAGGTTCGCATACTACTGCTGGGCGGTCGGCGCGCTGGGTCTCACTCTGTCGCTCACCCTCGGCTAGAGTCTTTCGCTCCGCCCGCGGCAGGGCGGGGCATCATCCAAGGGGGTTTGCCATGACCACGGCACAAACGGGACGGACGGTCGCACTTCTGCTGCTGGTTCTCGCGCTGGCGGCGGTCTCCTCGACGGCGGCGCCGACGACGGAGGGCGTTGCGATCACCGTCTACAACAGCGACCTGGCGCTCGTGAAGGACGTGCGTACGATCGAACTGGACCGCGGAGTCCATGAGGTGCGCTTTCCGGACGTGGCGCAGCGTATCGACCCGACCTCGGTCCACTTCCGGGTGCTCGAGGGAGGGGACGCGTCCGTCTGGGAGCAGAACTACCGATTCGACCTCGCCAGCTCCTCGAAGATCCTCGAGAAGTATCTGGAGCGGGAGATCGACATCGTCACTGAGGACGCCGACCTCTTCTCCGGCACTCTCGTGAGCTACGACGGCAACACGGTCGTCCTCGACCAGGGACGCGGTTCCGGTCCGATCGTCACGCTGAACGCGGACAAGGTCTCGTACATCCGCTTCCCGACGTTGCCGGCGGGACTCATTTCGAAGCCGTCGCTCGTCTGGAAGATCGGCGCGCACGACGATGGACCGCGTCTCGTGGAGGTGACGTACCTGACGTCGAGCATCAACTGGCACGCCGAGTATGTGGGCGTGGTCAACTCCGCTGATGACGCTGTCGACCTGGCCGCATGGGTTTCGATAGACAACCGTTCGGGCGCGACGTACACGGACGCGAAGCTCGACCTCGTTGCCGGCGACGTCAACCGCGCACAGGCGCCGATGCAGGACGTCGTCATGATGCGCGGGATGAAGGCAGAAGAAGCCGGAATGGGCATGCCCGAGTTCGCGGAGGAGGGGCTCTTCGAGTATCATCTCTACAAGCTCAATACTCCTTCGACGGTGGCCGACCGTGAAATCAAGCAGCTGACGTTCTTCCCGAGCACGGGTGTCGAGGTCGAGAAGGTGCTCGAGTTCGACCACCACTACGGGACAGACGTGCGCGTTCTCCTTGAGTTCGTCAACTCGGAGGAGGCGGGGCTCGGCCTGCCGCTTCCCGCGGGCACCGTCCGGATGTACAAGGAGGACTCGGCGCTGGACCTCCAGTTCATCGGTGAGGACCGCATCGACCACACGGCGAAGGACGAGGACGTCGCGCTCCTGATGGGCAACGCATTCGACGTCGCCGCGGAACGCACGACGGTCAACCGGCGCAAGATCACCGATCGCGTCCGCGAGGAGGACTACGAGGTCTCGATTCGGAACCACAAGGACGAGGATATCGTCGTACGCGTCGTGGAGCACCCGTCCGGCTACTGGACGATCCTCGGTGAGACCCACGCGTACGAGAAGAAGGACGCCTCACGGGTGGAATTCCTGATTCCCGTGAAAGCTGACGGCGAGGCCGTCGTAGGCTATACTATTCGGTACGAGTACTAGCGCGAGCCACCCGGATCGGCCTCTGACAATGCGGCCGTCCCGGGGACGCCCGCGCATCCGGACGGGCGAATGCGCCCGGCCAGACCGCGGTCGGTGAACCATCGGACGGGCGAATGCGCCCGGCCAGACCGCGGTCGGTGAACCATCGGAGGAACGCATGGAGTCCGTCGGCCAATTCCTCAGACAGACACGCGAGGCCCAGGGTCAGACGACCGATGAGGTGGCGAAGGCGACCCGCATGAGTCGCCACATCATCGAAGCGCTCGAGGAAGACCGCTTCAGCGTCATGCCGGCGCCCGTCTACGTGAAGGGGCACCTCCGGGCTTACGCGCGCTATCTCGGTCTCAGCGAAGACGACGTGATCCAGATGTACCTGCGCTTCACGCAGCAGCAGGAGCGGGTCGAGCCGGACGAGTGGGACGCCGTCGAACTCGAGATGCACGAGGCGACGCGCCGGACCGGTCGTATCGGGCAGATCGTCGGCATCATCGCACTCGTTGTCATCATCGTCGTCCTCGGCATCGTGTGGGGCGTGCGCCGTGCGAGACTTCAGCCTGTAGCGCCCGCGCCGGAGCTCACGCAGGAGGAGCAGGTCATCGAGGCAACGACACAGGATACGCTCATCGAGTGGCACAAGCTCGAACTGACGATCGTTGCGCACGAGCGGACGTGGGTGCGCGTGTCGGCAGACGCGGTCCCGACGGCCGACCTGACGCTCAACGCCGGGGACGAGCGAACCTGGCGGGCGAATGAGCGCTTCACGCTCGATGTCGGCAACGGGGGTGGTCTAGAACTCTACCTCGACGGGACGCTTCTCGGAACGGCCGGCACCGGCTCGCGACTCGTTGAGGGGCTGATCGTCGACGAGAACGGCATGTCCCACTAGCGCTGAGTGTCTCACGCGCCAGAATGTCTCTGAGCTTCCCCGGGCCGACAGGTTCCCGCATATCATGACCGAACGATTCAAACTGACTGCAGACTATGAGCCGCAGGGCGATCAGCGCCGTGCGATCGAGGAGCTCACCCAGGGCCTCGAGCGCGGCGACCGGTACCAGACCCTGCTCGGCGTGACCGGTTCAGGCAAGACGTTCACGATGGCCAACGTCATCGCGCGCTTGAACCGTCCCGCGCTCA
>CAZNHF010000045.1:14666-15923 GCA_964572375.1 uncultured bacterium | reverse complement strand
GCTCGGGCATACCGTGCGGGCAGGAGAAACTGCACTCGATCATGTCCGCTCCGGCCTCCTGGACCCGGCGCGTGATCTCCTTCCACTCGTCCTCAGTGCTCGCCATGATACTGACGATGACGACGCGGTCCGGGTAGCTTCTCTTGAGCTCTCGGATCTCGGGGAGTACTTCACTGATGTCGCGGTCCGAGATGAGATCGATGTTTTGAAGCGCGACCAGCTTCTTGTCCTCGTAGTCCATGCCGACCATCATCGGCGAGACGAGGTTCACCTCGACGTGCTCGAGACCCAGGGTCTTCACGACAGCACCGGCCCAACCGGCCTCGAAGCCGCGCGCGATCATCTCGGCGCTATCGGTCGGCGGCGCCGCCGCAAGCACGAACGGGTTCACAAATCGAACTCCGCAGAAGTCGACTGCCAGGTTCGGCTTCTTCATCAGGCGCCACCTCCCTTCCTGCTGTCGGCTTCCCGGTCGAGAAGCGCGAGGATGGCGACCGCAGCACGCTTGCCCTCACCGTACGCAAGGACGGCGGTCGCTCCGCCGTTCGAGATGTCGCCTCCGGCGAACACACGATCCATGGACGTCTGCATCGTAACCGAATCCACCTTGATGATGCCCCGCTCGTCAGTCTCGATGCCGTCGAAACGATCTAGCACACCCGTGCCGATCGCCTCGATGACCGCGTTCGCCCTGAGACGGAACCCGGTCCCGGGGATCTCCTCGGCGTTCGATGGAACGAGGACACCCGGAGTCTTCCAGCGAATACCGACGCCCTCGTAGCCGATGACCTTGCCGCCATCTCCCAGGATACGAACGGGCCGCGTTCTCGGGTGAAACACGACACCCTCCGCCTGCACCTCTTCGATCTCCGAACGGAAGGCCGGCATCTCGTCGTGAGACTCGAGCGAGCAGATATGGACGTTCGCGGCGCCCAGCCTGAGAGCCGTCATCGCCGCGTCCATCGCGACGTTGCCGCCGCCGATGACGACCACGTCATGGCCCAGCGCGGACGTCTCACCTGCCGCAACGCGCGCGAGCAGTTCGCCGGCGATGTGCACACCGTCCAGGTCTTCGCCCTCGAGCCCGATCGTGTAGGGTCGGCCCAGGCCCACGCCGATGAAGACCGCGTCGAACCCCTCGCCAAGAAGACTCGCCGGGTTGGCGTCGACGCCGTACTTCGTCGTGGCGCCGAGCCTCTCAACGTATGAGAACTCGTCGGCTGCGAACAACGGGTCGAGACGGAACGGCGGGATCCC
>CAZNHF010000045.1:6201-14566 GCA_964572375.1 uncultured bacterium | reverse complement strand
TCGGCTCTGGTGCAGTGCTCCATGCAGAGCATCTCCTGCGGACAGATGCGGCCGCAGACTCCTACCATGATGTTGGCATCGCGGATGAGGCGCGCGGCCCCCCGGAAGTTGCCGAACCGGATCTTCCTGATGAAGCGGCGGACGTCCACCGAGGCGGGGCACCCCGTGTTGCATGGAGGGTCCTCGCACATGAGGCAGCGAGACGCCTCGATGACGGCCTCGTGAGGCGCGTATGTGCGGCCGTTCTCGGTCAGAACCGCCGCGTTCGTGGTCTCTGGCATTCCGGGCTCCTTCGCTTCGCAGTGGCGCCGGGCCTCGCAGACGCTATCAGCGTCGAGCGACCGTTCCCACCTCGAGGGCGAGGCCGAGCGTGAGTTCCTCCCCGGAGGCCGACCGCGATGCCCGCGCGGTCACGAATGTGCCTGCCGGAAGGGACTTCCTTGCCCGAATATACCACCCAGCTCCGGATCCCTTCAAGGCGCGAAGCCCGAATGCACCGGGGAGCCCCGGCTCACCCGCATAGAGCGTTGGCGCGCTCCCCAGCGTTCTGACCAGTGTCACACCGATATCCAGACGGTCGCCTGCGGCGCTCAGAGCGGATGAGAGCGAGCAGCCGCCCCCGGCGCACCGGCCCGTTTCGACACCCTGCTTCATCCGGGAGGACCGGGCGAACCAGAGCCGCCAGCGGGCGTCGCTCCCCGCCACGATCGCGACCCGCTCGCGGCGCTCCCGTGAGACCTCCGTTTCGTACGGTGATGCGCTGGTGCCGCGCTCCTCGCGGGCGGCCGTCTCAGCGGTCAGCTGCGTCCCGCGGCCGAGCTTGACCCTCCCTCCAAGGGCGAGCGTCGTCACGAACGGCGGGAGCGCATCCGTGTACGTGCGCCACGGGTGCCCGGTGAGCTGCCCCCGGCACCACGCCGACCAGCCCGCCTGCCCGCGGTAGGACATGCGGAGCCAGGATGCAATGCAGTTGCCCCCCGAGGATGCGCCCGGCGGCGACGCTCCGAGTGGACTCGAGAACCCGCGCGAGACGAGGTCGGCGCCAAGAAGCAGACGGGCGCGACCAGGGCGGGCCTCTATGCTAATGATGGTCGCATGCTCGCCTGACGAGCTCGCGGCGAGCTCCGCCCCCCACCGCAAATCCCGCGACTTCCCCGAGACATCGATGCCGTAGAGCTCGATCCCATCTCCCTCGAACCCGAATCGGCTCCGCTGCGGGTCGCCGCGCACGAACCTGCGGTCGTATCGCACGCTCAAAACCGATGCCGCCACCTGCCAGGTGTCACCGGGGTCTGACGAACCGAGCCGCCGCGTCACCCTGACGCCGACCGCCGACTCGCGGACGGCGTCCCTCCCGGACCGCTCACCGTCAGTAACATGGAGCCCCGACGTACGGACTGTCGTCACCCGGCCCGTCTCATCCAGCCCCGCATCCAGCGACGTCCGCGCGGCGAAGACCTGAAGACCCATCGAACCGGCGCCCAGGCTCGCCGCCGCTGCGCGACGCGCAGTCGACTCGGCGGCGCCGTCGTACCCGCGGAGTCGGTCGCGCAGCACCGGTCCCCCTGGAGTCCCGAAGGATGGAGCGCCGGCTATCAGATGCTGTCCCCACTCCACGACGACATCGCCTCCGATGACGGTGTCCTCGGAGACTCCGGCCTCCCAGCGGACGTACCCGCCTAGATGATCCAGCGCGTCCCGCTCGCCCGGGTCGCGCTCCGTCACCGCTCCCATAGTGAAGCCCCGAGGGAGCTCGCATCGCACCCTCATGTACGTCCGGCAGTCGAGAGAGCGCCAGGCCTCCGCGGGCCCGCCTCCGCTCTCCGAACCCGGCGAGTCCTCGATCATCCCCTCCGCCCGCATGAGCACGGAGATTCCCGCCCCCGTCCCTCGCTCGACGCGGAGCTTGTTGTCGGGCAGGCTGTCGGCCGCGGCCGCGAACCCGCCGGTCTCTGCCAGAAGATCGAGAATGAGCTGGCGCGTCTCATCATCGACGTCGTCCGGGAGTGCCCCGGTGAGTTCGACGAGAGCCTGCCAGTCTTCATCCTGCGCGGAAGGACCGTCCGCGGCGGCGACGACCGCGAACCCGAAGACCGCAAGTCCAACGGCCGCGAGCCCGAAGACCACGATCGCAGCGACCCACATGACTCCTCTCATATGCGTATCGATACCGTCAGGGAGTAGCTCATACCGAGAACGGGGTGCCAGTTCCACGCGAGGTCGACGTCGGGGCGCCGCAGCCGGCCCGAGCCGAAGCGGAGCCCGAGCGCCGCTTTCGACGGGTAGGCACTGATCCCCCCGCGCAATCGCATCCACTCCGTGAGAGCGAGTTCGCAGCCGAGAGCCGGCGATGGCTCGAACCCCGCCTCACCGGTTAACGAGGCCAGCACCGTCACGCCATCGAGAACAAGCGCCGCGCCGGCAGCAGTGCGTGGGGCAATGGGCGATGTGAGAATGGACGCGCTCGCCAGGTTCCGGATCGACAGACCGACGACAAGTCTCCCACCGACAAGCCACGCGGCGGAGCCGTCCACGGCTCCCGACCACTCGGAGCCTTCTCCGGCCCATCTCAGATTGAGCGCTCTGGTGCTCAGTTCGAACGCAACGGTTTGCGACCGACTCCACGAGGCGGATAGATCCAGTGTCTGCTCGCAGTAGAGCTCGCTCCCGAGTGACGTCGCCGTAGCGCACAGGTTCAGACGCGGAGACCGGCGTCCGACGGACAGAGCCGTCCCTGCCAGTTCGGAGAGTCCATAGAGCTCCGACGATGTCACACTGACCGACCACGCGGGATCAGGGCTCGCCGTCGTCAGCAGCTCCACAAGGCTCATCGGAGGTCCCGCGCCGCAGGCCGCGTCGGCTGCCGAAGGCGGAACGCCTCGCTCGAACGCCGCGTCCGCGCCGGAGTGAGCGAGTGCGAGCAGCACCGCGGCCATCGAGACGACCGTGAGAGTGCTGACGCGCACCGCCCTGCGGGACAATGTGGCTGCCCTGCGGCCCCGGGTGGCCACCGCGCCGATGACCACAGGGCTCTGAGTGTGCCGCTTCATCTAGCGCACCAACCCAACGGCGGTCCTGGCCGTCACGAGGATACCCGCGCGCGCATCAATGGCCTCGAGACATGCGATGTACAACCCGGCCGGCAGGATCAATCCGTCCGTTCCGCTCCCGTCCCAGACGAGCTCGGTCGTCGATGCGACGAGGTCGTGGTCGCGGAGCACCGCGCGGACCCGCCCGAGAACGTCGAACACCGTAAGCCGAACCGTAGCCTGCGGCGTCGGGAGATCGAACCGGATGGCGCAGCGGTCGGCAACGCCGTCGCCATCGGGTGAGAACGGGTTCGGGGAGATGGTGAGGCGCCCTGCCTCGGGCAGCGCCGAGACGTGGATGCTGTTGGCGCGACCGGGCGTGCTTCCCTCCGGAGAGACGGAGCTCCCCCAGTTGGCAGGATCGTCGGATGAAAGACCCGGTCTGACGCGCTCGAGCGAGACGTCGCGGTCGCCTCCCCATGAGCGTTCGTACCGCACGATGTCGATAGGCGTGCCGAACTCGTCCGAGAGCACGACGACGTCATCAGATGAAAGAGCCTCCCACGTCTCGAGCGACACCACCGGCGCGGTCGTTCTCGGTTCGACGATCTCCGGGTCGCGGGCCACGACGACGAAGCCGCCCGGTTCAAGTTCGAATGCGCCATCGAATTCCAGCTCGCTCGCGTCGACGTCATCCCCGAGCAGCCACCGGTCGATCCTCACGGGTGAGTCCGAGGCACTCGCGAGCTCGAGCCACTCCGTCTCGTGCTCTCCCGGCGAATGCAGGACCTCGTTGACGACGACCTGCCCCCCGGGCACGCCGACCGTGAACGACGTCCGGGCCAGGTTGTTCGTCGTGTCCGCATCCGATGCCAGCAGAGCCTGGACCATCGCGCTGTGATAGCCGGTCTCCTGCACATCGAATGTGAGTTGGATCACCGCCGTGTCGCGGATTGCGATCGCCTCATCGAGGAGAAGCACGCTCGCGGGGAGGAGGCCGTCATCGAGGAAGAGTCTCGCGAAGACCTCGCCCGCGGCGACCGGCAGTGCTCCGGCGTTCGCGACCGCGCACGTCACGGTCACATTCCCCTCCGGAAGGACCTCGCCTGTCCGGTGAACGACCGAGATCGCCACATCGGTCCCCTCGGCGTTCCGTCGACCGGGAGTCGGTCCGGTCGCGATGAGGTCCGCGGCGTTCACACCAGTATCGAAGCAGTCGGGCAGCCGCGCGAGTGAGGAGCCGGATGAGACGTCGGCCGCCGGGGCGCCCTCGAAGTACTCGGGATACAGAGGAGTTCCCCACCCGACTACGTCGATGACATCGGTCCCGTTCGTCAACCGGACGCCGTCCGGACCGTTCTGGAGATCTATCGGCGTGACGACGTCCGGGACCGGGAGCACGTCACTCTCGCCGATCAGGAGAATCGCTCCGGCCTCGAGCACGTCGAAATCGCCGCCGATCCACTCGACGGTCCAGTCGTCCGGGTTCGCGCCGTTGCCGGTCTCGAGCACCCAGCCTGTGAGCAGAACGTCCGACGCGCCGCAGTTCAGGAGCTCGACGAACTCGAGTCCGGTGTCTGGACCCTCGGGATCGTAGAGAACCTCATTGATGACGATCGATGCGGAACAGGGGGTTAGGACGAACAGGACGAGCAGAAGGGAAAGGGACCATCGCAGGGGTACGAACAGAACAATCAATCGACCAGCGCGCACGACACACATCCCCACCTCCCATCGCGCATGTTCACGGTGCCACCGTACCGTCTCTATCTGTTACGGAAGACCTTTGCTCCTCCGGAGCGCCCACTCAGCACTGAGAAGCGCGACGAACGCCGCAAGCATCCACGGCGAATTCCACAGCTCCAGCTCGCGTGTCGCCGAGCGCGTCGTCCACTCGAGAGGGAACGCATCGGGAAACTCCCCGACCGTTTCAGGCGTGAAGTAGCCGCCACCCGACTCCTGGCCGAGGCGTGTCAGGAGCGTCGATCTGCGCCGGATCTCCGAGTCCTCGAGGCTGAACTCCTCCACCATGAACTCACCCCGTCCGGTCCCGACGTCCTCACCGGCAAGCACCGCCTTCGCCTCGAACACGTAGCGCCCCGGCGGCAGCGGCTCGACGTTCCCCCGGTAGAATTCGCCATCGGGGACGAGCGCGAACTCCGTCAGGGGGGCGGTCTCCGCGCCGCGCGAAACGGTGCAGACTACGTCAGCGCCGGCCGCCGGGCGGAAGTCCTCGCGATAGACCTGGGCCGACACGACCGCTGACTCCCCTGCCGCGTAGACGTCCCGGTCGGACTCCGCTACGACACGAGCGAGTTCGCCACGCGCTGTCAGCCATCGTGCCGCGTTCGCAGCGAGCCTCCCAAGCAGACCGGCTTCGCCGGGCGCCGCCAGCTCCCAGCGCCATACGCCCTCAGCTGCGATCGACATCACCTGACCCGCTCCGCGCCGCACAGATGCGATGACCGGGGCAGGTTCATCGACGGGACCGGCCGTCACGAGAACCGTCGCGTCTGCTGCCGCACGAGATACGCTCGCGGTGGACGTCCACACGGGCGGGAGTGTACGCCACACGTCCGCATTCTCCGCGCGGTCGCTTGTGACACGCGTCACCGGCGACGACTCGCCGGCGATGCTGAGTCGAACGCGCTGTTCACGCGGCCCTGTCTGCGAGCCGTACCGCGTGATCGGCGACAGCTCCGCGAGCACACCCGTGTCACCGGATCCATCACCCGCGACCGGCAGCCCGACGAGCAGAAGCCCGCCGCCGCGTGTCCGGACGTACTCCGAGAGCCACTCCCCGGGAAGCGGAACACCGACGGCCGGCTCGACGAGTACGACAAGGTCGTACTCGAGAAGCTCCGCGCGCGAGCGAGGAGCCGCGACATTCCCTCCCCATGCGGCGCCACCTGCGCCGGACGCGCCAGGCGAACCAGGTGTGTCGCCGCCTGCGACGGACGCACCGGACGCACCGGACGAACCGGAAGAGCCTCCTCTGAGCTCCACGACCACGTCGAGCTCCACGTTCGGGTCACTCTCGAACTCTCTCCGCACGAACGAGAGATCTGAACTCGGCCTGGGCGCGGCCAGCAGCACGCGGATGCGTCCTTTGAACACGCTGGTCACCGCGACCCGCGTGTTGTTTGCAGTCAACCGCTCCCCGACAGCCGGGGGAATCGTGACGGTGTAGCGATGGATGCCGGGCTCGATCGGAGTCACGCGGAAGGTCGTCTCGACCTCTTCCCCCGACTGCGAAAGCGCGACCGACCTCGAATCCAGCACGGTGTTGCCCTCACGCAGCTCGACGACGGCCTCGCCGTCGGCGTAGCCGAAGCTCGAAACGCGGACTCTGATAGGAAGCGACTCTCCCGCGTACGAAACGCGATTGGTCGTCGCCTCCCTAACCGCGATGTCGATCCCGGCGTCGCTCTCACCAACTCCGAGCGTGAACACCGGCGCGCCGAGCGCGAGTCCCGCGTCGTACGGGCTTCCTCCTATGTTGCTGGCGCCATCCGTCGCGATGACGACCGCGCTCAGATTCCGCCCGGCGAGCTCCCTGCCAAGACGGTCGAACGCTCCCGCGATATCCGTGAGTTCGCCGTCGAATGCAGGCGGCGAAGCGATGGAGAGCCGCTCCGTCCGCAGGGGGTCAATATCTCCGGCGAACGAGAAGGCGACGATCTCAGCATCCCGCCCGATCCTGGGAATCAGAATCTCATTGAGCAGGCCTACCGCTTCGTCTCCTCGCATCGCGCCCGTCGTCGCGTCGGCGATCTCCATGCTTCGCGACCTGTCCACGAGGACGCCAATCACGGGACGCTCAGTGACATTGCTGACAAGAGAAAGCACGGGCTCCATGAGAAGGACCATAAGGAGGGCCACCGCCACGCTCCTGAGGACCGCGAGGAGCAGCCTCATCGGTCGGTTCACGCTCTCGGGGACACGACGGTAGAACCACCGAACGCCCACGACAGCCGCGGCGAGCGCGATGAGATAGAGCCAGGCATGTGGCTGGTTGGCTATGAGGTTCACGGCACCTCTCGACAAGCGGTTCAGGGCAAGGTCAGGCCCGCGGGGTCAATCGCGCGGCGTCGACCGCGCGAGACGGGCCCCGCCGGACAGGAACACGTAGATACTAGATGGTCGACACCGTCGTGCGCCAGCCGTCCCCGTCCGGCTCGACCGTGAACTCGAGTGCAGTCCCCGGCGCGAGGACGGTCTCAACCGCACCCGCCGGTCTCTGGTTCGCCGTGCCAGGCGGTACCATCGCAGTGAAGCGGACGGTCAGCTCGGGGAGATCGTCGGCCGCCGCAATCCTGTAGACACCACCGGGACCGTCAGCGTTCGTCCGGAAGAAGAGCGACGCCGTCCCGCCGCCAAGCGTCACGGGACACGAGACCCAGGAGAGGTCCGGTGGAAGCGCAGGCGCGAGTTCGAGTCGTCCAGCGGGAAGGTCCGGCCGGAGCCCGAGGTAGTCCTGATGGAAGTTTCGCACAAACTCCGCGAGGCTCCACGCCTGTGAGACGGCCCCTGCGACATTCTCACCCTTCTGCGGGGCTCTCCCGTTCCGGAGCTCCGGCAGTGTGCCGGCCGCTCCCTCATTGAAGATGAGGTCCCGGAGCACGCGAGTCTGTTCCCACGCCTCGGAGATGCGGCCTGCGCGAATCAGCGCGGTCACGATCGGCCCGGTCAACCACACCCATACGTCCCCGTTGTGATACGCCTCGTCGAAGTGGTAGCGGTCGAGGTCAAGATGGACCGGGTGAAACTCCGGGTCGTCCGGAGAGAGCGATGCCACGCCGTGCGGAAGAACGCAGGTCGCGAGCAGCCTCTCGAGGACGGCCTCCCGCTGTTGGGCAGTGAGAAGCTCGCCGCCGATTGGGTCTGCGAGGGCTCCATCGCCCTGCGACGCCGGCTCGTACCCCGGCAGGCTCAGCGCAAACACCTGGTTCGGACGGTCTCGACCGTCCGGGGTCCCGTCGGCCATGATCCGGTCGTAGAGCGCTTCCCGATCATGGTCCCAGAATGTGGACGCGAGTGAGCGGGTGACCTTTCCCGCTATCCCGCGCCAGCGCTCAGCGCGGTCGTCCGACCCCGCCGGTTCATCGCCGACCCGCGACCCGGATGTCTTCGAGCGCGAGCCGGCCGCGGCGATCTCAGCGAGCCGCGCTCCGGCCAGGAGCGCCTCCCGCCAGAGCACCTGGATCTCGACGGCTCGGTCACCTCGCGGAGAGAACGGTCCGTCCGCCCCCACGGCGTCCATCCATGTCTCGGCGTCGCCGTGTCTGATGAGCAGGTCGTCTCCGACGCGATGGAGCATCGCCCCGACGATCGCG
>CAZNHF010000045.1:0-6101 GCA_964572375.1 uncultured bacterium | reverse complement strand
GTGTCTGATGAGCAGGTCGTCTCCGACGCGATGGAGCATCGCCCCGACGATCGCGCGCTCGACTGCCGGGAGGATCTCTCCGGCGAACTCCACATCATTTGAATAGAGCACGTACTCCAGAGCCTCGCGGACGAACCACCAGGTCCCGTCGGCAGTGTTGTAGTAGACCTCCCCCGGCATCGCGAGGTTCGGAATCCGTCCGTAGGACGGATCGCTCTCGTCGGTGTTCTGGAGTCCCGCACAGGTCATGAGGACCTCGCGCGCGACGTCGAACTGGCCACTGCACAGACACGCCCCCGGGAGCGAGATGAACGTGTCGCGCCCCCAGTAGTTCGGGAACCAGTGCAGCCCCGCGAAGATACCGACGCCCAGCTGATTCATGATGAGCGCGTCGAGCGAGGCCGTCGCCCAGCGGAGCGCATACGCGTAGTCCGAATCGGCGCATGCGACCCCGACGCTGTCGAGAAGATCGCAGACTCGGCGCATCTTCGCATCATAGAACAACAGCTCCTCATGGATGCCCCGGAGCGCGAGCGCCTTCGCTTCCTCGATCGTGTCCCCGACCGCGATCGACATCGTCACGGCCGCGGCGAAGCTCTCCTCCCCCTCGAACTCGAAGGTGATACTCCCGGGGACGAACGGCGTTGCCGACGCCATGGCTCGCCGCGCGGAGTCCCGCCCGTACGTCGTCGGGCGGTAGCTGCTCTCGCTGTCGAACCGGGCCGGCCGGTCGCATGCGATGGCCAGCCAGACCGGCCAGTCTTCCTGCTCCGTCCTTGATGGATGATCGCCGCGCCGCACACAGAGCACCGCCGCATCCGCGTCCCACCGGACATCGTATTCCGGGCGGACCTCCTCCCAGATGCTCCTGATATCGACGCGCGGCACGAATGACGCCTCGCCGCGCCAGCTCGAATCGTACGAGACGAGGAGCAGATTCTCGCCATCGGCGAGGAATACGGTCTCCGTCGTGCTGTCCGCGACGTACGTGCGCGTCATGCTCTGCGGGAGCACGACCGCGTTCCGAAGACTCCACACAGAGACAGGACGATCGCCAAGAACGAGGTCCCATCCTTCGAGAAATTTGTGGAGTTCGACGGTGAGACCCCGGTAGCTGCGCGTCCGCTCCGTTCCGGTCTCACCGCAGAAGTACGCCTTCTGCCCGTTCGTCAGAATGTACTCGCGCGAGCCGTCGCGGGTCACGACGATCGGGAGCCCGTGCTTGCGGCCGCGCGTGGGCAGGGAGGCCGTGGAGTCGTTCGGACCCGCAGAACTCGAACCCGGGGTGATCAACCCACGAGAGTTCGTGCCCGGGCCACGCGGACAGGCGTCGTTTCTGTGCAACTTCTCTGCCATTCTCCCCAATCCAAGAGAGCGCCGCACTTCATCGTGTCGACGCTCTCGAGAGTGTCACTTCCGTTGTCGATCGCTCGTCCTCCACAGGCTGAGGCGCAGGCTCGTCCTCCACAGGCTGAGGCGCAGGCTCGTCCTCCGCAGGCTGAGGCGCAGGCTCGCCCTCCACAGGCTGAGGTGTGCAGGCTCGCCCTCGCGCGCGTCTACTCCACGACGACGAGCGAGTTCTTTCCGCCGTACGGGTCCGAGACTCCGTCGGGGTTGCCCGCGTCCTCGAACCAGCGCGCACCGCCGTCGCTGACGAACTTGTACTGGTAGCTTCCGGGCTCGAGCTCGATCACGACCGTCCAGATGTCGTCGCCGTCATCGTCAGACATCGGCGTCGCATCCGTGCTCCACCCGTTGAAATCGCCTGCAAGGTGAACCGTAACCGCCAGGGCCTCGCGAGTGCTGAAGAGCACCCCACCGTCCACTTGCACCGGCCCGGCGAGGAACTCCGCGTCGTCCTCGCTGTCCGCCCTCGCCATCGAGCCGCCACCGCCCGTCGACGTCCCGGTCAGCACCGGCACGGACAGGAACTCGGGCACGTCGTCGCCCATGATCTCATAGACGTGTGCGAGCGTCTTCCGGAAGATCTCGTCGAACGCGCCCTCGAGCGAACTGCTCTGGTCATCGCCATACCACCAGAACCAGTCGCTCCCCTCGGCCGCCAGCATCTCGTCGTACGCCCGCTCGAGCGTCGGGATGTCGACCTCGCCGCTGCGGTCGCGCGCCTCGAGGTGCTCGCGCACGATCGCGAGATAGTCCCACGCTGTGTTCTCCTCGGACTCGCCGATCCACGTCGCGAAGTTGTGGCTGATCCACGAGCCGGCCCAGAGCTTCGGCAGCGTCTCCACGGGAGGATGGTCCGCCATGTACTCCGCCACCGTCACAGTGCGGAGCCAATCGGCCTGCTCCATCTGCGCGTACCACGAATGGAAGAATTCCTTGCCGTCGTTCTCGAACCAGTCCCACGCGTTCTCGCCGTCGAGGATGATCGGGACAACGTAGTCGACGTCGTCACCCGCGAGCTGTCGATGGATCGAGTGCAGGCTCCGCATCATCGAGTTCGCCGCCTCCACCCCGTCCAGCCGGCTGAAGTTGAAACCGATGTCGTCGGAGAGGCGATGGTCACGGAAGATCATCGCAACGCGCGCACCTTCCTCACCGGCCCAGTACATCGAGTACTGCTGCCGCGCCGTAAGGCTCCCGGCGCCCAGCGTCTGTTGGAGCACCTGGTCGTCGGACGCCATCCACAGAAGCCCGGCATGCGCCACGGCGGGAACGATCTCCTGTGCGACCGCGCCCTCGGCCGGCCAGAGACCCGCCGGCGCCTTGCCGAAGCGGTCCGTGTAGTAGTCTACCGCGAGGTCGAGGTGCCGCAGGACGTCGTCGCGCCGCGCAAACCGGTGGGACGGAAGCGCCGTCCCCGGCATCGCCACGCGCGCGAGCTCCGTGTCGTGGATGAGAGGCAGGATAGGATGATAGAACGGCGTCGTGGTCACCTCGATCTGCCCGGCGTCCTGCAGCCGCCGGTGGACGCTCACGACGTTCTCCATGATCGCCTGCTGCGCCGCGAGGACCTCGAGCTTGTCTTCCTCGGTATAGCCACGCTCCTTCTCGATGAGACGCCGGACGGTCACGACCCGGCCGTCCTCGAGCTCGACGTCGCCGTCCTGGAAGTCCGGATCGAACCACGCGAGGTTGAACCAGAGCTGAAGGTCCCGCCAGTCCTGCTCGCTGAACGTCGCCGCCGCCGCGAGGAGCTCCGCCGACGAATCGCCGCCCTTCATGCTCTTGAGCTCACCGTAGCGCGGCCAGACGAGGATCATGTTGTCCCACTGTGCGTTGAAGAAGTGCGTGAGCAGGTAGACCTGGTCATCCTCGGTGAGATCGCACGCCTTCTTGAGCGTCATGCGGTAGTACTCGTCGCACGGCAGACCGGCGTCGAGCAGTTCGAGCATGTCCTCGAGCTGCATCAGCAGGATCGGGGTGAGGTTCACCGTGAAGTGCACGCCGGGGTAACCGTCGAGGATCGCGGCCATGTCGTAGTAGTCCTTGATCGCGTGGAGCCGCACCCACGGCTCCATGTACTCGCCGGTCTCGAGGTCCTTGAGATATTTCGGCTGATGCTGGTGCCAGATGATGGCGAGGTTGAGCGGCCGACCGAACGACTCGAGCGTGCCGACCACGGGTTCGTGCGCCTCCGAGCCCTCGAGCGAACCGAAGACGACCGTGCCGTCGTCGCCGACCGACAGCACGCTGTTATGCCCTCCGTGTCCGTCGTCGGTCTTCTCAGGATTGTGCGGGTCGGGCTCCCAGGACACTCCACCGTCGACGACGAACTTGTACTGCCACGTGCGCCCCGACTGGAGATCAAGCACGACCTCCCAGACACCGTCGCCGTCCTCGTCCGACATCGGGAGCGCGGCCGGGTCCCAGCCGTTGAACTCGCCTGCGAGATGAACGGTCCGGGCGCTCGCGTTGGCGAACGTGAACAGGACGCCACCCTCGACAGATACGGGAGCCGCGGCTTCAGCCGAGGCCACGGGCACGAACCGCTCGACCGGGGCCAGCAGTAGGGCGAGCGTCAGCGCCGCCAGAGCGCCGGTCCGCACAAGCACGGTCGGAATGGACATCCATGCGGAGCGTCGCTGAATCGAATGCAGGTTCTTCGCCATGGTCCCCGCCCCCTAGTCGATCTCGAGCGCGTCGAGTGTCACGTACTTCCCCTGCTCGAGGTCGTACGCCCCGAGGATCTCCTCCTGCGGGAGCGCCTTCCCTCCGAAGAGACCGAACATCTTCTTCGGGGTGGGGACGATGATGTCGTAGATGTTCGGGTCGATGGAGAGATCGTCGCCACCGCCGCCGCGCCACTCCTCGCAGCGCGCCTTCACGTCGCGGAAATCGCCAAGACCGCCGGCGCCGTAGTCGTCCTGAAGCCCCACGGCCGGCGTGAAGCGCCAGTCGGAGGCCGCGCCGTCGATCTGATCGATGGGGATCGAGATCCGGATCGTTCCGGCCTCGATGTCGGTCGCAATGGTTGCGCCCATGTCGATCTTCTCCGACGATGCATCCATCACCTCGACCGTTTCGCCAGCCGCGAACACCTGATACTCGGAGGCGGCGGACAGCATCACGTTCGCGTTCCTACGAAGCTCCCCGTCACCACCCTCCTGCGTGTCGATCGCAACAGCCACCATCGTCAGACGGTTGCCGATATCCCAAGGGTCGACGAGGTTCCTGAGCTCGAACACGAACACGAGGTCGCCGTTGTTGCTCTCGACGGCGAAGGACAGCAGGTCCGCCTGGCCGCCCCCGCCGAACGCCTCGTTCGTCGGGTACGTATAGTCGCCGTCGCCGGTGTCGTCACCCTCGGGGTCGCTCCACGTGGCCAGAATCTCTGCGCTCGCGCTCGCCGTGACGGCGAGGACCAACGCGCTCACCAGGAGCAGCGTCAATCGCCTCGCCGCCGGCGTCATGTGTCGTCTCATCGTTCTCCCCCCTGTGCATATCCGATTGACGCGAATCTCCCGGGCATTTTGAACCGCCCGGCCGCGCCGTAGGAACTGCTCGCCATAGGAACCGCTAGTCGCCCGCCAGCAGTTTGTCGACCTCTCCGACGGCCGTGTTCATCGCGGCCTCGACCGACTTCGAACCGTCGAGCGCCGCCTGCATCTCCGGGATGAACAGATTCTCGATCTCCGGATAGAACGGCGTCGGCGGCCGCGGGATGGCGGTGCGCATCTGCTCGACGAAGATCGAGAGATACGGGTGCTCCTCGGATGTGATGGCGTCCATCGCCTTCGTGTTCACGGGGATCTGACCGAGCGTGAGAGCCCAGTTCCGCTGGTTCTCTTCATTCGCGACGAACATGAGGAACTCGGCTGCGAGTTCGGGATGCTTCGACGAGCGGAAGACGACAAGGTTATTGCCGCCGACGTTCGTATGGGAGCCTGAAGGTCCGGCGGGAATGAGACCGACGCCAAAGTCGATGCCGGTCCGCTTGAGACTCTCGACGGCCCACGGACCGTTGAGGATCATCGCGTACTGGCCGTTCTGGAATCCGACATCGCCGGTGATGCCGCCGGCGCGCCACGCGCCGCCCTCGATGCCGTGCTTCGCGAACATGTCGACCTTGAGCTGGAAGGCCGCAATGGCCTCGGGCGAATTCAGCGTGCAGTGCAGGAGGTCATCGGAGAGCAGGTCGGCGCCGTATGTGTAGAAGAACGGGAGCGACCACCACAGCGAGTTCGTCAGCCCGACGCCGAAGACGCCCTTCTTGCGATTAGTGAGTCTGCGCCCGTATGAGATCAACTCGTCCCAGGTCGCGGGCGGCCTGTCCGGATCGAGCCCCGCCGCGCGGAACATCTCTCTATTATAGAAGAGGCACAGACCGTTGGTCTGGTCGGGCAGCCCGTAGAGCTGGCCGTCGTACATGCAGCTCTGCAGCGCCACAGGGAAGATGTCCGCCCGGTACGACGCGGGCACGTAGGCGTCGAGCACCAGGAGCGCGTTCTTGCTCGCGAGCTTCGGCAGGAATGAGACGTCGACCCTGACGATGTCGGGCTCCGTGTGTGTCGTGAGCGCCGTTTGGATCTTCGGCTCCGCGCCGGCGAACGGCAGACGGACGACATCGATCGTCACGCCGGGGTGCGACTCCTCGAACTGCCGCACCATCTCCTTGAATACAGGATGCTCCTCGTCGT
>CAZNHF010000044.1:0-15962 GCA_964572375.1 uncultured bacterium | reverse complement strand
CCACGCCGGGCCGCCTTCCGGATGGATATCGCGGCGACGGTCTGCTCCTCCGCGATATCGGAATCGATGACGAGCAGTGCGTCCGCGTTCCGAACGTCCTCATATGTGGCGGTTGAGGATCCGTGTCCGAGAACACGCTTGAGCGCTCCGAAGACCGCGCCCTCCCCCGCGAGTCCGAAGGACGCGGGCTCGCTGCCTGCGGCCCTCGCCAGCGAAGCCAGAGCGAACGCCTCCTCGTTTGTCATCCGCGGTGAACCGAAGAACACGACTCCGGCTTGCGCAAGACCGGCGGACGCAGCTTCGACCGCATCGTCCCACGAGGATTCCGCACCCCTGATGCGCGGCGCCGTGATCCGGCCGGCGAGTGCGCCCCGGAAACCGAAGCGGCCCCGGACGCAGAGATTGCCCTCGTTGACACCCGCTCCCGCCGCGGGAGCGATGGACACGAGGTCGCCGGCCGCGGAGCAGAGGTTCACGGTACAGCCAGTGCCGCAGAACCCGCACGTCGAGACCGTCGACTCGAGATCCCACGGTCCCGGTTTGACAGCCACGGGCTTCCCTGTGAGAGCCGCCGTGGGACACGCCTCCACACACTGTCCGCACGACTCGCACTCGGTGAGCGCAAGCGGCTCGCAGAGTGCGGGCTTCATCTGCGCGACGAAACCGCGCCGGAAGAACCCGAGCGCCGATGCGCCCTGAACTTCCTCACAGATCCGGATGCACCGGCCGCACATGATGCACTTCTCCGGCTCGATGCGGATGAACGGATGTCGCTCATCGGGCAGATCGGAGACGACCTCTCCCGCAAACCGACCGAGCGTGACCTCGTACTCGGCCGCGTACTCCCGGAGCTGACACGTGAACCCCTCGGCGCAGCCGCACTCAAGACAGCGCTTCGTCTCCTCAAGTGCCTGCTCCTCCGTGAGACCGAGTTCGACCTCGTCGAGGGTCTTGACGCGCTCGGCGACCGGAAGCTCCGGCATCTCCTGGCGCTCCTGCCGGACGACGTCCTTGAGTTCCTCCTCGGGGAAGCTGTCCCAGCGCTCCTCCTGAATATTGAAGTACGGCACGACTGCGTCCACGGCCTCGCCGTGGAACATGCGGTTGATCGCCGCGGCCGCGCGGCCGCCGGCCGCAATGGCCTCGATGGCGGTCGCGGCGCCGTTGACGACGTCTCCGCCCGCGAAGACGTTCGGCACGGACGTGAGCCCGGACCGCTCGTCCGCGATGATCGTGCCCCACCGTGTCAGTTCGAGCTTCGCTTCCAGCGAGTCGGCGTCCCTCCCGGCGGTCTCCTGGATGCACTCGAGATTCGGCAGCTGGCCGATGGCCGCGATGACGTTGTCGACCTGGATAAGCGACTCGGAACCCTCGACCGGAACCGGTCTGCGACGGCCACTCTCATCGGGCTCGCCGAGCTCCATTCTGATGAACTCGAGGCGTTCGCACTTGCCCTCACCCTCGATCTTCGTCGGAGCTGCGAGGAAGTGCATCTCGACGCCCTCGTGCTCAGCCGCGTCGACCTCGACGTCCCACGCCGGCATCTCCTTGCGGGAACGCCGATAGACGATGGTCACCTTCTCCGCACCAAGTCTCAGGCTGGTACGAGCCGCATCGACCGCCGTGTTGCCGCCGCCGATGATGGCGACGTGCCTCCCGATGGGCGGCGGATCGTTCAGACCCATCCGCGTGAGGAAATCGGTGCCGGCCCACACGCCGTCGAGCTCCTCGCCCGGACATCTCATCTTGCGACTCGCCATTGCGCCGAGTCCCAGGAAGACGGCTTCGTATCCCTGATCGAAGAGGTCCTTGAGCGTGAAGTCGCAGCCGAAGCGCCGACCGTACTCGACCTTGACGCCAAGCCCCGTGATCAGCCCGATCTCGTCGTCGAGCACGTTCTTCGGCAGGCGATACTCGGGAATGCCGTATCGGAGCATCCCGCCCGGATCGGGGAGCGCCTCGAATATGGTGACCTCGTGGCCCTCCTGTGCGAGGTAGTACGCTGCGGTCAGGCTCGCGGGGCCCGCTCCGACGGCGGCCACTCTGTGACCGCTCGGCTTCGCCGTTTCAGGCGAGTACGGGTCCGGATGAGAGATGTCCCAGTCGGCGGCGAACCGCTTGAGGTAGTCGATGCAGACCGGGCCGTCGACCGCGTTCCTGCGACACTCAACCTCGCACGGGCGCGTGCACACGCGGCCGATCGAAAGCGGGAACGGATTGACCTCCTTGACGAGCTTCGTCGCGTCGCGGTATCTGCCCTGCGCTATGAGGGCAATGTACCCCTGGACGTCGACGCTCGCGGGACAGGCCTCCTTGCACGGCGCGATGCAGTCGCCCCGATGGTTCGAGAGCAGGAGTTCGAGCGCCATCCTTCTGACGGCGCGAACGTCCTCGGTGTCCGTCCAGACCTTCATCCCCTCGGCCACTCTGGTGCCGCAGGACGGGACGTACCGCTTCATGCCCTCGAGCTTGACGGCGCAGAGCCAGCACGAGGCGAACGGCTCGAGCTGCTCGTCGTGGCAAAGAGTAGGAATCCTGATGCCGTTCGCGCGCGCCGCATCGAGGATGGTCACCCCCGATTCGACCTGCACGTCGGTACCGTTCAGCGTGATGTTTACGAGTGCCACCTTCTAACTCTCCTGGAAGCCGGTTCCCGGGGAGCCCGCGGTCCGGGCTCCGCCGACGAAGCTAGCGGACCGTCACGGCGTCGAACTTGCAGACCTGCCTGCAGGCGTCGCACCTGGTGCAGAGATCCTGGTCGATCAAGTGCGGCTGCTTGCGCTCACCGGTGACGGCGCCGACGGGGCAGGCCTTCGCACAGAGCGTGCACCCGATGCACTTGTCGGGATCGATCTCGTACTTGATGAGCGCCTTGCACAACAGCGCCGGACAGCGCTTCTCGTTGATGTGCGCTTCGTATTCGTCACGGAAGTACTTGATGGTCGTCAGAACCGGGTTCGGAGCGGACTGGCCGAGGCCGCAGAGCGACGAACTGACGATCTTCTCCCCCAGCTCGACGAGCAGTTCGATATCGCCCTCGCGTCCCTCGCCGGAAGTAATGCGCTCGAGGATTTCGAGCATCCGCTTCGTCCCGACGCGGCAGAACGTGCACTTGCCGCAGCTCTCGTCCTGCGTGAAGTTGAGGAAGAACCGGGCGATGTCGACCATGCACGTCGTGTCGTCCATGACGACCATGCCACCCGATCCCATGATGGCGCCCGTCTTCGTGATCGATTCGTAGTCGATGGGAATGTCCATGAACTCGGTCGGCACGCACCCGCCCGAGGGACCGCCGAGCTGGACGGCCTTGAAGGAGTGTCCCTCCGGGACGCCTCCGCCGATTTCGTTGATGACCTCGCGGATCGACAGACCCATCGGCACCTCGACCAGACCGCCACGTTGGATCTTGCCGGCGAGCGCGAAGACCTTCGTACCCTTGCTCGAGTCGGTTCCGTACGCCGCGTACGCGTCGGCGCCGTTGGCGATGATCCACGCGACATTGGCGTACGTTTCGACGTTGTTGTTGTTCGTCGGTCTGCCCCAGAGACCCTTGACCGCCGGGTACGGCGGGCGAAGGCGCGGCATCCCGCGCTGTCCTTCGATCGACGCTATGAGCGCCGTCTCCTCACCGCAGACGAACGCCCCGGCGCCCTCCTTGATATGAACGCGGAAGCTGAAATCGGAACCGAGGATGTTCTCTCCGACGAAACCACGTTCGGTGGCGTCCTCAATGGCGATCCTGAGGCGCTTGACGGCGAGCGGGTACTCGGCGCGAACGTAGAAGTAGCCTTCCTGTGCACCGATGGCGTACGCCGCGATGGCCAGTCCCTCGAGCACGCTGTGCGGGTCTCCCTCGAGGATGCTCCGGTCCATGAATGCGCCCGGGTCGCCTTCGTCGGCGTTGACGATAACGTACTTCTCGTCACCCGGCGCCCTCTTCGCGAGGCTCCACTTCACGCCGGTCGGAAAACCGGCGCCACCGCGTCCGCGAAGGCCCGACGCCTTCATCTCCTCGATGACTTCATCCGGCGACATTTCCTTGATGACCTTCTGAAGCGCCTCGTAGCCCCCGACTTCGATGTACTCGTCGATAGACTCGGGGTCGATGATGCCCGCGTTGCGAAGAACAAGACGGACCTGCTGCGAGTAGTACGACTCGTCGGGGAGCTCTCTGCCATCAACGCGCACCAGCCACTCGTCGATCGGCTTCCCGCCGACGACGTGCTCGTCCACGACCCGTCCCACCTGGTCCGCGGTGATGCCTCCATACGTGTACTTCGCGCCTCCCGGGGTAACGACATCGACGACCGGCTCCCGGTAGCACATACCGATGCATCCGGTTCGCCGAAGTCGGACGTCAATGCCCTTCTCCTCGAACTCCCGCTGGAACGCGCTGAAGACGTCCGCTGCTCCAGCGGCGATACCACAGCTCGAGAGCCCGACGGTGACCTCAGCGGCCGCGCCTGTCCTAGCCATCATCTCTCTCCGGGTGAATCGTGCGTATCGCGTCCTGTGCCGCGCTCCGGGCGGACGCCCGGGCGACGAACCAGGCAACTACTTGCCGTACTCCCTGACAATTCTGCGCGCCTCGTCAGGCGTCAGACGCCCGTACGTGTTGTCCTCGATCATAATGACCGGCGCCAGACTGCAGCATCCGATGCACGCGACCGACTCGACGGTGAACTTCCGGTCCTCCGTCGTCTCTCCCTCACTCACACCGAGTTCGTCGCAGACCGCATCCGTGATCGTGCCCGCTCCCTGCACGTGGCATGCTGTCCCGTGACACACCCTGACGACGTACCGACCCACCGGCTCCAGCCTGAACTGCGCGTAGAAACTGGCGACGCCGAAGATCTGCGCCGGCGGCACGCCGAGCCGTTCGCCGATGCGCTTCATAACCTCGGGGGGCAGGTACCCGATGCGCTCCTGGACCTTCTGAAGCACGGGGATGACGCTCCCGCGTTTTCCTGCATACTTCGCGGCGACCTCGTCGGCCACCTCGAGAAATCCGGACATCTTCCCTTCCTGAGTCACCGTGTTCTCCATCGCTCCTCCGCGCTCTCCCCCGGGGCGATCTACCCGGCTATCGTCCTCGGGCAGTCGCCGAAGTGAATCGCAGACTCGTGCGCGACGCGCTCGGGAGAATCCGAGGCGTGCACGGCGTTCTGCGTGAGGCTCCTGCCGTATGTCGCTCTGACCGTGCCTGGCTCCGCCTTCGCGGGATCGGTGGCGCCGATGAAGGCGCGAAGCGCCGGTACCGCGTCGGGCGCCTCGAGCAACACACCGACAGTCATCCCGGACGTCACGAACTCGAGGAGCGTATCGAAGAAGGGTTTGCCGATGTGGACGTCGTAGAAGATGTGCGCCTCATCGCTCGTGAGCCTGCGGGAAGCGAGCCCCACGATACGGAAACCGCCCTTCTCGAGTTCCGAGAGGATCGGACCTGTGAGCCCTTCGCTCACGGCGCGCGGCTTGACCATCAAGAACGTTCTATCCATCAGCTTGTCTTCTCCCTTGCGTTCCTTGCCGCCTCACGTCCGATGTCCAACGCCTTCTGGTTGAGTTCCTCCGTACCCTCCGGCACCCGCGCGAGGACCGCCTTGACGAGGCTGTCCCACTCGACGACTCCGGTGAGTTCGACAATCGCCCCCAGCGCGATCACGTTCGCGAACAGCATCCTGCCGCACTTCTCGGCGGCGAGCAGCGTGAACGGGATCTGAATGGCGCCCTCGCGACTGACGGTCTCCACGTGATAGGAGTCGACAACCATGAGCCCGCCATCCTTGAGAGACCCCGCATACTCATCGGCCGCCGTCTGCGTCATCGCCAGGAGTACGTCCACCTTCGTCGCCTTCGGGTAGTCGATCTCCTCTGTCGAGATCACGACGTCGGTCTTGCTCTTGCCGCCGCGCGCCTCAGGTCCGTAGCTCTGTGTCTGCACGGAGTTCTTCCCGTCGTAGACGGACGCTGCCTCGGCCAGGAGCTTGCCACCCAGCATCAGTCCCTGACCGCCCGACCCCGAGAGGCGGACCTCGAATCTGCCCTCTGTCTTCGTCACGTGCGCACCCTCACTTCGAGCCGCCACGAGCATTTGTTCGCTCTTGTGGCCGCGGTCTGGCCGGCAGACGTCAGCCGACTCTCGACTTCAGCCGGTCCCCCAGCTGCTCGTATCGCTCGATCGTCTCACGGAGCTGCGCCGCGGCGCCGGCCGAGTCGCTCGTCAGCCGCTCCGCGAGGTCGTCGTACACCTCGATGAACTCGGGCTTCTCGTTCTGTACGAACACGCCGCGGGTGAACTTGCCCTCGAGTTCCTCCGGGGACATCCCGGCGGCCCGCTCTATGGTCACCGAGTTGTCCTTCATCCAGTGGAACATGTCGACCGGTGACTTGAACTTGTTCAGACGGCCGTAGCTCGTGTAGCAGTTGCTCATCACCTCCACGACCGAGAATCCGCGATGCTTGATCGCCTGCTCCAGAAGTTTGTCGATCTCACGGACGTGGTAGACCGAAGTCCGCGCGACGAACGATGCTCCAGCGCCTGCCGCAAGAGCCGACGCGTCGAACTCGTGCTCGACGTTCCCGTACGGCGCGGTCGTGGCGCGTTTCCCGTGCGGCGTCGTGGGCGAGTACTGCCCGCCGGTCATGCCGTAGATGCAGTTGTTCGCGACGATCGCTGTGATGTCAATGTTCCGCCGGCACGCGTGGATGAAGTGATTGCCGCCGATCGCGAGCGCGTCGCCGTCACCCATCACAGTGATGACGTTGAGCTTCGGATTGGCGAGCTTCACACCCGTTGCGAATGCGAGCGCCCGCCCGTGCGTCGTGTGAAGCGTGTTCGAGTCTATGTACGTCGGCATGCGCCCCGTGCAACCGATACCGGACACGGTCGCGATGTCGTTCTTCGGAATCCCCATGCGCGATATGACCCTGAGAAGACTGCTCATGATCACGCCGAGGCCGCAGCCTCCGCACCAGACCGTCGGCAGCTTCTTGTGCGGCTTCAGATAGGTCCGCGCAGTCTCTATCGCCTGGCTCATGAGCGGAACTCCTCCATCACAAAGTCAGATATCTGACCGGGCGTGAACAGCCGCCCGTCCACACGACCGAACGGCCTGACGGGTGTCTCACCGGCGACGGCGCGCTCTACCTCGAGGACGAGCTGCCCCATGTTCATCTCGGGGACGACGATACCTCGAAGCTGCGGCGCCAGCTCCCTCAGACGCTTGCCTGAGAACGGCCAGATCGTCTTCACACGCAGAAGCCCCGCCTTCACGCCTCGCTCCCTGAGCTCTCTCACGGACGCCTTGGCGACGCGGGCGGTCGACCCGTACGCGAAGAGCAGGACATCGCAGTCTTCGGTCATGAACTCATCGTTCATGGCCAGCTCGTCGGCACGGGATTCGATCTTCTCGACGATCCAGTGGATCTTTCGGTCGACCTCTTCGGGCACCATCGTCGGGAACCCGTGCGGGTCGTGCGTGAGTCCTGTGACGTGAAAACGGTGCGGCCCGCCGAAGTGCCCCAGCGGCGCGACCGCGTCGCCGTCGCAGGCCGCCGGGCGGTAATCGCTGAGGTCCGCATCCGGTGTGCGCCTGCTCTCGCAGTGATACGAACCGGGGGCCGGCAGCGTGACACTCTCGCGCATGTGGCCGATCACCTCGTCCAGAAGCAGGATCGTAGGCGTCCTGTATTTCTCCGCGAGGCTCACACAGCTGACCGTGAGCTCGACGCACTCGAGCACGGTCGAAGGAGCAAGCGCGATGATCGAGTGATCGCCATGCGTCCCCCAGCGCGCCTGCATGATGTCGGCCTGAGCCGGCTGCGTCGGCAGTCCCGTCGATGGTCCCGCGCGCATCACGTTGATGATGACACACGGGATCTCTGCGAGACACGCCAGGCCCAGATTCTCCTGCATGAGCGAGAATCCCGGCCCGCTCGTCGCCGTCATCGACCGCGAGCCCGCTATCGACGCGCCGATGATCGCGGCGATCGACGCGATCTCGTCCTCCATCTGGATGAATCTCCCGCCGATCAGAAGCAGGTGCCTCGCCATGAACTCGGCGACCTCTGAGGACGGCGTGATGGGATAGCCCGCGAAGAAGTTGACGCCGGCGGCGATGGCGCCGATGGCGCACGCCTCGTTCCCCTGGAGGACCTTTACATCCTTCCTCTCGTTGCCGGACATGTCAGGAAGCCCCCTCGTCGTCTGCGTCGCCGCCGGACGAGCCGGCGGACTTCCGCGTGCGTTCCTTGTAGACCGTGATCGCCATGTCGGGGCAGAGCATCTCGCACAGGTAGCACGAGATGCACTTGTCAGGATTCGACACGACGGGGCGCCCGGTCCTGTCCGCCGTGAAGACGCCGGTCGGGCAGAACTCGTAGCAGAGACCGCAGCCTTTGCACCATGCGTCGTAGACGAAGACCTCCCGCTCGGGGTTCTCCTCCCGCGAGGGATAGTTCCAGACTCTCTGCGGTGCGGCACGAGCCGCATTCTTCTCCATGCTACCTCCCAAGCGCGTCCCGGAGGAGTCCGGGGATCTCGCTCGGCCGGTCCGCGACCGGCACGCCGGCGCTTGAAAGCGCCACTATCTTTTCCTCGGCCGTGCCTTTCCCGCCGGCGATGATGGCTCCAGCGTGCCCCATCCTGCGTCCCGGGGGCGCCGTACGCCCGGCGATGAAGCCCACGACCGGCTTCGACATGTGCTCCCTGATGAACTCCGCCGCCTGCTCCTCATCGGTTCCGCCGATCTCCCCGATGAGCACGACGGCCTCTGTTCCGTCGTCCTTCTCGAACGCCTCGAGCGTGTCGATGAAGGTCGTTCCAATGATCGGATCGCCGCCGATGCCGATGACGGTCGACTGCCCAACGCCCCCACGGCGCAGGCTGTCCACGACCTCGTAGGTCAGCGTGCCGCTCCGCGACACGACGCCGACCCTTCCGCGGGTGTGGATCGCGCCCGGCATGATCCCGAGCTTCGCCTTTCCGGGGCTGATGAGACCCGGACAGTTCGGACCGATCATCCTGACGCCGAGTTCCTTCGTTCTCTTGTAGAGTTTCATCGCGTCGAGCGTCGGAACGCCCTCCGTGATGAAGACAATGAGTTCAACGCCCGACTCGGCCGCTTCGAGCGCGGCGTCGGCCGCGAATTTCGCCGGCACGAAGATAATGGTCGCGTTGGCGTCGGTCTCGCGCACGGCCTCGCGCACGGTGTCGAACACGGGGACGCCGCCGCGATTCTGTCCGCCCTTGCCCGGCGTGACACCCGACACGACATGGGTACCGTACTCGATCATCGCTCCGGTGTGGAAGGATCCGTCCCGACCGGTGATGCCCTGGACACAGACGCGCGTTCTCTCATCGATGAAGATGCTCACGCCTGCCCCCTCGCCATACCGACCGCCTTCTCGACGGCCTCGTCCATCGTCTGCGCCGATTCCATGCCGTGTGCGGCGAGGATCTTCCTCGCGCGGACGTCGTTCGTCCCCGTCAGCCGCACGACGAGCGGTAGCGAGAGCGGCTTCGCTTCGAGTGCCTCGATGAGGCCCTCGGCGACGTCGTCGCATCGCGTGATACCGCCGAAGATGTTGAGAAGGATGACGCGGACGTTCGGATCGTTCGTGATGATGTCGAAGGCCGTCATGACCTTCTCCGGACTCGAACTCCCGCCGATGTCGAGGAAGTTCGCGGGCTCGCCACCGTAGTACTTGATGAGATCCATCGTGGTCATCGCCAGACCGGCGCCGTTGACGACGCAGCCGACGTTGCCGTCGAGCTTCACAAAGGAGAGACCCATCTCTCTGGCCCTCCTGAGCTCTTCGGACTCGCCGGAGGAGTCCCGCATGGCTGCGATGTCCGGATGACGGAAGAGCGCGTTGTCGTCGATATTCATCTTCGCATCGACGGCCCATACACGGCCGTCCGGAGAGACGACCAGCGGGTTGATCTCGGCCAGCGAGCAGTCGCTCCCCACGAAGGCACTGTAGAGCTTCGTGATGATCGATGCGACTTGCGCGACGATCTCGACGCGATCGTCGAGATGCGACGCGAGCCCGGCGGCCTGCGTGACCGTGAGCCCCTGCACCGGATCGATCGGAAGCTTGAAGATCTTCTCGGGCGTCTCGGCCGCGACGGACTCGATGTCGACGCCGCCCTCTGAACTCACCATGTAGACCGGCCCCTTGGAGGCCCGGTCCACGACGATGCCGACGTAGTACTCGCGTTCGATGTCCACGGCCCGGGCCACCATGACCTTCCGCACCGTGAGCCCCTTGATATCCATCCCGAGGATGTTCCTCGCGTGCTCCTCGGCCTCCTCGGGTGTGTTGGCGAGCTTCACACCGCCGGCCTTGCCTCGTCCGCCGGCGTGCACCTGCGCCTTCACGACAACCATGCTGCCGATCTGTTCTGCAACCCGGCGCGCCTCCGCCGGGTCGTCGACGACCTCGAAACGAGGCACGGGAACTCCGCATGCGCGAAGGATCGTGCGCGCCTGGTACTCGTGGATCTTCACGTGACCCTCCCTGGGTCATCGTGCCGGGGTCTGCCCGCCGACTCGGGACGGGCGGCACTCCGCACGAACACGAACCGAATGGCTTCATCGAACCGGTCGGGGGCGCGCTACACGCGCCCCCGCGTCGGATCTAGATATAATCCTTCAGGACGTCCACGAGCGTGGGGCTGCCCTTCACCCTAAGTTCGTACTGGACCCGAACGCTCGGCTTCTTGATCGAGACGACCTTCCTCAGATCAATCGGCGTGCCGATGACCACGTAGTCGCAGTCGACCGCATTGATGGTCTTCTCGAGATCGGCGATCTGCTCCGGCGAGTACCCCGCGGCCGGCAGCAGCGTGCCGATGTGCGGATACTTCTCGTACATCTCGCGGATCTTGCCGGTGGCCTGCTCGCGCGCGTCGACCAGGATGGCGCCCGCGCGCTCCGCGGCCACGGTGCCGGCCCCGATCTTCATCCCGCCGTGCGTGAGCGTAGGGCCGTCCTCGACCACGAGTACGCGCTTGCCCTTGAGGTCGACATCCTCTTCGAATGTGACCGGCGAATCGGCGTGAATGATTCGGGCGCTCGCATTGATGCCCTTCACAAGATCGACGAGCTTGTCAATCTGCTCCTGCGTCGCCGAATCCTCTTTGTTGATGACGACCACATCGGCCATCCGGAGATTCTGCTCGCCGGGGTAGTACTTGAGTCCGTGTCCCACGCGGTGCGGATCGGCGACGACGATGTACAGGTCGGACACATAGAACGACGCGTCGTTATTGCCGCCGTCCCAGAGGATGACGTCGGACTCCTTCTCTGCCTCCTCGAGGATCTTCCCGTAGTCGACGCCGGCAAAGACCACGTTGCCGCGATCGATGTGCGGCTCGTACTCTTCCATCTCCTCGATCGTGCACTTGTGCTTGAGCATGTCATCATACTCGGCGAAGCGCTGCCAGATCTGCTTCGACAGATCGCCGTACGGCATCGGATGCCGAATCGCCACGACCTTCTTCCCCGCCTCGAGAAGGATCTCGGCGACACGCCGCGTCGTCTGGCTCTTGCCGCATCCAGTGCGCGTCGCGCAGATCGAGATGAGCGGCTTCTTCGACTTGATCATCGTGTCGCGCGCGCCCAGCAGCAAGAAGTTGGCTCCGCACGCATTGACGAGCGACGCCTTGTGCATCACGTACTCGTGCATCACGTCGCTGTACGCGAAGACGACGTCGTCGACATTGTACTTCTGGATGAGTTCCGGAAGATCGTCCTCCGCGAGGATCGGAATCCCGTTCGGGTAGAGCTCACCCGCCAGCACCGTGGGGTAAACCCGCCCGTCGATGTCGGGGATCTGCGTCGCGGTAAACGCGACGACCTCGTACTCCTCATGACCGCGGTAGACGAGATTGAAATTGTGGAAATCTCTTCCAGCGGCGCCCATGATGATGATACGTCGCCTGTCCATCCATCCTCCCTCAGGTGTCACGGAGGTTATTCCATCGTTGCGTCACCACAAGGCCGCGACGCACCCGGCCAAGCGCATAGGAATCCCCCATCAGCCTCGCTCCTGGGGAGCGCACTTGTCTGGGGGATCCAGGTCGTCAAAGAGGTCGCACGGATTCGCCCGCCTCCCGTGTGAGGGGTCGGCCCGCGGACCGCATGCCCGGGTCGCAGACCCGAGGCAAACAAGATTCTCAGTATACCCCACTCCCTCAAATGAGTCCACCCTCAAAGAGACCTTTCGAGCGGCGTCCGGCGCGAATCGCGGACCGGGGTCTGGGGCGCGGTCAGTTCTCCCGGTCTTCCTCAGCGAGCGAGTGGATACGGGCTATGATCGCGCGGGTGGAGTGACCGGAAAGAGGCGCCATCGCCACGACCGAGCCGCCGGCAGCCTCGACGATGTCCGCGCCGATGATGGTGTCGCGTGTGTAGCCCGCACCCTTGACGAGGATCTGCGGAACGATGCTCGAAATGAGTTCGTAGGGAGTATCTTCCGGGAAGAGGCAGACGTAGTCGACGGCGCCCAGCGCGGCCACGACAGCTGCGCGATCGTCCCCGGCAACGACCGGACGGGTGGAACCCTTGAGACGCCGGACCGACTCGTTCGTGTTGACGCCGACGACCAGAATGTCCCCAAGTTCCTTCGCTCTCGCCAGGTAATCGACGTGACCGTGATGCAGGATGTCGAAGCAGCCATTCGTGAAGACGACGATCCGCCCTGCCTCACGTGCTTCGGTGCATATCGCCGCCAGCATGTCCCGCGAGACGACCCTACCCACCGGCGACCTCCTCGAGTTCCTCGAATGACCGGCGGATGTCGTCGATCGTGATGGAGGCCGTGCCGATCTCGCGGATCACCACGCCTGCCGCGTGGTTGGCGATCATCGCCGCCTCCACCATCGAGGCCCCTGCCGCGAGCGCAACGCCGAGCACGCCGATGACGGTGTCACCTGCACCCGTGACGTCGAAGACCTCGCGAGCCACTGTCGGCAGGTGTGCGTACTCGCCGCCCTTCATGAAGAGCGACATGCCGTTCTCCCCGCGCGTGACAATGACGCACTGCGCGTCCAACCGCTCGCGGAGCTCCCAGCCTCCACGGAGGAGATCGTCCTCCGCGCTCATCGCGTGGCCGACCGCGCCGGACGCCTCTTTGAGATTCGGTGTGATCGCCGTGACGCCGAGATATCTCGAAAAGTGCGATTCCTTCGGGTCGACGCAGACGAGCGTCCCGCCGCTCCGTGCCGCCGCAAGCGCCGCTCCCAGTGTGCGCCCACTGACCACGCCCTTGCCGTAGTCCGAGATGATGAGCACGTCCGAAGCGGGAATGACTTCACGCAGCGCTGCGACGATCGACTCCTCCACGGAGTCGTCGAGAGCGTGAGTGTGCTCGCGGTCGGCGCGCACGACCTGCTGGTTGTGCGCGATGATCCGGGTCTTCGTCGTCGTCGGGCGCCCCGGGTGTACGAGGACGTGACCGACGCCCACGCCTCGCGCGCTCAGAAGCTCGAGGAGGCTGCGCCCATGGTCGTCGTCTCCGATGACTCCGAGCACGTTGGTCGCAGCACCCAGCGCGGCCACGTTCTCCGCGACGTTCGCGGCGCCTCCGAACCTGACCGTCTCATCGCGCACCTCGACCACCGGCACGGGAGCCTCGGGCGAGATCCTGTTGACGTCTCCCCATATGTAGCGGTCCAGCATTACGTCGCCAAGGATGGCGACGCGTCGACCACCGAAACCGCCAAGCAGTTCGTTGAGTCTTGTCAGCTCGATCGCGCTCGAACCCACGGGGTCTCCTTTTCGATGGCTTCCTCCGGCTCTCAAGCCCGCGCGCCGGACCCGCGTAGCGGCAACGGCGCGGCACGGAGATGCTAGTCCAGTGCTCCCTGCAAGTCAAGGACGGCCGCCCCTCGCGGGACGGCCGTCCGTCGTGCGTTCATGCTCGATGGTGCTCTCTCGGCTACGTGAGCGGCCGACGGCTGGCGCGACTTCGTCCCGCCAGCTTGGCTGAATCGGGCGTGCCCGATTCAGCGGTTCATCCTACGTCAGCTTCACCGGCTCGATCGTGCGTCTGCGGCGTGGCTTGCGCTTCGGATGCTCGGGCACCATGAGGTCCGGGTAGGCATTGTGAAGCGCCTGGATCGAGGACCCCTTGAAGCAACCTGTCAGCATCCCGCCGAGTCCATACTCCCGGAACAGGTGGTACGTCACGTCCTGGAAGACCCTCTCGCGCGGCACGCCGAGTCTGTCCTCGACGAGCCATCGCGTGGCCCGGCGCGCATTCTCGAGTCCCTGCGCACCCTGCCAGAAGTTCTTCGGGACGTTCCTGAACTCCCACGGATAGAACCCTCCCGGATACGCGTTCTCGATGGCCCGGAAGAAGGAACCGCGGAAGCACACGGACAGCATCCCGCGCAGATTGTACTTCCCGAAGGTCGTCGCGGAAATGCGCTGTGGAATCTCGTCGACGGGACAGCCTTCCCTCTCCTCGATCATCCAGCGCGTGGCCTCGGCCGCCAGCTTGAACCGTTCCGGCCCCTGCCACATACCCTTGACATTGAACTGCCACTTGTGGAACCGGCCCGGATAGGCGTTGTCGATCGCCTTGTACGGAGACCAGTCGAAGCAGCTGCCCAGCATCCAGGTCAGTCCGTTATCATAGAAGAGCTTCTTGTGGATGGCGCGAGGGATGTCATCGACGGAGATGTCAAGCTTCTCCTCGAGGAGATACCGCGTAATAACGCCGGCGCGAGCCTTGCCAGTGGTCCCCTCAAAGAAGTTGTTCGGGAACCGTCTACGCCGCTTTGTTGAGACGTCCTCATATGTGCCGACGATCTCGTCACGTTCGAGGTCGGGCGCGAGGGTTCTCGCGTCCAGCCTGTCCAGTTCCGCAACCATAGTCCCTCCAGTCTACAGTCCGGACAACTGACAAAGCTGTTGAGTCGCAGGGTGTATCGCGTTGTCCATTAACACAGTTTATACCATATGTCAACTGCCACGGTCAAGATATCACTTCCTCCGAAGTGTGTCAAGAGGAATGTTCGCTAAAGGTCACAGCCGTCACTTTGCGCGCTTGCTCATCGTGGCGGACGGTGTACTCATCAGCGTAGCGCTGGCGGCGGAACACGACCATCGCCGAGTGACTCCGTCGCGTCGATCACCCGTTCGCTTTCGGCAAGGGCACCGCGGATGACGATCGGAGGCGGCTCACCGCCCCCGACATGCCGAGTCGCCTCTCATTCCGATGGCACGAGGCTTGCTAAGGGCCCACCCAAAAAGGGCTTGACACTCCTCCGCACCACTCCTATCGTAGCCAAAACTGAAGGCTCAAGGGCCGCTTCGCTGGCGGCCGACGGAGAGGCGCAGCCAGTGGCCGAACAGAAGAAGATCAGCATCGAGCTCCGTGATGAGGAGGCGGAGGGCGTCTACGCCAACTTCGCCGTGATCACGCACTCCCCCGCGGAGTTCGTGGTCGACTTCATCAGAGTGCTGCCGGGAACCAAGAAGAGCCGCGTGCATGCCAGGCTCATAATGGCCCCGCAGAACGTGAAGGCCTTCTCACAGGCCCTCGCAGAGAACGTCAAGAAGTATGAGGACCGACACGGAGAGATCAAGGCTGCCGGCAATGGACAGCCAGACAAGCAGATCGGATTCCAGTAGGCTGTGCCCTGTAGGCAGGGAGGACTGGAGAATCGATATCCGTCGTCCCCATGAGTTTCGACCAGGCCGTGACCTGACCGAAACTCGGAGGGCAGGCGGGCGGTCGGAAAGGACAAGACGGAGCTTTCTACGGTGCACTGGGGGTCTGGCGAGGCTCCCGTGAGTCCGGAGGGAGGTGGAAGACCGAAGAACCAACTGGGAGACCGGGGATGTTCTGGAGTGTGGGTGAAGTACAGCGAAGGGTTCAATCAGGGGGTTTTGTAATGAGACGCAGCATTCTTTCGATCATGCTCGTGACGCTGGTGCTGGCCATGGCTG
>CAZNHF010000043.1:0-15968 GCA_964572375.1 uncultured bacterium | reverse complement strand
AGTCCGTGAGCGAAGTCGGCGAGCTCGTCCTGACGACGCGACAGCACATCGGCCAGATAGACAACGAGCACGAGCTTGGCGATCTCGCTCGGCTGGATACCCATGAACCACGAAGTAGCGCCGCGCACGCTCCCGCCGAGCGTGACCGTGGCCACAAGCAGCGCGATGGAGAGCAGCATCGCCTTCTTCGCGAACCGTCGGCAGAAGCGGTAGTCGACAGAGTAGAAGAGCCACATCACCAGCGCCCCGGCGGCGAGTCTGATGATGTACATGCGGAAGAGCGCGTTCGCGCTCCCCATGCGGCTGTGCGCGAAGTAGACGCTCGACGTGTAGACCGTGATGGTCCCGACGAGGAGCAGCAGAAGCGCCGTCCACAAGAGCCACCTGTCGCACCGGATGGTTCCCTTGAACATCATCAGGAGTCACCCCCATCGGTCTCGGCGCCGCGAGCGCCGGCGATCTCGGCGCCATGAGCGCCATCGCGGTCCGTCCCCATGGCGTTCACCGCGAGTTTGAACTGCCTGCCCCGGTCCTCGAAGTCCTCGAACATGTCGAAGCTCGCGCACGCGGGCGAGAGCAGCACAATGTCCCCCACCTTCGCGATCTCCGCCGCCGTCCGAACGGCCTCGTCAAGGCTCCCGGCGCGGACGGTCGTCACGGCGCCTCTGAGCGCCGATTCGAACTTCTCCGTGGCCTGCCCGATGAGGACCGCCGTCCTCACATGCGCGGCCGCCAGCTCGCGGAGCGCCGTGAAGTCCGCGCCCTTCTCCTTGCCGCCTGCGATCCAGACGATGGGCGCGTCATAGCTCTGAAGCGCGAAGCGGACCGAATCCACGTTGGTCGCCTTCGAGTCGTTCACGTAGGTAACGCCGCCGAGTTCGCGCACGAACTCGAGTCGGTGTTCGAGCGACCGGAAGTTCCTGAGAACCTCCGCAGCCGCCTCGGGATCGACTCCAACGGCCGAGGCTGTTGCGAATGCCACCATCGAGTTGACGAGGTTGTGCGGTCCCGGGAGGCCCAGGTCGCGGACCTCCACGACCTCCCTCTCACGCCGACCCATCCTGGAAACGATGGTGCCGCCCCTCACGAACACGCCGCCATCAGGTTCACTCGCCAGGCTGACGGGCACGACTGTCCCGCCCACCGCGTCCGCTCGTGATGCCACCTCGGGGTCGTCCACGTAGAGCACGGCGAAGTCGTCCGGCGTCTGGTTCGCAAAAAGCTTCATCTTCGTGTCCGCGTAATGGTCAAAGCCGTTGTACCGGTCCAGGTGGTCCTCGGTGATGTTGAGGAGCGCACCGACCGAGGGCCGGAAGCGGTCGGATGTGTCGAGCTGGAAGCTCGAGACCTCGGCTACGATAATGCCGTCCGCGGGGACGCGCGCCGCCTCGTGCGACACGGCGTTGCCGATGTTGCCGCCCACGAGAACGGAACGACCGGTCGTCCGCACGAGCTCTCCGGTAAGAGCCGTGGTCGTGGTCTTTCCATTCGTCCCGGTGATGGCCACCCACGTCGCTTCCGACATCTGATACCCCAGTTCGAGTTCTCCGATGATCTCGATCCCGCGTTCCGCCGCCGCCTTGAGAAGCGGCACTCCGGTCGGCACACCCGGACTCACAATGACGAGGTCGATCGCGTCCAGCAGCTCGAGCGGCTGGTCACCGAGCGAGAGCTCGGCCCCACGTTCGAGCCAGGAGGTTGGGTCGAGACCCAGCTTTGCGGCGCTTCTCAGATCCGTCGCCACGACACGACTCCCCTTCTCCAGCAAGAGGTCCACTGCCGCGCGGCCGCTTCGAGCCAGCCCCACCACCAACACTCTCGAACCCGCCAATTCTCGCCGTGCCCGTGTCATCGAGAAGTACCGACCTCCTGTCGCTGCGCGTCTTGCCACCCCACCAGCCAGTCTTCATGAGATCACTTCGCTCTCTCCGAATGACCGCTTCGCCCCCACCTACTGCAGCTTCAGCGTGGAGACCGCCAGCAGGGCGAAGAGCGCCCCGACGATCCAGAATCGAACGACCACCTTGCTCTCCGGCCACCCGAGTTTCTGGAAGTGGTGGTGGAGAGGCGCCATGAGGAAGACGCGCTTCCCCGTGAGCTTGAATGAAGCGACCTGGATGATGACCGAGACTGCAATGATGGCGAACAATCCACCGACGATCAGCAGCCAGATCTCTTTCTTGATGAGGATCGCGAGCGTCCCGAGCGCGCCGCCGACCGCGAGCGAGCCCGTATCACCCATGAACACCTCGGCCGGATGCGCATTGAACCAGAGGAATCCGAGACCGGCGCCGATCAGCGCCGCGCAGTAGACCGTCAGCTCTCCCGCGCTCGCTATGTACGGGATGTTGAGGTAGTCACTGAAACGCACGTGACCCGTCACGTAGCTCATGGCGGCGAACGCCAGCGCGCAGAAGAGCACCAGCCCGATCGCGAGCCCGTCGAGCCCGTCCGACAGGTTCACGGCGTTCGAACTCGCCGTGATGACGATCATGCAGAAGACCACGTACGCTGGGCCGAGCGACAGGACGGCGTCCTTGAGGAACGGCACCTCGACGTTGCTCGGCGACGCGAGCAGACCCCCACCGTAGATGGCGAGCCCGACAAGGAGACCGAGACCGAGTTGCCCCGCGAGCTTGTACCGCGCCACGAGCCCCTTCTTCCGCTTCTTGACGACCTTGAGGTAGTCGTCGGTGAAACCGACGAGTCCGAGCCACACGGTCGCGATGATCATCAGCCACACGAACTCGTTGTCGAGACGGGCCCACAGAAGCGTGGGCACGATGGTCGCGGTGATGATGAGAAGGCCACCCATCGTCGGTGTGCCCGCCTTCGCCGCGTGAGACTCCGGCGCGTACTCCCTCACGTTGTCCGTGAGCTGCCGGTTGCGTAGCATCCGAATGAAAAGGGGCCCCAGGAGGAAGCTTATGAGCAGGGCGGTTATGGCCGCGTACGCCGAACGGAAGGTGATATACCGGAAGACATTGAAGGCAGATATGTAGTCCCTTAAGGGGTAGAGTAGGTGGTACAACATAACGGCCCTCGTACGTCGGGGGAGCAACCCCCGGGGTAGGCCGGTCAGGAGACGGGCGTCTCCAGGACCAGCGACTCAACCACTTCCTCCATCCGCATTCCGCGGGACCCCTTCACCAGCAACACAGCATCACACTCGAGGCTACCAAGAAGGTCCCGAGCGAGTGTTCCCTTGTCCTCGTGGATGCGCACCCGCTCGGGCGACATCCCCGCGTCTATGGCGCCCTTCGCCAGCGCCCTGATCTCTGATCCGTACAGGAAGAGCCGACCGATGCCGAGTTCCGCGGCGCGCACGCCGACTGCCCTGTGCGCATCGCCGCTCCCCTCACCCATCTCGAGCATGTCGCCGAGCGCCGCGGCCGTCGGCCTCGCGCCCGCCATCTCCACGAGCGTCTCCAGGGCCGCCGTCATCGACGCCGGGTTGGCGTTGTACGCATCGTTGAGAACCGTCACACTCCCCGCCTGGACGATCTCCATCCTCATCGATCCGGCTCGGAACTCACGAAGCCCCGCGACGGCCGACGATGCCGGCACGCCGAGAACGACGGCGGCCGCGATCGCCGCGAGCGCGTTGTGCACGTTGTGACGCCCCGGAATCCAGATCTCGACCTTGACATGCTCATCGACGAGCGCCGTCCTTCGGAGCGTGAACCGCACGGATGCGCCGGTGTGCTCGATGTCGTCCGCGGCGACGTCGGAGTCATCCGACAGACCGTAGAGAACGACCGACGCTGGACCGCCCGCCGCCATCGCCAGTACGCGCGGATCGTCGGCATTGAGCACGGCCGTCCCCTCGGGGGGAAGCGCGGCCACAAGCTCCGCCTTCGCCGCCGCGACACCGTCGAGGTTGCGCATGCTTTCAAGATGGGCGGCCGCGACATTCGTCACGATGCCGACCCGCGGACGCGCGAGCTCCGTAAGACGGGCGATCTCGCCCGGATGGCTCATCCCCATCTCGATGACGGCGACGTCGTGCGTCGATTCGATGCCGAACAGCGTCAGAGGAACACCAACGTGGTTGTTGTAGTTGCCAGTCGTCTTCCAGACGGCAAGATCCTGACCGAGTGCGGCCGCGACCATCTCTTTCGTGGTCGTCTTGCCGGTCGAGCCGGTCACTGCAACGACCGGGATGTCAAAGCGGGTCCGGTACCAGGAAGCAAGTTCCTGAAGCGCCACGAGTGTGTCGTCCACCGTGAGCGCCGTGGCGCCCGCGGGCAGCGCGTCGCCGTACGCTTCGCTCCACGCCCTGTCGACCACGACTGCCACGGCGCCGGAAGCGAACGCGTCGGCGACGAAGCGGTGCCCGTCAAACCGCTCACCGCGGAGCGCGACGAAGAGATCGCCGCTCCGGGTCATTCTCGAATCGGTCGAGACGCCGGATACCATCGCCTGTGGGACTCCCGCAGGCGGGGCCTCGCTCCGTGGGACCGCGTTCGCCGCGACCCCGAGCGCATGAGCGACTTCCAGAAGTCCGATCCGTTCCATCACATCCCCCGCGTTTCGTGCTGCGTCGCCCCGGCCGTCCCGACGTTCTCCGTCATGGCGGCCATCGCCTCCTCGCGGTCGTCGAAGTGCACCCTGTCGGCGCCGATGATCTGATAGTCCTCGTGCCCTTTGCCCGCGATCACGACGACGTCGCCTGCACCCGCCATCGCAACGGCCGTCCTGATAGCGTCTCGGCGGTTCTCGATGACGTCGATCTGTGATCGCCCGATGTCACCGATACCCTGAAGGATATGTTCGATGATGGCCTTCGGGTCTTCGGTCCGGGGATTGTCGGAGGTCACCACGACTCGATCGGAGAGCCTCGCCGCGATCTCCCCCATCAGCGGCCGCTTCCCGCGGTCGCGGTCCCCGCCACATCCGAACACCGTCACGATGTGCCGCGGGTCGAGTCCGCGGACTGCGCGGAGTACCTTCTCGAGCGCGTCGGGCGTGTGCGCGTAGTCGACGATGACAGAGAATCCGGCGCTCCCGGGAACGACCTCGAGTCGTCCCGCCACGCGCTCGACTCCGGCGATGCCAGCCTCTATGGTCGAGAGCGGAATCCCGCGACTCACCGCTACGGCGGTCGCCGCGAGCGCATTCATGACGTTGAAACCGGCGATGAGCCTCATTGATATGTTGAAGTCGCCGGACGGCGTGTGAAACCGCGCCTCGGTCCCCGAGGCCGACGTCCTCACGTTGCTCGCATGAACGTCACCGCAGGTCATCCCGTAGGTCAGAAGGCCGAGGGTCGCAGAACCCCCGAACGCGTGTGCGAGATCGCGTCCGAAAGCGTCGTCCGTGTTGATGACGGCGGTCGACCCCGGCTTGTTGGCATCCGTCTCGGCCAGCTCGAACAGGCGGCGCTTGGCCGCGCCGTACTCCTCGAGCGAACCGTGAAAATCGAGGTGGTCACGGGACAGATTCGTGAACGTCGCAGTGTCGAAACGCGTTCCGAGTGCCCGCCCGAGCGCGAGCGCATGCGAGCTAACCTCCATCGTCACGGCCTCGACACCGGCTTCGACCATCGCGGCGAGCGTCCTCGCCAGGTCGATCGCCTCGGGACTCGTGCGAGCGGCCGGCACGAACGTGCCGGCGATCCGGTGCCCGAGCGTCCCGATGAGGCCGGTCGTCTGCCCCGCCCTCACGAGGATGGCGTCGATGATGTGAGAGGTCGTCGTCTTGCCGTTCGTGCCCGTGAGGCCGTGAACGACGAGCCGGTCGGAAGGCCGGCCGTAGAGTTCGTGCGCGACCGGGCCCATCGCGGTCCGCGTGTCCGGCACGACGACCTCGACGAGACCTGGAGTGTTTGTCTCGTGCTCCACAAGCGCCGCAACCGCACCGCGCTCCCGGGCGGCCGCGATGAAGTCGTGCCCATCGGAAACATACCCGCTCACGGCGACGAACAGACCGCCCGGCTCGACACGACGTGAGTCGTACTCGACCGAGCGCACGACGACATCCGTCGCCTCCGGCGGGAGGCCGGAACCGACCGTCGCCGCGATACCGCTCGCCTCGAGCAGTCCCGCGAGGTCTCTCTTGTATGTCACCGCTGCGTTCATGCTGCCGTGTCCTTCTTCTCTAGTACCGACAGTCCGATCTCCTCGGACTACTTGCATTCCACTCGTACACGGTCACCCGACTCGACGGCGGATCCTCTCCGCGGTAGCTGCGAACGGACAACACCAGTGCCGTCAAACGCGAGCACGAGTCCGAGCCTGCCTGCCGTCTGACGCGCCCCCCTGAGACTCATCCCTACGAGATCGGGCATCTCCATCCGCAACGTCTCATCACCGGCGTCATCTACACTTCCACCGCCGCCGGCGAAAGACGCCGGCACGATGAGGCAGTCGCCCGCAGGGCGTGGCGCGGCGTACCGGCTGAGGAACGCAGCGGTGAGAGCGGCGGTTTCGTCAGCGGACGCCGCGTCGGTCCAACCATCGATCGCGTCGCGTCCGCCGGATTCGAGCGAGCACGTCTCGACCCCGGCCCGGGGGCGTCCGTTCCGACGGCCGAGGATGAGATCGTGACCGGCGCCGCGAACCACGCGCTCGACGATGCGCCGAAAGACGGGAGCCGCCACCTCTCCACCGAGTCCCCGCCCCTTCGGCTCGTCGATGACGACGAGGATGACCACGCCCGGATCATCTGCGGGAGCGAACCCTGCGAACGAGGAGACGAATTTTCCCGGGGCGTAGCCCCGGATGCCGGGGACAACCTTCTGTGCGGTTCCCGTCTTGCCGGCGACCGAGAACTCAGCGACGGCAGCCTTCCGACCCGTGCCGTCGATGGTAACGTCCGTCATCATGTCTCTCACGAGTGCGGCGGTTTCAGGCCTCATGACCTGTCGCACGACGCACGGCTGCGCCTCCTCGATGAGGCGCCCATCGTCGGTCATGACCGCCTTGATTATGTGCGGCTCCATCAGGTAGCCGCCGTTCGCGATCGCCGAGTATGCGCCGGCCAGCTGGAGCGCCGTGACCGCGATCTCCTGACCGATGGCGATGGTGTGGACCGACCGTCTGCTCCAATCAGCCGGGTCCGCGAGCGTCCCCCGCACCTCTCCCGGCAGATTGATGGCTGTGAGACAACCGAACCCGAAGTCTCTCGCGTACGAGTACAGCGGGATGTCACCCACGGCGCCGCCGATCTGGGCGAAACAGATGTTGCTCGACTTCTTGAGCGCGCCGCGAAAATCCATCCAGCCGTGAGGCTTGACGTCGCGAATCGTGAAGCTCCCGAATCTCTTGATGCCCTGCGAGGCGTAGTAGACGGACGTCTCGTTCGCGGCGCCCGTCTCGATGGCTGCGGCCGCGGTCACGACCTTGAAGGTCGATCCGGGCTCGAACTGATCCGTAACGGCCCGGTTGCGCCAGCACTCCTCGGCATAGCGCGAGAAGCGGTTGCAGTCGAAGGACGGCCAGTTCGCCATCGCGAGGACATCGCCGGTCCACGGGTCCTGCACGATGACCGAGCCCGCCCTGGCATTCTGCTCGCGGATCACCCTCTCGAGTTCGACCTCGCAGATTTCCTGGAGACCCGCGTCAATCGTCAGCACGACCGATTCGCCGTCATCGGGGACAACCCGGGAACCGGACGGAGCGGGCGAGCGGCGCTGAGCACAGTCAAGGTAGTACTCGACCGTCGCAGGCGTGCCGCGCAGCCAATCATCCATCTGCTGCTCGATGCCGGATATGCCGCGTCCGTCGATGTCGGTGTATCCGAGCACGTGGCACGCGCGCCGTCCATGCGGGTAGACGCGCTTCGTCTCAGGAAGGAGTTCCACCCCTTCGATCCCGAGCGCCGCGACTGCCCCCGCCCTGTCGGGCGGCACCTGTCGCTCGATCCACACGAACCCGCTCTTCTTCGAGAGGAGCTCAACGTAGGACTGGTAGTTCCCGCCGAGCGCCCTTGCGAGGGCGCGAGCCGCCTCGCGCGGTGATTCGATCTCGCGCGGGTGGGCGCAGACGGAGTGAACGTCGAGGTTGTCGGTAAGTGGAACAAGATTGCGGTCAAAGATGGAACCGCGCTCGGGGGCCAGCTCGACGGTGACGACCTGCTGCCGCTCGGCGTAGCCGGCGAGCCGCGGTCCGTGGACGACCTGGATGAGCACGAGGCGGACCACGATGACGGTCCACACGGCGAGCGCAAACACGAGGGCGACGCCAAGCCGTCTTACGTGAGCTCTATCTACGACCTCGTCTCTACCCGCCGGTCTGGTCACGCTCTTCCCTCATCACGTAGTCCCCATCGTCGATGACCTGCGCTGAGACGTCACCGAGCCGCACGACCTCGTCGCGTTCCGGATAGCGCATGTCCAACTGTTCCATCGCATATCGCTCGATCCGTTCCCTGCTGGAAAGTGTCACGCAGTCCATCTTGAGAAAGCCGATCTCGGCCTTGAGACAGCCGCGTCTATCCCGAAGACTCTCGATATCTGCGGCGAGGTGCGCGGCGTGGACGTGCTGCCACACACACAGGATGCCGGTGACCAGCGCGGCGGCCCAGAACACGAGCCCTTTGGCGTGGATCGAGCCTCGAATCCCGCTCAGAAGCGACGCCGGCCCGGCCGCGATGCTGCCGACCCGACCGGCGAAGAACGTCAATAGCGAAGCGTGCGAGGCGGAGCGGCGAGCGCCTGCTGCCCGTCCGCTCATCGGACGTCTGAAGGCTGTCTGCTTCTTCCTCAGAAATCGCATCCGCTGCATCGCCCTCTCCCCCGGGGTAGTCGGACGACCGGCGCCTCATGGCCACCGGCCGCCGCTCCCCTCGTCAGGCTGCCGTGTCGTCAGGCAACCGCTCTGCGACTCTCAGCTTCGCCGATCGCGCCCTGGGGTTCCGGGCGATCTCGATCGGCTGCGGCCTCACAACGCGCCGGGTGATGATCCGCATCGTCGGTTCGTTCCCGCACATGCACTCCGGCATGTCGCGCGGGCACGTGCACGGGTCCGCGGCGTGCACGAAGTGACGCTTCGTGATCCGGTCCTCCAGCGAGTGATACGAAATGACGACAAGCCGACCTCCGGGACGAAGCACGGACTCCGCCTGCCTGAGACCCTCGCGGAGGTTCTCGAGTTCATCGTTTACGGCGATGCGCAGCGCCTGGAAGACGCGCGCCAGGGTCTTCGTGCGGTTCTTTGGCTTCGTCGAGATGACGGCCTCCGCGAGATCGGCGGTTGAGTTGAGCCTGCCCTTGTCGTGCGCGGTCACGATCGCACGAGCGATCTGGCGTGCGCGCCGTTCCTCACCAAAGTCGCGGATGATCTCCGCGAGCCCGCGCTCGTCTGCGTGAGCGATGAGCTGCGCCGCGCTCCTGCCTGACCCCGTGTCCAGACGCATGTCGATCGGCCCCTCGTTCGCGAAACTGAAACCGCGCCCCGCATCGTCGAGCTGCATCGAGGAGAACCCGAGGTCCATGAGCACGCCGTCCGCAGGGGCGAACCCGCTCGTCTCGGCTGCCTCTCTCAGGGACGCGAAGTTGGCTCTCACAAGCTCCACCCTCTCCGAGAACGGTTGCAGCGTCTCACCCGCGGCATGGATCGCCTCAGCATCAAGATCGAGTCCGAGGACCCTGCCGGATGGAGCGCTCAGGAGGATCTCCCGTGCATGTCCCCCGGCTCCGACCGTACAGTCGATATAGAGGCCGCTGGACCGAGTCACGAGGAACTCGACCACCTCGGCCGTCATGACCGGTTGGTGTGCCGACTGCATGTGTCATTTCACTTTGGTCAGGTACGCGGTGCGACAAGACTCATCGGACCTTCGAGGAACGGGCGCTTTGGTCAGCTCGCGAGTGGTGCGCGTGCAGTGCCCGTCCGGTTCTCTCTCTCGGATCCCGACGTATTCGTCTCAAGAAGACCGTGAAGCCCCGCCAGGAGAAGAATGTTCCTCACGTAGGGACTCAGACCGGCCACCTTCAGATCACCTGCATGTGAACGGACGAGCTCGAACTCGCCGGCCAGCCGGGATGCGTCCCGGTAGCTGACATGGTCGACGTTGCTGAAATCGAGCACGATCCTGTTCTGCCTGCTCGTGAGCAGGCTGACGAGATGGCGATGGAGCTGCGCGAACTCCCCGGCGGCCATGTTGCCGGCCATGTGGAGCACGATGGACTGCTGTGTCTCGCGCGCGCGAATCGTCATGCCCCTACTCCTCCCCGCCGTCATCTGTTGCGTCGCTCGGGTTCTCCCACAGGGTCTCAGCGACCTCTTCGTAGGTCATCCCAAATCCGTCCTTGTACTCCCGGTAGCAGTCAGGACTCCAGATCTCGATACGCTCTATGGCGCCGATGACGAGGACGTCCTTCTCGAGCCCTGCCAGTTCTCTGAGCTCCTGCGGAACGACGACGCGGCCGTGACTGTCCACGGCGACCTCGCACGCATGCGACGCGATCTCTCGCATGAAGAATCGTGTCTTCCTCGACGTGAAAGAGAGCGAACCGAGCTTCCGCTGGACGCGCTTCCACTCGTCGCTCGGATAGAAGAAGAGACACCCGTCGAGCCCGAGCGTCAGGACGAAGATCTCGCCTGAGGCCTTACGGAACTTCGAGGGGATCGATAGACGCCCCTTCGAGTCGAGTGTGTGTCGGTACGTTCCGAGGAAGGAATTCACCTGGCGCTCCCATGGGACAGCACAGCGTGCAGCACAGACCTACCCCACTTCATCCCACTTCCACCCACTTGCGGGTAGAATAGACTGGGGCCGCGGGAACTGTCAAGCGAAAAAAGCGCCTGTCTGCTGGGCATTCGGAGGGAATTACAGCCGGGGCGGGCGTGGTGGGACGGTACGCGCCTCATCCCACCCCTGAAACAGGGAAGAGGGGCTCAATGAGCCCCTCTTCCCTGCCTCTGATCCACGCCGGAATCCCTGAAGTGGGATTGCCGACGTTGTGTCGTCATCCGTGCACCGTGAGGCAGCCGGCCGCCCGCGACGTGCAGGCCCACGCTGTACCGGGCCGACGCCGCACGTCACCAACCCGGCTACTTGAGGAGCACCATCTTCCGCGTGACCGTCTCCCCCACCGCAGACAGCCGGTAGAGATAGACGCCGGACGCCGCGCGGCGACCCGCGTCATCCCGGCCGTCCCATGTCACGGCTCCCGGACCCGCCTCGCGCTCTTCGTCCACGAGAGCGCGGACGAGCGAGCCGTCGACAGCATAGACGCAGAGCGTCACCCTGCCGCCGACCGGTCCCGGCACGACGTACGCGATCTCCGTCGTCGGGTTGAACGGGTTCGGCCGGTTCTGCTCGAGCGCGAGCTTTGAGGCCGGCTCGGGCTCATCAGGTATCTCGGGCTCATCCGGCACGGTGACGGGCTCGCGGAATCCGTAGAACTGGGTGCGCCACGTGTCGTGCAGGAACATTCCCCACTCGATACCGTCGCCCTCATCGTAGAGTCCCGGGCAATCGTACGTGTAGACGTTCGTGTCCATCCCGCCGATGATGACTTCATTGTCACCGTCACCGTCGATGTCGTCGACGGTCGGCGAGCCGTAGAGTTCTGCGTCCGTCTGGATCGGCCAGCCGTTCAGGAGCGTCCCGTCCGCATCGAATGCGTAGAGCTTCCCGTCATCGCAGCCGACCACGATCTCGAGTCCCGGGTCGCCGTCCACATCAGCCACGGCAGGACTCGACTTCGAGTTGCCGCCGAGTTGCTGCGGCCACCCCGCGAGCGTGTTGCCCTCGTAGTCCCAGACCCAGATCTCTCCCGTCGACGAGACCTGCACAAGCTCGAGTTCACCGTCGTCCGTCAGGTCCGCGAACACGGGTGAGGGCGGGAAGTCGCCATTGCTGGCCGGCGACTTGGGCCATCCGCTGAGCACGTTGCCTTCGTGGTCGAAGATCCACGTCCTCCATGCCTTCGACGAAATGGCGATCTCGAGATCGCCGTCACCATCGACGTCGCCGATAGCGGGAGAACTGTAGGCCTTGAGCTCGACGTACACGGGCCATCCCGGCGCCTGACTTCCGTCCACCTTGAAGCAGTAGACGCTCTCCATGGCCGCCGGCTGCAGGATCTCCAATGAGCCATCTCCATCGATGTCCGCGACGGCCGGCGACGCGTAGATGTACTGGGCACCGAGGTCCGCGAACACGCCTGTCGTCAGCGGGTTCTCGTCGCCGTCCAGGAACTCCGAGCCGTCGTACCGCCAGCAGTACAGCTTGCCGTCCGCGCACGGGATGATGACCTCGCTCCGTCCGTCGTTGTCGAGGTCAGCGAGCACGGGACTCGCCCAGCAGAAGCGCGCTGTCGCCGCCGGCCAGCCGGAGGCAACGGTCCCGTCCTCGGCGTTCCACACGAACACCTCATAGACGGGATTCAGCTCGGTGCCCACATTGGACCACGCAGCAGCGACGATCTCGGGTTCCGGGTCGCCGTCGACCTCGCCGACCGCCGGCGAGCACCGGTAGCCACCGGTCCCGTCGATCGCGTAGATCCCGTCCGAGCGTGGATCGCCGTCGCCGTCGCGCACCTCGCCGCCGTGGCTATGCCACGCGTAGATCTCATCCGAAGCAGCCACAATCTCCTTGAGCCCGTCGCCATCCAGATCAGCCACGGCCACGCTCGAGTACATGCCGCCGCTCGTCGTAAGCGGCCAGCCGGCCTGACTCGGAGGGTTCGTGCTCATCGAGAGCGTCTGGCCGCCAAGGCTCGCCAGACCTGACGAATCGACGGCGGTGACGCGGTAGTAGTATCGAGTGTTCTCATCCAGACCGCCGTCTGCGTAGTAGGACGCGTTCTCGATGATGGCCGAGTTCACCCTGGCGTACGGTCCAGACTCGCCAAAGCTGCGCCAGATATCGTAGCCGCGCGTGTCGACAGCCACCGACTGCTCCCAGTAGAGCAGGATCGTCGTCCCCTTCACGCGTCCCCAGAGCGTATCCGGGGGCTCGGGCCGCGCGACGTCCATGAAGGCCGACCACGTCCTGCCGTACACGTCCGAGTACTCGAGTTCGAGAGGTTCGTGAACGTGGCTGACAATCGTCATCGTGAAGCCGTCCAGACCGACGACCGACGTCCCCGCCGGAACGCTGCCCCACGACCCGAGGCTGTCGGTCACGGCGATCCAGGCGTCGGGATAGCTGAGTTCTCCCGTCAGTCCCTCCGCCGCTCCGTTGCCTTCGTTGAGCATCTCTATCGTGAATGTGATGGTCTCGCCGATCTCCGCAACGCCGTCACCGTCCCCACCGATCGAGTCGTCGAGCTCCGTGTACATGATGACGGGCTCCGGCGCGAGGACGCGTACCGCGATCGTGTCGGTCCACGTCGTCCGCGAGGCGTCCGTGAATTCGAGGCCGATCTTGACATCCCGCTCGTTCGGACAGTCCGCGGCGATGACGAACCGTAGTGCCGACGGCACGTCCGCGCTCCCGCCCGCGACGATGTCACCCACGACCGCGGTTGCCTGCTCCACGATCACGTTGGGATCGGAGGTCGTCGCCTCGACAGTCACGCCTGACGCCGTCGCGATGCCCGCGTTGCCGACGGTGAGATCGAGTTCGATCGTCTCCCCGGACTCCGGCAGACCGTTGTCGTTTCCGACGCTCAGTCCAGACGCCCCGTCCAGTACGTCGTAACCCTCCGCATGGACATGCGCGCCGCTGGCGATCGTAACGTTGATCGTCGATTCAAAGATCCTGTGATCGGGCGCGGTCGCGGAGATGTTGAGAACACCGGTCTGGTACGGTGTGAACCACAACGTCGCCGTGCCGGACGCGTTGGTCATGCCGGACGCGTAGACGTCGCCGCTCGGAGAGGCGATACAGACCCTCGCGCCCTCGACGGGCCCGGGATCGGTCACGGCGATGGTCGCGCCGCTCTCGCCCACCTGGATCGCTCCTGGATATGCGACCGTGAGCACGCGCGGCCGGGCGGTCCAGATACGCTGCTCCGGATCGCCGAGCAGTACGAGCGAGAGCTGCGTCCAACGGTCGGTGTTGTCCCGCCCCGCCTCCTCGAAGCTCGCGTGGAGCGCGCGAGTCGCGTTGAAGAGCGCCCCCGTCTCCTGTATGTGTGCCTGATAGAGAAGATCCGCCCAGTCCCAGTAATACTCCCGTGCGGTGGCGGGGAACGCATAGCGGGTCGGCCCGATGAGACCGGAAGCCCCGCCGTTCGGGTTCCGAATCGCGCGCTCCGCGATACAGTCGTAGTCGATGGCCGTCGAGGTGCAGTTGAGCAGCCACCAGAATCCCGATTTGTTCTGGCCGTTCGCAAGGGCGGACACGTCGGACATGCCGATGTAGTTGTCGAGCCCGACGCGCATCACGTCCTTATTGCCGTGCCCGACGTGGACCATCACGTTGTATCCGAGGTCGAGCGAATCGATGGCCGCGACATCGTTGAGAGGGTGCGCAGAAGGAAATCCGCCGATGTTCGCGTAGAGCTTCACGTTCTGGACGCCAGGAGCGATCGAGGGCATGCTGGGCTCGACGATGTGAACCGCACCGTCCAGACTGTACGCGCCGCCGCTCCAGTCGTACGGGAAGAGCACCTCGGCGAGATAGAGATTCCTGTCGGTGAAGTGCGGAACCGGCGTCCGTTCGTAGGCCTCGCACTTCGAGATGAAGTTCCCCACCTCGACGATGTTGCTCACGGGCGCTCTGCCGAGGCACACGTCCGCGTAGAGATCGACACTGTCCCCGGGAGCCGTATCGCCGCCGTAGGCCTCCCCGTATCGCTCGTCGCCGTCCCAGTTCCAGTTCCCGTCAAGGTCGGTGTAATAGAGATCGCAGGGGATGTACGCACCCCCGTAGTACCGCGTGTACGCCAGACGGACGGGCACGACCCCGGTATCGCCACCGAGCAGCACATAGGCCGTCCCCCACGATTCGTAGGCGTCCTGGATGAAGAACCGTATGCGTTCGGCCTGGTCGGCACCGCCCGGGTAGTTCGCGTCGATCCACGACAGCGTCTTGATGACGGTCGGGATGCCGCGTGCTGTCTTCCCGTCGGCGAACGGCTGGAAGTAAGGCGCAAGCTCGTCGCTCGTGATGATGACATATTCCACGGGGGAGCCGTCGAGCGACGGCGTGTGCCGGGGTGAGAAGCCGAAGCTGCCGCCGACCACTTCGACGTTCACACCACCTCGAACGCCATCCAGATCCTCAGGGTTCGCGACAATGCCGGCCACGATCTCCCGATAGAGCCTGTCCGCGGACTCCGTGATACGCCCTCTTGTAAGCGGTCTGTCCGGCGCGGGTTCGAGATCGATCTCGACAGAGAGTTCACGCGTGAGGAAGAGCTCGCCCGTGGAGGGTCTCCATCGCAGCGGGTGAACGGCGACGGTTGCAATGCGGTACCCGGCGAGAAAGCCCTCGCCAAGCACGACACATTCCTCGGCCGGGTAGACATCGGACGAACCGTAGATCGCTTCGACCGGGTCGACCCATGCGGGAGCCGGCTCTCCGGTCGGCACCTCAGACTGCACCGGATAGAGCGTGCACCGCCGCTCGAGCGTTTCCGGAGCGACCCCGGACACGCGAACGCCCGACACACGCATGTCGGCAGGGATCACGAACGACAGCACGCGGACCGGGATCTCGGGGTCGCCCGGTGTCCCGACCACGCGGCCACCCTCAAGCGCAATGCGCGTGTACCCGCGCTGCGCGTCCAGCACGACATGATGCTCCCCGGTCAGGACGACCGCAGACGGCGCCGCATGTGACGGCGACCCAAAGCTTACAAGCAGGAGGACGATCGAGAGTATCAACGCGAGTCGCATAGGCATGTGAAACATCTCCCCCACGATGCTGCGGTCCTGTCGATGGGTACCCTGACCTGTGGCGCGCCCTCGTGGACACGATGGCAGGGTGGTCTCGCGCGGGCCGTCGAGCGTGGATACGGAAACAGGAGTCAGCATCCATCCGCTGCCACCGGCCACACCTGCACGGCCCGTCATCATCGAGCCTCAGGGATTCCCTGATTGCAGAGCGCAGTAGCAGTTTACCTG
>CAZNHF010000042.1:11755-16024 GCA_964572375.1 uncultured bacterium | reverse complement strand
CGTCCGGGTCGAAGTCGACCTCGCGGAACGCCAGCGGCACACCGGCGCGGATCGTCAGCCAGTCGGTCACGCCGTAGTAGACCCTCGGGACGAAGTCGACGGCGGTCACGCCGGTGCCGTCCGGAAGGTCTTCCCACCCGCCGACGTCCTCGCCGTGAAGGTCGTCGACGTACGCTCGGCCGAAGTCTCTGGAGAGGAACCAGGTATCGACCATGAAGGTGCCCTGCGGGATTGTGTTCGCGCTCACGCCGACGAGGGGCGCGGCCGTCGCGGGCACGCGGACCATGAGAACGGAGATGAGCAGAACCAGTGTCGCAATGGTCCGCCTCATGCTTCCTCCTTGAAGTGGAGAGAATATGATGTCGTCTGGGTTCGTCGGACTCCGCGTCTGCTACAGAAGAAGACGCCCGGGAGCGATGGGGAGGGCCGAAGCCGACCCCACAGCCCGAGGCGTTCATACAGTCAGCGATGCAGTTGACTGATGTGAAGAGAGTACGCGAAGTGAAGTGTCAGGTCAATCACAGAGTGTCGGAGCAAGCGGCTGCCGGTATCGTCGGTCGCGTGGCCGCCGGGTGGCTACCTGTATCGTCGGTCGCGTGGCTGCCAGGCGGCTACCGGGGTGCCTTCCGCATCGTCCGCTCCTGCCACTCGTCGGGAACCTCCGCAGCATTGCTGTAACCGCGGCTCTCCCAGAAACCGGCGAACGGCTCGTCGGTCAGCTCGATGCGGTCGATCCACTTGATCCATTTGTACCCGAGCTTCGATTGCGCGACGAGCTGGAACGGGAAGCCGCGCGTCTCATCCAGCACACGGCCGTTGACCTTCGCGGCGAGCATCAAGTCGAGACGCTCAACATCCTCGAACGGAACCGACGTCGTGTAGTCGTCGAGCGCGTGGAAGATGATCGTGGTCGCCCCGTCCTGGACGCCGGCAAGCGCCAGCAGATCGGCCACACGGACGCCCTCGAAGAGCAGGCGCTCCGCCCACCCCTCTACACAGTAAAGAGTTATGCCCCTCTCCTCCGCGGGCAGAGCCAACACCTCGTCATACGTGAGCTCCACGCGCTGGTCCACCAGTCCCTCGATTCGGAGCGTGTACTCATCGAGGTCGACCGTCTGCGGCCCACGGATCGAGTTGTCGTACGTTCGGAAGTACGTATCGAGCGGAAGTCCCTGGTACTCGTGGACCTCGGTTCTATCCAGTACCTCTGTCTCGCCCGAAGCCCCGGCTCCATCTGATGCCGCGGCCCCCGCGGATTCGTCCGCCGGCCCGTCACCCGCGCTGCAGGCGACCCCCGACGCCACAAGCAGAACCGCGATGCTCAGAAGACCCGCGAGCTGCGCCCCCCGGGCGGTCATGATCGATCTCCAGAATCTCATGGTCCATCTCCTCCGTATCTGTCGGTGAACGCGATCTCCGACAGCGGTCTCCGCTCGGGTCGCTCCGGCTCGCCAGCGACCTGTTGCTCGGTCAGCAGACCCGTTGCTGTCGGGTCGTGGCGCCCGACGATCACGAGCGTGATGAGCGTCATGTCCTTGGGTATCCCGAGCGCCTCCTTCGCGGCCCTATGACCGTAGCCGGCGATGGGATGCGCGACGAGACCGAGCTCCGTGGCACGGAGCACGAGAAACGCCGTCGCGAGCCCGGCTCCGAACAGGAAGTACTCCCGCCCATTGATGTCGCAGTCGAGGTCCTTCCGGCTCGCCACGCCGATGATCATGGAGCCGGCTGTCGCCCACGCGTTGGCCTCGGGGAGCGCTGCATGGAGCCTGGCAAGCACGTCCCGATCCTTCGCGAACACGAATCTCCACGGCTGGTTGTTGAAACAGGACGGGGCGATCCGAGCCGCCGACGCGAGGTCCTCGATGAGTTCGTCGGTTATATCGACGGGGGCGAGCGCGCGGTACGCGCGTCTCGTATCGATGGCATCCTTCACGTGCATGCTGCCTCCAGCTCTGTCGTCCCTCGGCACTTGAGCAGTGCCTTCACGGCATCGCGTCACCCGCGGCCCGGCTTCACCCGGCCAGCAGCTTCCTCACCGCGGCAAGTCTGTCGGCCCGGCAGGCGTGGTCGCGGACCGGATTCCGCCCTCTCGTCAACAGCTCCTCGGAGCTTCCACGCTCGGCGCGGAAGAACAGACCCGTCGAGAGCGGTTCGCGCACACGCGCCAGCGCGAGCGCCTCGTCAAACCCGAGCGGCCCCTCGTGAAGCGGCTGCACGAGTTCGTTGTACTCCTCGTATCGGTTGTTGAACGTCACGCACGGCTGGAGCACATCGATGAACGCAAACCCGTTGTGTCGCACGCCGTCCGCGATGAGACCGGCGAGCCCATCGATGTCACCCGAGTAGCCCCTGGCAACGAACGTCGCGCCGGCTTCGAGCACAAGCACGAGCGGGTTCAGCGGCGGCTCCGTGTTGCCGTGCGGAGTCGATGGTCCCCTGTACCCCTCGGGGCTGAGAGGCGACCGCTGGCCCGTTGTCAGTGCGTAGATGCCGTTGTCGTGCATGACGACGGTGATGTCCGAGTTCCGCTTCGCGGCGAATATCAGATGCGCGATCCCCTCGCCCATCGTGTCGCCGTCACCGACGAACGCGACGACCTTGAGGTCGGGGTTGCCGAGCTTCATCCCCTGCGCCGTCGCCAGCGCCCTGCCGTGAAGCGAGTAGACGCCGGAGAGACCCAGGTAATCGAACATCTTCGCGTGCTGGCCGATTCCCGCCGTCATCACGATGCGCTCGCGGCTGATCCCGCCGATTTCGAGCGCGCGGACGGCGCTCTTGGCCGCGTTGAGGATCCCGAAGTTGCCACAACCGGGACACCACGTGTTGTCACCGTAGGTCGTCAGATCATCCTGACCGGCCCAGGCCGGGAGGGCGCTGCGCGCGTCATCCGCGGGATGTCGAGTCGTCTCCTTCGTCATGAGAGCACCTCCTCGAGATCGCGAGCCAGCTCGAACGGCTCGAACGGTCTCCCGTCGTAGCGTCGGACGGACGCGGACGCCTCGATTCCGGCTTTCTCCCGGAGCAACGACTCGAACTGCCCCGTCGAGCTCTGCTCAACGACGACCGGGCGGCTGCCCGCGAGGCCCTCGAGCTCCCAGAGAGGGAACGGCTCGAGATAGACGAGTTGGACGACGCCCGCACGCAGGTTCCCCGCCCGGAGCGCCTCGAGGACGCTCAGAGTCGTTGAGCCGTACGTGAAGATGAGCGGAGCGTCCTGGTCGCCGTGCCACACGACCGTCGAGAGATCCTTGAGGTGCGCCTCGATACCGACGAGCTTCCGGTTGCGCTTGTCGTGCATCTGCGTGATGGTCCGGGCCTCCTCAGTGGTGACGCCGTACTCGTCGTGCTCGTAGCTGCTCCACTTGATGAGCTCACCCGACGGCGGGAAGAGGAGTGGCGAGACGCCGTCCTCGGTCAGCTTGTACCGCCGGTAGTCCTCACCCGTATGAAGGCGGGGCTCCGGCGACGGCGCCGACTCGACGTCGAGTTCGACCGTCGCGCTGCACTCCGAGAGGTGCTTCTCGGTGAGCACGATGCCGACCGTCTGAAATCGCCACGCTATATCCATGAGCTCCGCTGTCACGCGGTACGCCTCGGCGAAGCTCCCCGGTGAGGCGACCACGCGGGGGAAGTCGCCGTGGCCCTGATTGAGCGCGAAGCGGAGGTCCGCCTGCTCCGTGTAGGTAGGCACGCCGGTCGATGGACCGGACCGCGCAGAGAGCATGCAGAGAAGCGGCACTTCGGCCATGCCGGCGAACGAGAGCGCCTCTTCCATGAGAGCGAACCCGCCGCCGCTCGAGCCGACCATCGCCTGCGCGCCCACCGTCGCGGCGCCGATGGCGATGTTGGCTACCGCGATCTCGCTCTCCGGATGCATGACCGTGACGCCGAGTTCGTCGTCGTGTTTCGCGAGATAGTGAAGGAGGGACGAGGAGGGCGTCATCGGATAGGCGGCGAAGACATCGAGACCGGCCGCCGCGGCTCCGAGGGCGATAGCCTCGTTCCCCGTGAGCAGCGGCCGCACGCGCTCCCCCCGCTCGAGAGGAAACCGCACATCGGTCGCCGCGAGCACTGCGTCGTAGATGGAGCGGCCGTACGCGACGTTGTTATCGAGATCGCGCGGGTACTCGTCGCGGATGAGCTGTTCGAGGTCGGCGGCCGTAGAACCGGTCAACGCGCAGAGCGCCGCTGCGCCTGCTACACCGACGCGGAGCTCCGGACGCGGGTACTTCTCCGCCTCGGCCCGGATAGGTACCGTGACGACGG
>CAZNHF010000042.1:0-11655 GCA_964572375.1 uncultured bacterium | reverse complement strand
CCATCGCCACCCGGCACGGTCGCGGCCGCAGCGGCGGTCTCTTGTGAAACGGCGTCCGGATCGCAGACGAGGACTCCACCGTCGGCCAGGCTGCCACGGTGTTCGGCGTAGCTCCGCGCGTCGAGCGCGACGATGAGCTCGGCCTTCCCGTAGTGGCTCGTCACCTCACGCATCGACGTCGAGACGACGGAGAAGTTGTGACCACCGCGGATCAGACTCTGGTAGTCGTCAAGCTGGAACGCCCAGCGTCCCATTCCCGCGAAGAGGCTCGCTGCGACCTCGCCGGCCTTCTTGACCCCCTCGCCGGCCTTCCCTCCGATCAGATATGTGAACACGTCGTGACTCATCGGCTCCTCCGGTGGGGACTGGACACCGTCAACCTGCGCCCGCTGCGACCGTCGATGCCGTCCCATTGGCCGCGGCACACCACGCTACGCCGGGCCGTCTTCCGGCTCCGCCAGCGCCAGCGCGATGTCGGCGAGCGTCATGATGTCGAGTGCGTTGTGATGAAAGACCGTGAGGATGTCGGCTTCCTCACCTGTCTTGACGTAATGATGGTAGACCCCGGGGATCTCAACGCCCGGAATGTCGCCCGCCCGCTTCCGGCCGCATAGTTCGCGCTCGAGCGTCTGGAGCCGGCAGTCCGGGAGCCTGTCGCTCCAGCGGCGTCTCGCATGATGGAGAAGATCGAGATGCGGCGGGGACTTCGGCTCCTCAATAGCGTGGTAGCCGAGCCGGTCACGGAGAACCGGCACGTCGAACGACTTGCCGTTGAACGAGACGAGACGAGACGCGCCCGCGAGCATCCCGCTCCAGGTCTGCGCGAGCTCGAACTCCTCGGAGTAGTCCCGGGCGAAGACCTGGATCAGTCGCACGTCGTCCGTCGTCACGTGCATGGCGCCAAGCAGAAAGACGACGCTCCCGGCGAGGCCCGTTGTCTCGGTATCAATGAAGAGTGCGCCCGCGGGGTCGGCCAGAAGGTGACGAACGTCCTCGTGGACGTCGCCGCGAGCGAGAATTCCTCGCCCTACACTTCGGAACCGCGAGAGGAGCCGGTTCATCCGGCTTTGCGATGTGAGCTCCGCGACGCTGCGGTCGATGATGAGGAGTCCGTCCTCCCGGACGACACCGCCAAGGCCCAGGACCGAGCGGGCCGGCTTCCGGAGGGGTCCACCGACTCTCGCCGCACCCCCTGCGGCGTCCCGTGTTCCACCGCCTGTCGAACCGCTCCCCACGTCCCGCTTCCCGCCGCTCCCCGGCCTCGTCGGTCCACGCCCCTCTGCTCCGGCCTCGTCGGGCTCGGTCGGCCGCTCCAGGCTCGAGAGCCGGTCGCGCAGACGGACGTCCGTCGTCCTCCCCCGTCCTCCCTGAACCAGCCATCCACTCCCGTTTCCCATCATCTCCTCACGGCGTCTCGCGTGTTGCGTTCCCATCGCGGCAACCTAGCCGCGTAGCAGCCCTGTGGCCATCACGTAGGCCCACTCCAGCTGCGAGTAGAGGAAGACGATGATGCACACAAGAAAGGCCTTCCTCCGAAAGAGCGAGCGGATGGTCTCGTGGTTCCATACTCCACACCTGCCTCCGGATAGTCGCCGTGCGACGAGTGCCGCCGCCAGGACGATGAACATCGGCATCGTCGGCAGGTGGTACGTTGGATGCGAGAAGGAGAACCAGTACGGAACCGCGTACCCCAACGCCAGCAGTATGAGCACAATGACACTACTCTTCTTCAGATCCAGCGGCTTCGCGAGGAAGATGGCCGCGATCGAAGCGAGCATGGCGCAGATGTAGATGAGTGCATCCACGAGGATCACACCGAGTCCGACGATCCTCGGCAACCCGTAGTACCCTGTGAGCACCGTGCCGGCATACGTGTCGAATGAAAAATAGACGCGGATGCGATTCGCGGTTCTCAGCAGGAATCCACCTGGATTGTCGAGGATGTGCTCGAGCGCCCGGCTCCGGTAGACGTCGTCTCTCTGGTGCAGCGGAAGCTCCTGCATCTGTCGCTCGGCCGCCGCGAACTCCTCAGGAACCCGGCCCTCCTCGAGATGAGAGCCGAACCACCATGTCTTGTAGAGCGGCGTCCACGGGTTGTTCCCAAGGTACACGTTCCGCGAGTTCGCGTAGTTGATCGGAACGAACCGTCCGGTCATGTTCTCGGCTCGTATGAGCCACGGGGTTATCACAACGGCTGCGACTGCGAGCATGGTCAACGCGGCCGGTCTGAGATCGCGCCGCCGCCACGCGATCACCAGCGGCGCTCCGATCGCCAGGATGGCCGCCGATGGACGCATCAGCATGCAGTACCCGAACACGGCGCCGGCTGCCGCAGCCAACCACACTCGCCGACGCTGCAGGAGCTCAACAAGAAGAATGGCCGCGGCCACAAGAAGTGTTGCGACCGGAAGCTGCGTGAGCGGGAAGATAGAGTGGTAGATGGCGGTCGGCCATACGGCGAATACGGCCAGGGCGAACCCGCCGGCGCGACGGCCGGCGACCCTCTGGCAGAGGAGATACAGCAACACGCTGAATGCCAGGTACCACAGAAGCATTGATGCCATCGCCACGACCTGGCGCTCACCCAGAACACGGTAGAACAGCGTCAGATAGTACGGAAGACCGGGAGGCCAGACAGGCCCAAAAGCCTCACCGCTGAGAAGCTGCCGTGCCATTGCGTCATACGAGCTGCCATCGCCCGTCATGGGGAACCGAAGGAAGTACAGAAGCCCGGCGATCCGAATCACCAGACCGATGACAACGGCTCCAAGAGCCCCGCGCGTTGACCCGATCATTCCCAGAGCCATCCGGAGCCGCTCCGCGCGGTCTCTGTGCAGACCATGAGCCTCCACCAGATTCGCCTCCGCCATCTCTCCCGCTCTCCGCGCCACGCAACCCGAGGCACACCTCAGACCGGACGTACTCCAAGTCCCGGCTCCGCCGGGAGCATCATCCGGCCCTCGTCGATCCTGACCCCGATGAAGGGATCCTCCGCAAGGAGCAGCCCGCTGTCGAGGTCGGCCCAGTCCATGAGCGGTGAGATATGCGCTGCCGCCGTGATGGCGAGTGAGCTCTCCAGCATGCATCCGATCATCGTGGAGAGCCCCTTGTCGCGCGCCATCCGAGCCATCCGGATCGCCTCGACAAGCCCGCCGCACTTCATGAGCTTGATGACGATGCCGTCGACGGCGCCTTCCACGAGAGGGATCTCCGCGCTCGTTGGACAGCTTTCGTCGGCGAAGATGGGCACGTCCGAATGCCGGTGCACGAGCCTGAGCCCGTCGATGTCCTTCGCCCCGACGGGCTGCTCCACGAACTCCACACCGATGTCGGCGAGAACCTTGATCTTCTCGATGGCATCGACCGGAGACCATGCACAGTTGGCGTCGACGGTGATGTTCGAGCCGGTCGTCGCTTTGATGTCGCGTACGATCTCGAGGTCTGTGTCGCGATCAAGCTTGATCTTGAGCGTGGCGAACCCGGATGCCTCGCGGGCCTTTCGGAGCATCACATCGGGTTCGTCGAGACCGACGCTCATCACGGTGTCCGGTGCGTCCGCGGGGTCGAGTCCGAAGAGCTGAAAGAGCGGTCTCTCGAAACGCTTTCCCATGATGTCGTGCGCGGCGATCTCGAGAGACGCCCGCGCGGCAGGATTGTCGGTGCCGCCGCGCGACGTGAGCTCGGCCATGACTTCCGCCTCGTGGGAGCAGTGCTCGATGCGCGGTCGCATATGTTCAAGGAACGCAGTCACGGTCTGTGCCGTCTCGCCGTAGAACCGTGAGGACGCCGCCTCACCGATCCCCGTGAACTCGTCTCCCTCGAGCCGGACGACAACGCTCAAACTCGATGCGCTCGTCGTCCGTGCCGTTCGAAAGACGTACTTGGGGACCAGCTCGATCGTCTCGTACGTGAGCTTCATACTATGCTGGATCCTCCAGAAAGCGCCGCGATGCATGTGCCCGTCAACCCTCGCAGCTATCTGATGTACTGGTTCGTCTCTCGTTCGCGCTTGACCGTCGTCGACGGCCCATGGCCCGGGAGGAGCAGTGTGTCATCGGGGAGCGTCATCAGCTTCGTCGCGATCGACTCCATGAGGACCTCCCACGCGATCGCGCTCCCATCGCTCGCGCAGGGAAGGTCGGTCCGCCCGACGCTGCCCGCGAAGAGCGTATCGCCGGTGAACGCATAGCCGTCGCCGACAAAGGTCACGCCACCCGAGCTGTGCCCCGGCGTATGGACCGTCGCGAGCCTGATATCACCGATCTCGATAACCTCGTCGTTCGCGAGTAGCCGGTCGGCCGGCGCGACCTGCACATCCATCCCGAAGAGACGCGATGCGTTCCGGTCCGGATCGGTGAGCTTGAGCCCGTCGAGCTCATGGATGGCGACCTCGGCCTCAAGCGCGCGCTTGAGGCGGTCGTTCCCCTCCATGTGGTCCGGGTGACCGTGCGTGTTGAGGATGAGGCCGACGTTGACGCCAAGCCGTTCGATCTCCTGAATGATGCCGTCGATCTCGATGCGGTCCGACGTCCCCGGGTCGATGACGACCGCGTCGCCGGTCGCGACCGATGCGACGATGTAGCAGTTGGCCTCGGCGAAGCCGACCACCGCGCTCTCAATGATGATCCCCTCGCCGACCTCGTGGGTCGTCCAGTTCATGTCGGGTGTCCTCTCGGATTGGATATGCGTACAGTCTGGCGGGTCACGCGCGTGAGAGGAGTCTCTCCAGGAGCAGGCGCGTTGACTCCTTGTCGGGGATCGGCCAGGCGCCTCCAGTGTCCGGGTCCTGGTGGATCGCCGGTCTCAGAATCGGGAGACCGACGCAGGAGGGACAGCCGTCCTCGCAGCCGCATTCGCCCACGAGCTGAAGGCATCCCCGGAGAAGCTCGTCGATCCGGTTGTACCCACGCTCCGCGAAGCCCAGTCCCCCCTCGAACCGGTCGTAGATGAACATCGTGGGGAGACCCGTGTTGCTACTATCTACTATACCCCCTATATCGCGCCGGTCACACATCGAAAAGAGGGGGAGCACCGAGATGGCGATGTTGCGGATACCGACCAGCCCCTCAACCGGGTTCCTCCCGACCGCCCGGACCTCGTCCATCACCTCCTTGTCGGGGATGAACCAGAGCGCGCCGGTCTCGAGGTGTTGCGGCGGCAGGTCAAGATTGCACCATCCGATCGAGTCGAGCTGATAGAACTTGATCTTCTTGAACGCGGACGTCAGCCACGTCACCGTCGCGTCGCCAAAGAACACACGATTGCCCGCCCACTCGCGCGTCTTTCGCTCCTCCATGATACGGATCGACGACTCGAGCACGGGCTGCGTGTAGTAGTCGACCTCGCGCTTCTCAACGTACGCGACCTTCTGCACGGTATCGAGTTCGCGGACGAAGTACGTCTCGCCTTCGTGGAGGTAGACGGCCTCCGGATAGACGAGCTCGGGAGCGCTGATGGCATCCACGACGCCAATGACCGTATTGCCGTGCAGGGCATCGACGATCGTGAACGTGTCGTCCGAGACCGTGCGGAGCCCCGCCTGCCTCGCCGGGTGATCCGTTGTGGACCAGTAGCGCCTCCCCTCCACTTCGGAGAGCTCTCCCAGGTCTTCGAGGATGTGCACGATCGGATCCGTAAGCTCGCCGAAGAGCGATTCGTCCCGCTCGGTGAGCGGGAGCTCGAACGCGGCGGCGCGCAGATGCTTCGAGAGGATGTATCGATTCTCCGGGTCGATGACCGCCGTCTCCGGGGTCTGTCGGAAGAAGTACTCGCCGTGACGCATGAGATACTGGTCGATCGGATCGTTGTAGCCGACAAGGAATGCGACCGACTCCTCAGACGCCCGGCCCGCCCGGCCCGCCTGCTGCCACGTGCTCGCGATGGTGCCGGGGAACCCCACGATGACCGCGGCGTCCAGGCTCCCGACATCGATCCCGAGTTCAAGAGCGTTGGTGCTCGCCACGCCCATGAGTTCGCCCGAGAAGAGCTGGCGCTCGATCTCGCGTCGCTCCTCGGGAAGATAGCCGCCGCGGTACGGCCTGATCTTCTCCGCGTACTCCGGCCGAATCCTCCGGAGCGTGTCCTTCGCGTACCGATAGATGAGCTCGGCGACAACGCGCGCGCGCCCGAAGGTGATCGTCTGGAAATCGTCCGCGATGAGCTTCGCCATGAGCGTGTGGCCCTCGACGTTCGTGCTCCTCCGTTCCATCTGCGCGATATCCAGAAACGGAGGATTCCAGAACACGAAGTACTTCTTCCCTCGCGGACTCCCGTCGTTCTCGATGACGCGGACCGGAAGACCCGTCATGCTCTCGGCCAGCTCCTGGGGGTTGGCGATCGTCGCGCTCGAACAGATGAACTGCGGCGAGCTGCCGTAGTGCTCGCAGATTCGCCTCAGGCGGCGGATGACGTTCCCGACGTTTGAGCCGAAGATGCCGCGGTACGTGTGGACCTCGTCGATGACGACGTACCGGAGGTCTTTGAAGAACCGGTTCCACTTCGGGTGATACGGAAGGATGCCCGCGTGAAGCATGTCCGGGTTCGACAGGATGATGTTGGCCTCGTCACGGAGCTTCCGTCGCGTGTGGGCAGTCGTGTCGCCGTCGTACGTCCCGGTGCGGATGAGTCCGGTGAATTGCGGGTCCAGCGCAGCGAGCCGCAGGAGCCCCTTGAGCTGGTCCTGCGCGAGCGCCTTGGTCGGATAGAGGAAGAGCGCCTTCGCGTTCGGCTCATCGAGCAGCCGCTCGATGACGGGGATGTCGTAGCAGAGGGTCTTGCCCGACGCGGTGCTCGTCACGACCACAACGTTCTCGCCCGCGCGGATGGCGTTGATCGCGTCGACCTGGTGCGAGTAGAGCTGCTCGACCCCGGTCTTTCTGAGCGCTTCAGCGAGCACGCGCGGCATGGGCTCCGCGAGTTCGCCGTACCGCGCCTCGCGCGCCGGCACAACCTCGACGTGAGCGATCTGCCCGTCGTAGTCGCGGTCGAGCGTGAGCTTCTTGAGGAATTCCGTGATGGTCAAGCGCCAGTCCCCCTTGCTCCCAGCTCCGTGCCCAGCATCTCCACCATGATCTCGGCGTTCCGGGCGGCGTGCCCGGCGTGGCAGTTGTTGAAGAACACGTAGACGCGCTTTGTCCGTTCCTCGAGCTTGACGAGCTTGTCCGCCCACGCGCCGAGCTCGTCGTTGCTGTAGTCGTAGTCGTACCGGTCACCACCCCGCCCCCACCAGTTCTTCGCGTTGCGACCGTGGAACCTGACGTACGCGGTGTCGGTTGTCGCGACCGCGACGGGCGGAACGAGTCCCTTGAGCGCGGGCTCGTCGACCGAGCAGTAGCCGACACCGCGAGCCTTCAGGAACTCGAACGTCTCCCGTTCGATCCACGAGTCGTGCCGGAACTCCACGAAGAGCGGGTCGCCTTCGAGCCTCTCCTTGAGCGCTTCAATGTGACGCATCTCGGAGTCGCCCTTTCTGAACCGCCACGGGAACTGCGCAAGATATCCGCCGAACTTCCCCGCCCGCTTCAGGGGCTCTACCGCACCAGTGAATCTCTGGTACATCTCTCTGTCATCCTCGACCTCGTGCGTCATCCCCTTGTAGAGCTTGACGATGAATTCGAACCCGTCCGGCGTCTTCTCCTCCATCCGCGCGAACATGTTCGCCCCGGGGATGCGGTAGTAGCTCGAGTTGATCTCGACGACGCCGAAATGCCCGACGTATTCGTCGAGCATCCGGTTCCGCTGGATGCCAGGCGGGTAGAATGGACCAATCCAATCCTCAAAGCTGTACCCCGACGTCCCGACGAATACGCGCCCATGCTTCCCGACGGGACCGGGCGCTCGTACGTTCCGCCCGGGCGCCTGCCCGGTGAAGAGGTCGCCCTGTCCTGCGTGGGCGCACTGCATCGTCGTTCTCTCCTGTGTGATGATCGCCTGGGCCGCTGCATGACCGCTCGATTGGCGTCCGCGCTCGGCCCGGTCGCCCTACGAACCGTCGCCGCCGGACCGGACGCGGTCCTCGGCGTCCTGGTGTCTGAGCATCTCGAACGGACTCGACGAGAGCCCCGGTGGGAGCGCGACGTCGTCGGCATTCTTCCTCGCGTCGTTCCATCCCGCCATGAGCGACGTCCGCGAGCCCTCGCCACCGGGCAGCGGATTCCCGCCACCGGGCAGCGGATTCCCGCCACCGGGCAGCGGATTCCCGCTGCCTAGGCCCATCCTGAGAAACCTCGGCTCCGCGACCCTGCGGTTGTTCGTCCACATCCGCCGATCGTGATCAACGAGCCTCGCGCGAGTGATGGCGTGCTCCCCGAACTTGTCACGGATGGCGTCGATGGCCCCCAGAAGCTTCCTGTGCTCATCCTCGCCGCGCTGGACGAAGAGGTCTATCTGCTGCCACTCCTGCACCCGGATGAGGTTCGAGCAGTTGACGCCGACCAGGCGGATAGCCTGACCCGGCCGCCAGTACTGGTGCAAGAGGTCGCGCGAGACCTTCCAGAGCGTGCGCTCCTCGTCCGTGTAGTAGTCGATCTTCTTCTGTCGACCGATCGACTCGAAGTCCGCGAACCTGAGCCGCATGCTGATGACGTTGCCCATGTACTGCTTCTTCCTGAGTCGGCGCGCCACCTGGTCGCAAAGCCTCAGAAGGACGCGCTCCGCCTCCATGATGTCCCAGGTGTCCGCGGAGAGCGTGTGCTCGTGGCCCATCGACTTGATGGGCATCCCCTCGTAGTAGGGCGTGACCGGCGTGTCGTCCTGCCCGCACGCCATCATGTGGAGGATCTCTCCCATGATGCCAAAACGGCGACGGAGCATCGCGGCAGGGAAGTTCGCGAGTTCCCCGATGGTCGCCACACCCATGAGGTTCAGGGCCGTCTCGGTCTTCGCTCCGATGCCCCACATCTCAGAGACCGGCTTATCGTTGAACACGCCACCGAACTCGCCGGGGCGGAGCACCGTGATCCCGTCCGGCTTGTTCATCCCGGAACACAGCTTCGCGAGAAGCTTGTTGGGGCCGATACCGACCGATGCGGTGAGATCGGGGCCGAACTGCTCGCGGATCTTCGCCTTGATAGCGCGCGCAACCTCCTCGCAGTTCTCCCACGTGCACCCGGTGCCCGTCATATCGACGAACGCCTCGTCGATGCTGTACGGCTCGACGACGGTGCTGTGCTCCTTATATATACGGAGGAGTTCGAGCGAGGTGTAGATGTACTGGCCCGGCTTCCCCTCGACCGCGATGACATGCGGACAGCGGCGGAACGCCTCGACCGACGACATCCCGGAATGGATCCCGAACTTTCGCGCCTCGTATGACGCGGCCGCAACCACGCTCCGCGTCGTCGGTTTGCCGGAAACGATGACCGGCTTTCCGCGAAGCTTCGGACGGCACATGACCTCAACGGACGCGAAAAAGGCGTCCATATCGATATGGAAGATGACCCTCTGGTAGAGGGTCTCCCTCCCGGGGCTGGCCCGATAGTGTGTCCCGCGTGCGAGCATGACTTACTCCATGCGCATCCAGAAACCGCTCCCGAAGAGCGGTTCGTTCACCTCGAGCCGCACCAGGACCTCGTTCTCCCCATCGACAAGCGGGAGCTCGACTTCGAACTGGTCAGGGATGAGTCTCCCGAACCAATCCTCGGGGCTTCTACCGGGATCGAACCAGCCTCTCGGCTCGCCCCGGAACACCTCGGTCCCGTTCACCCACATAGTGAGCTGATCGGTATAGGTCAACCGGCACGTCCGCGGCCCCGCCACATCGGCCAGCACGGTCGCTCCGACAAGAACGACGCCCTTCTCCGACACACCGCCGCCGAGTGCGCTTACCGTCACGATCCCGCGCACATCGACCGGCGCATCCAACCAACCCCACATCCCCGAGGAGAACTCCGCGAGCGCATCATCCTTCCCGACGCCCTCCCCGAGAAGCGGGCTTATGATCCAGTTTCGGATGACATCTCCATCGATGACCGCAGTCCACGGATCGTTGAGAACCGGAGTGATCTCACCGTCTGCGAGAGCGGTGACTCTGAGGTTCCTGAAGTAGCCGGACCCGACGTAGTTCCACAGCCGGATGCCGCCACGGGCGAACGGAAGATAGCGAACGGTGTAGCACGGACGGGTCGCATCGTTCACATAGACGTTCGCGAACGTATCACCGACGTCCATGCGGACCTTCGCCCACTCACCCTTCGGCAACCTCGCCATCTCCTGCGCGAACGGGAAGAGCTTCCAGGCGAGCTGGCCCTCGGTCCAGCGTCCGGACGATTCGAAGATGACATCGTCACGGTCGTGCGTCGTGTAGACCTGGAGATTGTTGCAGAAGCCATCGTCCATCACATGGAAATCGGGACCGACCCACCCGTCGTTCTCACCGGTCGTACAGACCTCGAATTCGACCCGATACCAGGTCCAGTTCTCATCCCCGACCCACGGCGGGTTCTTTGTGGTCCGCTCGCCTTCCGCCGGTTCGAGGAGATAGACCGTGCCGTGCTCCGGGTGTTCCACGAAGTGACCCGGCGCGACCCGCCACCCATCAACCTTCGTCCCGTCGAGCGGGTCCTCAAAGAGGATTTCGCCGCTTTCGTATTCCCTCATCTCGACACCCTCCGCAGCGCCACTCATGCCGACAACCTCCGTGGCAACCATCCCAAGTATCACAAGTCCGGCCATCAGAAACGCTTTCATGAGGCTCTCCGTTTCCCGGTGGTTCCTTTATTAGCCGCACGCTTACGTGGCGCGGCCGCGCGCTTCTTCTTTTGACAGCTCGGACAGATGAAGCTCTGTGTGGTCCCGACCCGGAGCTTCACGACGTTCGTCCCGCAGGTCGGGCACGGCTTCCCTTCGCGGTAGCCGACGAGCAGATCCTCATAGAGAAACCCGCCGGGCTTTCCGCGCAGCGTCTTCTCGTACCAGGAGCCGCCCTTCTTCGCGGCCGGCAGAAGCCCCTCGCGGATAGCCCTCCAGAGCCGGTCGATTTCCTTGTCCTTGAGCGTGTCGAGCGTCGTCGCCGGGTGGAGCCCGGCCAGAAAGAGGATGTCCTGGACGTACGCGTTCCCGATACCTGCGACGTTCTTCTGATTGAGAAGAAAGGTCTTCACCGCGCCCCGGCGCCCGCGCACGAGTCCACCGAACTCCTCGCGCGCGATCTCGAGCACATCAGGCCCGAGCTTCGCGGTCATCTCGTGCTCGCCAAGCTTCCCCTCGGGCGCGTGATGGACGTACCCGAACCACCAGAAGCGCACGCTCATGCACTTCCCGTCGTCAAAATCGAAGACGAACTGATATTTCTCCGGAAGCTTCTTGCGGGTCGTCAGAAGGAGGTCGCCGCCCATCCCGAGGTTCAGGAGCAGATATCCCTGGCTCGTTCGAACGAAGATCCATTTCCCGTGGTGGGTCACATCGAGGACCGCGGCGCCCGTCAGCCGCTTCTTGAACGTCGCCGGCCTCATATTGAGACACTTCGGCTGGACGACCTCGATATCGGTCATCGTTCTTCCAACGAGGGCGCGCTTCATCTCGCGTGACCGCGACATGATCTCGGGGAGTTCCGGCATGGGGATTCCTGTTCGTCAGCCCTCGAGGTCGGTCTTCGAGAGCATCCAATCCATCGTGCGGGTGTTATAAATGAGCTCGTAGTAATCCTCTTCGGCCGTG
>CAZNHF010000041.1:14809-16102 GCA_964572375.1 uncultured bacterium | reverse complement strand
TGAGCGTGATCGACGTAGGCAGCCGCGCCCTTGAGGCCGTAGGTGATGATCTCCTGCAGGCTGACGACGTCCTCGCCCAGCCTCGCACGGCGCGACTCGATCGAGATCAGTGCGGCCTGAGCCACGAGGTCTGCGATGTTTCCAGCAGGCTCCCAATTCGCGGGTCCGCCGAGCGTCTCGGCCGCAGCGCCGGCCGCGTCCGAATAGAGCTTCTTCGCTCGCCCGCGCGTCTCGGCGGCGCGCTGGATATCGCCGAAGAGACGCTCCGGGTCGAAGTCCACGTTCGTGACGGTCGTGAACAGGGCCTTCACCGCGAATATGTCGATCTCGCGGTCGACGACGCCGTGCTTGCGCGCACGGTGCGCCCACATCGAGATTCCCTTTGTGACGTGGAGCAGAACATCCTGAAGCGCGGCCGTTGTCGCGTCCTTGCCGCAGACGCCCGCGACTGTGCAGCCGGTTCCCTTCGCGGTCTGTTCGCACTGGTAGCAGTACATGAACATCTCCTTTCGGGTAGTGCCCGTCACCCTTCCATGACGACCGGCACGTTGAACTTCGCAAGCGTTGTGTTCGACAGTTCTGCTGCAACCTCCTGGCTGGCGCGTTCGAACAGGCGGCCGAGCGGGCAGTGCTTCTTCCCGCACACCGGCGCACCGAGCAAGCAGTGCGTCACCTCGATAGGACCCTCGACCGATTCATACACATCAAGAAGCGTGATTCCCTCCGGCGTCCTCGCCAGTTCAAAACCGCCATGGGGGCCGCGCTTCGAGGTGACAAGACCCGCCTTGACCAGACGCTGCATGACTTTCGAAAGCGTCGCCTCCGACGCGCCGAGGGCCTCTGCCATCGCATGGGTTGACACCATGCCTTCGTGAGCGGCGAGGATGCCGGCCGCATGCAGCGCCAGGGTTGCCGCCTCGGAAGTACAGATGATGCTGCTCATGTGGCCTCCATCACATCGATCAGAGCGGGCCGCCATCATCTAATTAGGGTATTCAAGTGCGAGAATGCCAGTATATACAGAGAGTGTTCTTGTGTCAAGCGGATTAGGGGAGAGGCAGGCCGGCGGCCGGATCGTTCGCCCCGCTGCTGGACCAGGCGTCGGTGACGTGGCGCATCGTTGGAGAATGGCCGAAGCCCCGCGACGGGCGATCCGCTGCGGGGCTTCGGTTTGCTTTCGAACTCGCGGTTTCCGTCGACCGGGCGCAGGTCCGCCGGTCAGATGCTTGCCGTCATCGATCCGGTCACCACGCGCACTTCACCCACGCCCGAGTCGACCCGGATGGATATCAG
>CAZNHF010000041.1:0-14709 GCA_964572375.1 uncultured bacterium | reverse complement strand
GTCGATCACGAGGTGAGCCGGAATGTCATCCGAGACCTTGAGCGCCCAGTGCGTGCGTGCCTTGCTGCCGATGGAACGGCCGTTGACGCTCGGCTGAGTCACACGGACGATGGCCATATCTCCGTCGAGGCTGTGTTCAATGACGGGCTTCCATTCAGCGACGTTGTAGTCGATCTCGCCTGAGCAGAGTGCCAGCGAGCCGCCTTCGATCAGGAGTTCGCCGACCCCGAGGTCCAGTTCTATGACCGCGCGCTGTGCGGAATCGGTCGGGATGGAAAACGTGTCTGTCTGCAGGTCGACGATGTCGACGGAGCGTCCGCCGCACGCGCACCCGGAGAGGGAGAGAGCGGCGGATACGGTCACCAGAACGACGAGCCGCTTCTTTGCATTGAGCATAGCGAACCTCCAGTTCCCGACCCCGTCCGCCGCGCCCGGCAGGGTCCTTTGAGTAGTACGCCGGCGTGCCGGCGCTTGCCGTCCACAAGCATAGACACTTCCGGGCGCCCTGGGGTTTCATTCGCACCCGCGGCCGAGCTTGTGCTCAGCGCCGTTCTGGGCTATATGGTGGATGTCGTCAAGCGTCGACCCGAGGGCTTCGTGGAGGTGGAATGGACAAGCGGATCGAGTTCGCGCAGGGAGACATCGTCGAGTTCGAGGTGGATGCTATCGTGAACGCCGCGAACCCGCAGCTCTCGCCGGGGGGCGGCGTCTCGGGAGCCATCCACCGGGCGGCCGGAGCGGACCTCACGGAGGCGTGCGAGCGGATCGGCGGGTGTCGCACAGGTTCAGCCTGTCTGACGGACGGATATCTGCTCCGTGCGAAACACGTCATCCATACGGTCGGACCGGTGTGGCAGGGTGGCGGGCAGGGCGAGCCCGGCCTGCTCGCGGACTGCTACCGTGAGAGTCTCCGGGTAGCGACCGAGAACGGGCTCAGGACGGTTGCTTTCCCGCTCATCAGCGCGGGGATCTACCGGTATCCGATCAGGAACGCGATCAGGATCGCGATCTGCGAGATTGACGCATTCCTCGCTTGCGACCGGACACTCACGCGCGTCATCATCGTCGCGTACGATGCGGCCACGCTGGACCTCATCAGAGAACTCGCATCTACCCTCTGAGCGTTCTCGAAATCTGATCCGCCATGTCGCGTCGCATTCCCGTGAGCCAGATCAGCGTTGCGTCGTCCCCGTCGATGAGGATCGTCAACGGGAGCTGACCAACGGGGTTTCGAATCCCGAAGAGCTCCTCGGCGTCGTCCGCTGTGATCGTGAGAGCATCCTCGTTCGCGGGATGGTCGGGGAGCCCCGCCAGCTGCGCCACCGTGAGCGTTACGCCCGCCGCCTCCCAGTCGATTGAACGAAGCGCAGCGAGATGTCCCACCGAAGCTTCGTGTCCGGTGATCGTCAGGACGAGGAGCCTCCGCCCTGAGCCGATGACGTTTGTGATGGGTTCCGCGTTTCCGCCGCGGAGCGCCGTGATGCCCGAGTCCGGGTCCCACTCGCCCTGAACGAGATCGGATGCGTCCCATTCCTCGAGCGGGATGCCGATGTCGAGGTCGAAAGCGAGAGTCTCGCCGGGCGTTGTCTCAAACATCTTCGAGACGAGTCTCGGCTCCCCGCGCGGGTTTCGCTGCCCGCCGAAGAGCCAGTACTCGTCGGCCGGCAGCATCCACTCGACCCGGCCGTCACCCTCTGAGAGCTGCCCGAGATACCAGGTAGCGAACTCTCCCTCGCGGAACCGCATCAGTCGAGAGTGGATCCACGTCTGGATGTCTTCGATCGGCTCGCCCTGGTCGTAGTAGCTCACCACGACGTAGGCTTCGTCGCCGGCAGCCTCCGTGACATCGTCGGTCCTGTCATCTGCGGGGAACGGTTCGATCCGTATCCAGTCGGCCCCATCCCAAGCGTCGATGTAGTCGACGCCGAGTTCCGCTTTGGCTGGGACGCCCTGTCTTCTGAGAAGACCGACGAGACATGCCTTGGCCCCCGCAACATTGGCGACTCCGGTGTGCCACGTCGCCTCGGGTGTTGCCACGTGACCGAAGTATGTGTTGTCCACTTCCGTCACGCGTTCGCGGAATGCCTCCGCTGCGGCATTGATCCTCTCCGGAAGAGAACCATCAGGGTCCGCAACGGTCGGCAGCTCGAGCCACCACAGCATGCTGCCCTTCTGGAAGTAGAGCCGGGGCGCGATGACGCAGCGGTTCCAGAGCGTGTCTGGAACTCCCGGCGTCCGCTGTCGCGCCATCGCGATCGAATCGAGCACGGCGGGCAGAACAGCGCTGTCGAACTCGTAGAAATCCTTCACGTCCATCTGCCTGAGAAGATCGAGGGCGAGCTGCTGTCGCTCCGGCGGGAGCGACACGACAGCCGCGCTCCACTCACTCAAGACGGGTCCGCAGTCAAGCATCGCATCGGTGAGTTCCCGCGCGTCCGGCCGGTCGGCGACGAGCACGACCCAGTCGGATGTGAGGAGCGATCTCTTGCACCGCTCGAGGTCTCTGCGCGCGACCTCGTTCTGATGAGCGAGCCATGATGCGTCCTCTCGGTTGATCTCACAGTCACGCGGTTCGCTCTCGGGATGTGGCGGGTAACGGAGCCAGAGCGGCGAATCGAACAATCCAAGTCCGGGCTCGAGCGAGGCGACCGTCGTTTCGCCGCCGACCACCGTCGCGAACGCCGACCACGGCTCTCCGTCGATCTCGGTCGTCACAACGTAGTCGCCGGGGCCCAGGCGGACGCCCTGACCGAACTCGCGTGAGACCAGTGGGACCGGGCCGCCGTAGTTGTAGATATGGATGTGCGCGCGCGGCTCGTCCGGAGCCTCCCCGGTGTCTGCCGTGCCGTCGGCGGTCGGCTCGGGGTCGGCGATCGCGACGGGCTCGGCGCCGGCCGTTGCACGCGGGTCGGCGACGATGAGCGTGCCCGCCGTCGTGTAGACGTCGGTCGAGTTGAGGATGACCACGCCGTCCTTCAGCGAGTGGAGTGCCCCGGCGAGCTCGTCGGGGACCGGCGCTTCACCGTAGCCGACCGAGAGCACGATTCCGGTCCGCTTTGCGCGCTCGGTGAACCACGTCCGGTCGAGGCAGGCCGAGGCGTCGCACGACTCCATGTAGTGCCAGCCCTCGTCGCGTCCGACGTAGACCTCCACCCAGGCGTGGTTGCTGTCGACGGTCGTCCACCACGGCGTGGAACAACTCCGTGCGGGGATGCCCACGCTGCGAAGCGCGCTTATCGTGAGGATCATGTCCTCCTCGCAGCGACCAAGTCCGCGCTCCATGGTCGTGACCGGTCCCTGGTCCCGGCGCGAGCTTGCTCTGTATGTCGCCCACTCGCGTGTCATTCGTCCGATCTCGAGAGCGGCCTCGCTCATCGTCATCCCTGCTACCCGCGGCGCCCCCAGTTCACGGAGGCGCCCGCGCCAGTCCTCGACCGGCTCCTGGCTGACGCGATGGGGGAGGACGTACGTGTGAAACGTGTAGGGATCGATCTCGCCGCCCCACGACGCGGTCTGCCACGCCTCGACCGCGAGATCGACGTTCTTGATGAAGAGCCCCGACGAAAGCGAACCGAGGTCGGAGGAGGGCATCCACGCGAGGAGGAACTCGGCGGCGCTGCGGTGCGTGTCGTCCGCGCCTTCGATATATTCACGGAGCGCGGCCCCCTCGAAGTGAAGATCGAGGTTCTCCTCGACGCGGAGTGCGACGTCGTCGTTCGGAGGCCAGGACCAGTCGGCGTCTCTTTCGCCCGCGCTCTCCGAGGCCGCGGAACATGCGAAGCTCAGTATCAACACGGCTGCGATCACCGCCACGTTCACGGTGAGTGCGGGGTGCCGTGCGGGGTGCCGTGCGGGGTGGTGGCGCCTATTGGTGCAGTCGCCACGGTGGTCTGTCTTCCATGATATGCGGATCATCGCCTCTCTCCAGTCTCTCAGCCAGACCTCGGCGTCAGAGCCCCTTGTCTCCGCAGTCACTGCCTTACCTGTTGCGACGGAAGTCGCTCAGTCGGCCGGCGCGTCGGACGGGATCCTTGTGACGCTCGCCGTGCCGCTCGTCATCCCGGCGACGGCCTCCGTGAACAGCTCCATGTGCTCGTCGGGGAGTTCCACGCGGAGGACGACGCGCTCACCGAAGTCTTCGGTCAGAACGGTGACCTCGAACTCCGGGAATGATCGTCTTACGGTCTCGAGGAGCGCGTAGTCGAGCGAGAGTTCGAAAGCAGACGTGGCCACGAGTTCACGAGTCGGCAGCTCCTCGAGTGCCAGCTTGACGCCGCCGCTGTACGCACGGGCGAGACCGCCCTTGCCGAGTTTGACGCCGCCATAGTAGCGCGTGACGACGGCAACCGCATCACCGATTCCGCTGTGAAGGAGGACGTGGAGCATCGGTCTGCCGGCGGTCCCGTGAGGCTCGCCGTCGTCGGACATGCCGACGCGGCTCGTGTCGCCCGGTGGACCGACGACATGCGCCCAGCAGTTGTGCGTCGCGTCGGAGAACTCGCCGCTCACATCGGCGACGAAAGCTCTGGCGTCGTCGACCGTCGAGGCGTGGCCGACAGTCGTGATGAACCGGCTGCGGTCGATGGTCTCCTCGACGCGGACCCGCCTGGCTGGGATGGAGTATCGTCCGAGTCTGCTCACTCGCATCCTCCGAGAGAATGAATCATAGTGCGGATGGTATCATACGTCGTGCCGCAGACCGAGTGGTCGCTCATATCCTGCTAGCGGCTAACATCTTAGACGCGCCGCAGATTCTTGACTATAGCTCGAATACTGCTTGACGAGACACGCTAAGACTTGGTATACTACCCCTGCGTGGGCAAACCGTTCGGGAGCGCACTTCGGGCAGTGGACGTCGCTGCCGCGCATGGGTCGCTCGACGAACGGACGCATCCTGAATCGCGACATGAAGGAGAAGAAAGGGGGGTGCGGACGGAGGGATTGTTCGTGTGTTCTTGTTCTGCTGTTGGGCTCCTGTTGAGGAGGAACGACAATGAAGTTCGCTAGCCTTGCTGTTGTGCTGGTGCTTGCCATGAGCATGTGTGCTCTCGCCGTGACGCCGACGGCTGTCATGCCCGAGAAGAACACGGTTGTGAACGCAGTGAACATTCCGGACGGCCGCGTTGGTGGCGAGGACATCGCCACGGCGACGCCGATCGCGGCTCTGCCGTTCATGGACGCCGGCAACACCTGTGTGTTCGTCGACGACTACGACGAGACCTGCCCTTACACCGGTTCGACCTCGCCGGACTGCGTCTACGCCTTTACGCCGGGCGCCGACGTGCTCGTTGACGTGTTCCTCTGCATGTCCTCATACGACACGAAGGTCTTCGTCTACGAGAACGTTTACACCCCGACTCTTCCGTACGCCTGTGTCGATGACGCTGCTGACTGCGCCCTCTTCAACACGTACATGTATCAGTCGTGGATCGCTGGCGTCCAGTTCTACGCCGGCAACACGTACTACATCGTCATCGACGGTTACGGCGGTGACTGCGGCGACTACATCCTCGACGTCTACGCGGTCGAGGAGTGCATCGTCGAGTGCCCGACCGGCGCCCTGCTCGAGGGTGAGGTCGACTGCTACACCGACTACGACGACCAGTTCAACGGCGGCTGCAACGCTGACCCGATCAACCCGCCCTACTCGGTCGTTGATTGCTCCAACGAGACGATCGTAATCTGCGGCACCACCGGTGTGTACAGCTACCTCGGCAGCACGTACCGCGACACCGACTGGTACCTGCTCACGCTCGACGTCCCGGCGACCGTCACCATCGGTGCCGAGTCCGAGGCCGGTCTGCTTCTCGGCTTCGTCGACCTGTCGCTCGGTTGTGCCAGCGCGTCGTTCCTCTCGTCTGTGACGGCTCCCAAGTGCACGTACACGGCCCTGAGCTACGCCCTCCCGGCGGGTGATTCGGTTGTGTTCGTCTCGACGGATGCCTGGGATCTGGGCTACACCTGCGGCTCGAACTACTACCTGACGATCGACGGCTACGAGTGCACGAACCCCGTTGAAGAGACCAACTGGGGCGCCATCAAGGCCCTCTACAGGTAGCCTGAGCAGCACGCAGTACGTTCGGTTTTTCCGAACGGAGCATGCATCATCAGCCCCGCCCTGTCGGAAGACAGGGCGGGGCTTCTTGTCGAGTGCACGTCGCCGGTGGAGGAGACGTGCTGGGGCTCGATCAAGTCGCTGTACAGGTAGTCGAAGGGGCTCGGCAGGTGGCCCCGAAGAGGGGCTCAGCCGCGGAGTCTGAGTCCGCCGTGCGGCCGCGTGAGGGCGATGACGACGAAGTACGCCGCGCCGGTGACCACGACGATGGTGGCGCCGGCCGGGAGCTCAGGCGAGTAGCTCACGGCGAGCCCGACGAACGTGAAGAGCGCCGTCAGAGCGATCCCGCCGAGCATCATGTGCGAGAGTCTGCCGGCGAAGCGGCCCGCCATCGCGGCGGGGATCGTCAGGAGCGCGAGCATCATGACGATGCCGGAGACCAGAACGAGCAGAACCGTAGTGAGCGCGGTGAGGACCAGCAGCATGAGGAAGAGCGCATCGACATGGATGCCGCGCGCGCGCGCGAACTCCTCATCGAAGCAGATCGCCGCGAGCTGGTCGTGGAAGAGCACGACAAGAGTGATAACGACTGCGTCGAGCGCAGCCAGCAGCCAGAGTTCCCGCGCCGAGACGACGAGGATGTTGCCGAAGAGATAGCTCATGAGGTCGACACCGTACCCGGGCGTCCTCGCAAGGAACAGAACTCCCGCCGACATCCCGATGGCCCACACCGCACCGATAACCGTGTCGGTCCGCTCGCGCGCCTTGAGACTGGCGTATCCGATGACGAACGCCGCCAGGAGGGCCGCGGCCAGCGCACCGTGCAGTGGCTCGAGCCAGGTCCATCCGTGAACGTGGTCGAGATAGACCGCCGCGCCGATCCCGCCGAGCACACAGTGCGCGATCCCGCCCGCCATGTAGCTGATCCTGCGGACGACGACGAGCGAGCCCACCACGCCGCAAGCAACGCTCGCCATCGCTCCGGCGAGGAGCGCGTTGCGCATGAACGCATACGAGGTGACCGCTGTCAGGAACTCAGTCATCGTGTTTGACCATCCTCACTTCTCTGCCGTAGAGCTCGCGAACAACGTCACTTGTGAGCTCGCACGTCTCGTGCACGGCGACCGTGTTCTTCACGCAGACGACCCGGTCCGCATAGTCGGATACGAACCCGAGATCGTGCGAGACCAGCACGATTGTGACGTTCTTTCTGAGCCGGCCGAGCAGGTCGTGTAGGCCGCGTTCCATGGACACGTCGAGATGGGCGGTCGGCTCGTCGAGGAGGAGCAGCTCGGGCTCGGACACGAGCGCCCTGGCGATGAGCGCGCGCTGGCGCTGGCCGCCGGAGAGTTCGGCCAGCCGCCGCGATGCGAACTCCTCCATTTCCACGGATTCGAGTGCCGAGCCCGCGCGCTTGAGGTCCTCCGCCGTGTAGCGGATGCTCTTGCGCGAGCCGAGGAGTCCCATGAGGACGATGTCGACCACGCGCGCGGGGAAGCTCGAGTCGACGCTCGCTCGCTGCGGCACGTACCCGACCTTCGACCGCGCTGCCGCGGGCGTCCTGCCGAGCACGCTGACGGTGCCGGAGTCCGGCGCAAGCAGTCCGAGCATGAGTTTGAGGAGCGTCGTCTTCCCGCCGCCATTCGGTCCGACGACCGTCGCGAACTCCCCACGCGCGATGGTCAGGTCCACATTCGAGAGGACGGCGTGACGGCCGTACGCGAATGTGACGCCGGTCATGCTGATCGCTGGCGTGGAGTCGGTCACGGCTGAGCGGCCTCCTGATCAGGGGCTATGCCTTTGGCGGGCGGGGGGGTGATGGTATCCGTGGGAGTGTCGGCGTCCGCGGGGGCGATGGCGTCCGCCAGAGAACGGAGCGTCGCGAAGAGGTCATAGGCCAGCGGGTCGATGAGCGCGAGGTCCGCGCCGATCTCGCGTGCAAGCGTCCGCGCCGCCGAATCGGAGAACTGCGGCTGGACGAGGATCGTGTGCACGCCGTCCACGCGCGCCTGTTTGACGAGCGATGCGAGCCGCTTCGCGCTCGGCTCCTTGCCTTCGAACTCGACCGCGACCTGCTCAAGGTGGAACGCCTCGGCGAAGTGACCGAAGGCCGGGTGGAAGACGTAGAACCTGGAGCCCGCGAACGGAGCAAGACGGACGTCGAGCTCGTGCTCGAGTCTCGCGACGTCGCTCAGGAGCGAGTCCAGCCCTGTTTCGTAGATGTGCGCTCCGGCCGGGTCGACGTGTGCGAGCGTTTCAGCCATGAGTCTCGCCTGCCTGGAGATGTTCGCGGGGCTCAGCCAGACGTGGAGGTCGCGCCCGTCCGTGTGGTCGTGCTTGTCGTCGTTTGCGTGGCCGCCGGTCTGACCGTACTCCGCATCCAGGCTGTCGTGTTGTTCCGTCACGACGGAGGTCATGTCGATGACGATCGCCTCCTGGTTGAGCGATTCGAGCCGCGAGACGACACCCTGCTCGAGCGGGAGACCGGTGCGGAAGATGACGCGGGCTTCGGCGATCGAGGCGATCTGCTGAGGTCCGGGGGAGTACGAGTGTGGTGATTGTCCCGCGGGCACCAGCGTGAGTGGGGTGACGCGACCGCCCGCGATCCGGTCGATGATGAACGCATACGGCATCACGGGAACGACGACCGCGAACTGGGCCTGGCGAGGGTCGCTCGATGCCTCAGACGCCGGAAGAGCCTGGTGAGGGTCGCTTGATGCCTCAGACGCCGGAAGAGCAGGCATCGCGATTGCCAGCAGAAGCAGCGGCACCCAGCATCTCAGCCGATGTGTCATGACAGAACGTCTCCCGGTCGGTCCCCGTCGCCCTGGCTGGTCCGGACAGTAGGAGCCGGAATGTGCGCTTCTGCCGCATGTTATGCGCCCCCTGTTGCCCGCATCATGTTATGCGCCCACGAGGCCGTCGTGTCAAGGGGGCAGTGGAACGCCTGCTGCCGGGAAACCCGGCCCTTGATGGTGCATCTACTACGGTGAAGGTAGGAATCACTCCTGTTCTCATTCCGAGGTGTGGTATGACTGTAGAGGGCGACGTACGAATGACCCGCAGTCGGCGGGCCATCCTCGATGTCCTCGGGGCGACCTGCGATCATCCGACGGCGGAGGAGATTTGCAGTCTCGTCCGGGAGCGTTTGCCGCGTACCAGCCTCGCCACCATCTATCGCAACCTCGAGCTGCTCGCGCAGGGCAATGCGATACGCGTCATTGAGGACGGTAGGAGTCAACGTCACTACGACGCCCACCTCACGCAGCACTACCACGTACGATGCGGCGCGTGCGGCAGGATCGTCGATGCGTCGATCGAGACGCTGGGCGCGCTGGAGCGCGAAGCGGCGAGGGCCAGCGGGTACGAGATCACGGGTCACAGTCTGACTTTCACAGGCAGATGCACCGGGTGCGCGGCCGCGCGCGAAGCGGCCTGCGGGAAAGGGGAATACGATGGGTCTCAAGGGTAGCCAGACGGAGAAGAACCTCCTGACGGCGTTCGCAGGCGAGTCGCAGGCGAGGAATCGCTACACGTATTTCACGAGCAAGGCGCGCAAGGATGGGTTCCGGCAGATCTCCGAGATCTTCGCCGAGACGGCGGATCAGGAGCGCGAGCACGCCAAGCGGCTATTCAAGTTCCTGGAGGGCGGCGAGGTCGAGATCATGGCTGCGTTCCCGGCGGGCGTCATCGGTTCCACCGTTGAGAACCTCAAGGCTGCCGCCGGCGGTGAGCACTACGAATGGACCGAGATGTATCCTTCGTTCGCCGTGACGGCGAGGAAGGAAGGCTTCGAGGAGATTGCGGGTGTTTTTGAAGCGATCGCGGTCGCCGAGAAGCAGCACGAGAAGCGCTACAACGATCTTGCGGCTAATATCGAGGCCGGACGCGTCTTCAAGCGTGACAAGCCGGTCGTCTGGCGCTGTCTCAACTGCGGCTATCTGCATGAAGGCACCGAGCCGTCCGCGAAGTGCCCGGCCTGCGCGCATCCGACGGAGCACTTCGAGATCCTGGGAGAGAACTGGTAGAGGTTCCGACGACAACTGGAGGAGAGACGAGCATGAAGGAGAGAACCGGAGTGGTGACGGTCGCGGGCAATCCGTTGACCATCATGGGTGACGAGGTCAAGGTCGGGGACAAGGCGCCTGCGTTCAGAGTCGTCGCGAACGACATGTCGCCGGTCGATTCATCAGCGTACGATGGCAGGGTTCGCATCATCTCGGTAGTGCACTCGCTCGACACGGGCGTATGTGACGCGGAAACTCGTCGATTCAACCAGGAAGCTTCCAAACTGGGCGACGATATCGTTGTCCTGACCATCAGCATGGACCTGCCGTTCGCGCAGTCGCGCTGGTGCGCGGCGGCGGGCATCGACAGGGTCGTGACGCTGTCCGACTACCGGGGCGGTTTCGGACCGGCGTACGGCGTGCTCATCAAGGAGAACGGGCTTCTCACGCGGGCCGTCTTCGTTGTCGACCGCGACGGTGTTGTTCAGTACACCCAGATCGTACCGGAACTCAGCCACGAGCCCGACTATGAGGCCGCATTGGACGCGGCGCGGAAGCTTGTGTAGACTCACTCTGTCCGAAGGGAGGCACCAAAATGGCAGCCAGACTTGAAGTCTACAAGTGCGAGAAGTGCGGGAACATCGTCGAGGCGCTGCACGGCGGCGCCGGAACGCTTGTGTGCTGCGGCGCGCCGATGGTCCTGCTCAAGGAGAACATGACCGACGCCGCAGTCGAGAAGCACGTGCCGGTCGTCGAGAAGTCCGGCGGGGGCATCAAGGTGAAGGTCGGCGCGGCGGCCCATCCGATGACAGACGAGCACCATATCGAGTGGATCGAGGCCGTGGCCGGCGGTCGCTCGTACCGTCAGTACCTGGAGCCGGGCGGCGCTGCGGAGGCCGAGTTCTGCTGCATCGCCGACTACGACATGGTCCGGGCCTACTGCAACCTTCACGGCCTTTGGAAGGTGTAGGGCGACAACCGAGAGACACGACACCGGATGCGGACCCGGCCGGCATGCCGGCCGGGTCGCTTCCGGCCAGGGGGCGGAGGTTCCCGGGGGTCTGGGAGCAGCAGCGATCGGAAGGTGGACCAGACGTGACCATCGAAGAAGCCATCAGGACAGCGATCGAGTACGAGACGAAAGTCCGCGACTGCTACCGGGAGGCCGTCGCTGCGACCGAGGGGTCGGCGGGCGAGGGGTTCTTCAGGCTCATGGGCGACGAGGAGCAGGGGCACGTCGATTTCCTCGTGGCAAGGCTCAAGGAGTGGAAGGAGTCCGGCGCGGTCAGCCTTGCGGAACTCAGGACGACGGTGCCTGACCGCGGCGCCATCGCGGGAGGCATCGCGACAATGAAGGCGGGACTCGGCGGCGATGTAAGCGGCGCCGAGCTGGACTTCCTGCGCAAGGCGAGCGAGGTCGAGCTGACGACGAGCGACTTCTACGAGAAGGTAGTCGCCGAGCTTCCTGAAGAGCACCGCGGGCTCTTCGCGCGCTTCCTCGAGATCGAGCGCGGGCACCTCGCCCTCGTCAAAGCCCAGATCGACGAACTCACGGGGACCGGATACTGGTTCGACGTGCGGGAGTTCAATCTGGAAGGGTAGCGCCGGGAGTCTTCTGGCCGTGCCCCGTGGCGTGAACATTGAGCGTGGGAGAAGCGCGTGAGGGATTTCCTCGAGCACCTGTACAAGACGCTCAACCGCCGCGAGTACGTTCATCCGGACCCACTCGAGCTGGTCTACGAGTACGATGCACCCAACGATCGTGAGATCGCTGGTCTTGTGGCGTCGGCGCTGGCCTACGGAAGGGTGGCTCAGATCCTCGGAAGCGCACGGTCCGTCCTCGGCCGACTCGGCGAGCGGCCGGCTCGCTTCGTGGCCGACGAGCGCGCAGAGACGATCCGCGACTCGGTCTCCGATATCAAGCATCGGTTCACGTTCCCCGAGGAGATCGGAGATCTGCTGGTCGGCGCCGGGCGGGTCATCAACCGGCACGGCTCTCTCGAGGAGTGTTTCGCGAGCGGGATCGAGTACACGGATGTCACGCTCGTGCCGGCCCTCGGACGTTTCGTCGCCGAGCTTGCCGCTGCTGCGGAGACCCGCCCCGCGAGTCTCCTTCCTCTGCCGGAGCGAGGGAGCGCGTGCAAGCGCCTCCATTTGTTCCTTCGGTGGATGGTCCGGGACGACGACGTCGATCCGGGCGTCTGGTCCACTGTCGACCGTTCGATGCTTGTCGTGCCGATCGATACGCACATGCACCGGATCGCGAGGCAGCTCGGTCTTACGACGAGGACGCAGGCGGATCTCCGGACGGCGCTCGAGGTGACGAATTCCTTCCGGAAGCTCGCGCCGGGCGACCCGGTGAAGTACGATTTTGCACTGACGCGGATCGGTATCAGACAGGACTGCAAGGACATGCTCGATGCCTGCTGTTCGCACGTATGATCCGGAACCAGCGGGCGGGACAGAGCATCAGCGGAACAAGAAACACTGCGTGATGGATGGAAACGGGCACGCGTCGCTTTGGGCGGCGCTCCCACGCGAAAGGACCTGACGATGCTGAGCAAGAAGATGGAGAAGGCTATCAACGAACAGATCAACGCGGAGTTCTTCTCGGCGTACCTCTATCTGTCGATGTCCGCCTACTTCGAGTCGGAAGGCTACGAGGGCATGGCGAACTGGATGTGGACGCAGTACCAGGAGGAAGAGGCCCACGCGATGCGTTTCTTCGCCTATGTCAATGAGCGCGGCGGCAGGGTCATCCTCAAGGCGCTCGACGCTCCGGCCGCGACCTGGAAGTCCCCCGAGCACGTCTTCGCCGAGACGCTCAAGCACGAGCAGAAGGTGACGGGCCTCATCAACAAGCTCGTCAAACTCGCGCGGACCGAGGACGACTACGCGAGCGACAGCTTCCTCCGCTGGTTCGTCGACGAGCAGGTCGAGGAGGAAGCGACCGCCGAGGGCATTCTCCAGAAGGTGAAGATGGTGGGCAAGACCGGAAACGCGCTCTACATGCTCGACAAGGAACTCGGGCAGCGCGTCTTCACGCCGCCCGCCGCGGAGGAATAGCCGATGTCGAAGCACTTCCAGGCCGTCAAGATCAGCGACCACATCTACTGGGTCGGCGCCGTCGATTGGGTGAGTCGTGACTTCCACGGGTACTCGACGCCGCGGGGAACGACGTACAATGCGTTTCTCATCATGGCCGATAAGATCACGCTCATTGATTCGGTCAAGGCGCCGTTCCGCGAGGAGTTCCTCACGAGGGTGTCCTCGGTCGTTGACCCCTCCGAGATCGATCTCATCGTCTCCAACCACTCGGAGATGGACCACACCGGCTGTCTTCTGGACATTGCCGACCAGGTGAAGCCTTCGCGCGTCGTGGCCTCGCCGATGGGGCAGAAGACGATCGCGGCGCAGTTTCCCGGGCGGCGCGACGTAGACGTCGTCAGGGACGGCGAGACGCTCGATCTCGGGAACATGGAACTCGGATTCTATGAGACGAGGATGCTCCACTGGCCCGACAGCATGTTCAGCTACCTCGCGGCGGACCGCGTGCTCTTCTCGCAGGACGCGTTCGGCATGCACTACGCCACGTGCGAGCGTTTCGACGACCAGCTCGACCCCTTCGTCCTCGACTACGAGGCGGGCAAGTACTTCGCGAATATCCTGATGCCGTACTCGCCGCTCGTGGCGAAACTGGCCGACCGGTTGGGTGAGCTGAACCTCGCGCTCGATCTCGTCGCGCCCGACCACGGGCCGATCTGGCGGAAGGACATCGACGGCATCGTCTCCAAGTACGTTCATTGGGCGAAGCAGGAGCCCACGATGAAGGCCGTCATCGCGTTCGACACGATGTGGGGGAGCACCGAGAAGCTGGCGAGGTCGATTGCCGAGGGGCTGCACGATGGAGGCGCCTGTTCGAGACTGCTCCCGCTCAGCGGGACCGACCGGGCGACCGTGGCGACCGAGGTTCTCGAGGCAGGCGCGCTCATCCTTGGGAGCCCGACGATCAACAACCAGATGTTCCCACGGATGGCCGACATCCTCTGCTACCTGAAGGGGCTCAAGCCGAGAAACCTCGTCGGCGGCGTCTTCGGGTCCTACGGGTGGAGCGGTGAGGCGATCGGTCAGCTCACGACAGCGCTTGGCGATATGGGCGTCGAGGTTGTGACCGAGCCGATGACACAGAAATTCGTGCCGGATGCGGCCGCGCTCGAGCGGGCCCGTGAGTGGGGACGTGCGATCGGTGTGGAGATGGGCCGGCGAGTAGAATAGCTGCTGCACCGCGTGGCGACGGCCATCGGCGGTCGCCACGCCTGCCACACACGAACACCTTTCTGAGAGACCGTTCACACCGTGACCTACGGCGCCCCGAGGGCGGGTGAGGTGGAACTCGCCATCTACAACATCACCGGGCAGCGCGTCGCCGCGCTCGTCGATGGCGATTTCGAGCCGGGCTTCCACACGGTGGTCTGGCAGGGTCGTGCCGGGCCCGGGCCTTGCTCGGCCTGGGGCCTGCTGCCTCTCGTAAGGCGATTCAAGCGGTGCTGGCGCAATGCTGCCATGTATGCTATAATTGTCAAGAATGTGGATTCGTTTGCGCTCTCTGGTTATTCCCCCACCAGGAGGTTGTCGATGTTCGCAAGT